>JAYPMZ010000054.1:0-2098 GCA_038130205.1 Erythrobacteraceae bacterium | reverse complement strand
GCCTCATACAGTGCCTGCGTCACGCTCGCCCCGCTCTCCAGCGCTTCCCGTACCCGCGCTTCACGCAAGGCTCGCGCAAAAGCGGCAGGCGAAAGGCCGACGGTACGCTTGAACAGGCGCTGGAAGTGCGTGGGCGAGTAGCCTGTCAGCTCCGCCAACTGGTCGAGCGTCTGTGCGCCATCCTGACGTATCGCCTTGATTGCGGCGAGCACGCAGGCCTCCTCGGCGCTTTGCGTGTTGGGCGAACACCGCTTGCAAGCGCGCAGGCCCGCCGCTTCGGCATCGGCAGACCTCGCATAGAAGCGCACATTCTTGCGCAACGGGGCACGAGCCGGACAGGACGGACGGCAGTAAATGCCGGTCGAATGGACGCCCGTCACAAAGGCGCCGTCATAGCGGCGATCCTTCGCCAGCGCGATCTGCCAGCGCTCGTCGTCGGTCAGGGATGCGTTGTGTGTCATGACGAAGTGTCTGCCTCGCCCGTCACCTAAGCGCATCCCGCGGCTTGCGGTCAATGTCGGCGCGGTTTCACTTGAGCGAGATCGCCACCGCCACCTGCCGGCTGCGCTGGCTGAGCGTCTGCGCACCCGCCCCGCCCGGGCGGTTGTCATAGGAATGGATCGCAAAGTTCCGCGTCCCCACCAGCGTCAGGCAACTGCCGACGCGAACCTCGACCGCGCCGTCTTGCGAACGCAGCTCCATCGACCCTGCCATGACCACGCATTCATCGTCAGTCCCGACAAAGCCATAATCGCGCTGGCTGATGCTGAGCTTCCCGTCGCTCATATTCGAAACGTCCTCGGAACCCTGATTGATCCCGTCCTGCACGTTCTCTTGCGTGAACTGGTCAGAAACCAGATCGATGAACTGCGCCTTCGGCATGTCCAGCGGAGGCATATTGCGAGGGGTTTTGATGAGGATGTAGTCCTCCCCAAAAGTGCCACAGCGTTCGAGGTGGACCACCGTCTCGTTCTGCGAGTCGCCTGCCGCCGCTGCCTGCGTGATCGCAATCTGTTCGCCCTTGGGCAAACAGTAGCCGTCGGGAATTGCGAGCGAGAACGATTCGCCACGCCAGTTGAAATCGGCCGTCGACTGCGCGGCTGCTGCTCCCGGGATGGCCAGGGCCGCAAAGACGGGCAAGAGGATTGCAGGTTTCATGGTAATGGTCCTGTTGATTTGGCCGACAAGAAGGTCGAGAAAGCGAGCACACAAAAGCGTGCTGTTTGTATGCAATGGCCATCACCCGCATTTCAAGGTCATATGTAATTTCAGGATGGACGAAGGCTCGACCATGACTTTCTGCGCACAAATGCTCCGGTTTACGCGGCTATGCATGATCGCATTGGCCGCCGCGGCAGCAGCGCTAGCCGTTCCTGCCGCCGCCGATCCGGGCGATGTCGATGCGGCGGCGCGCGGTGTGGTGCGTGTGGTCATAATTGACCGTTCGGGCGACGACATGACCCCTGTCAGCCATGGCAGCGGTTTTGCGGTCACGCCGACACGGATCGTGACCAATGCCCATGTCGTGCGCGAGGCACTGCTCGACGACACTCTGCGCATCGGCATCGTGCCGAGCGACGGCGATGAGGCAACCTTCGCCAGCGTCCTTGCCGTATCTCCGCGCAACGATCTCGCGCTGCTCGAAATTTCCACCGGCACGCTGCGCCTGCCGCCGCTCACTATCGCGGGCGGTGTTTCGGGCGACATGGGCGAGGTGTCCGCGCTCGGTTATCCGATGAATGTCGATCTCGCGCAGGGTCTGGAAATGCGCGATATCTTCCGCGCACAGCCGCCGGTGAAGTCGCGGGGTTTCCTGTCGGGTGAGCGCCCGAGCCGCCAGTTCGACACCATCCTTCACACCGCCCCTATCGCGCGCGGAAATTCGGGCGGGCCGCTGCTCGACGGCTGCGGGCGCGTGCTCGGCGTCAACAGCTTCGGCGCGGATTCGGACGGGTCGGATGCCGAGTTCTACTTCGCTGTCTCACTACGCGAGCTTATGCCGTTCCTGCGCGAGAACGGGGTGGAGGTCGCGGTCAACGCCCTGCCCTGCCGCTCTATCGACGAACTGAACGCCGCCGAGCGTGCGCGCTTCGAACAG
>JAYPMZ010000053.1:11808-17781 GCA_038130205.1 Erythrobacteraceae bacterium | reverse complement strand
ATCGCCGCAATCCCGGTCCTCACACCGCCGGGAACAAGATTCCGGCAAACGGTTGAAGCGCGCCGCCGGGCCAATACGAGCCCACCATTAAGCATCAGGCGCGATCGACCTAACGTAAAGAATGGCGTCAAAACGCCAGTCAGGACCGGGTCAATATGAATTCGCGCATCATGCGTTCTGTTTCCAAGCTCGCCGCCGCACTTGGCGTCGCGACCACGCTGATCGCTGCAAGCCCTGCGATGGCCAACAGTTCCGCCAACGCCGCAGCAGCCGACATCACCGAACCCGTTCGCGAAGCGCAGGACGAAGGTTACGGCAATTCCGACGAACGTTTCAGCGAACTTTTCGCAAGCTGGTCGGCGGTTGAAACCGCTGCACCGGAAACGCCGGGCGCGCCTGCCACCATCATTGAACGCTCGACCGTTTCGGTTCCTTCGCGCATGCCGCTTGAAGGTTCGCGGATGAGCAGTGGCTACGGAATGCGCGACCACCCGGTTCTGCGCCAGCGTCGCAATCACAAGGGTGTCGATCTGGCCGCCCCGACCGGCACGCCGATCTACGCGACGGCCGACGGTATCGTGGGTCGCGCCGACTGGTTTTCCAGCTATGGCCTCTACGTCAGCATCGATCATGGTGCCGATCTCGAAACCCGTTACGCACACATGTCGCGCCTCGCAGTTGCTGCAGGTGATCGCGTGAACAAGGGCGACGTAATCGGCTATGTCGGTTCGACCGGACGCTCGACTGGCCCGCACCTTCACTATGAGGTGCGCGTCGATGGGCTTGCGGTTAACCCGATTCCCTATATGAAGGAATCCGAAGAGCAGACTCGACTGGCTCAGATTGAAGCTGAAGCCGAGAGTCAGGCCAACATGCTGCCGGGTCGGCGCCGCGTTGGTGCGCTCAGCGGCGAGTAAGCTGCGACAAGGAATGCCCGCCTGGAAGCGGGGTCGGACATTGGAGAGGGTGTCCGAGTATGGGCGGCGGGTTTTCCCGCCGCCTTTTTTCATGTGCGCGGCCCGGGCGAAAATTCTCCCAATCAGTTGCAATTCCGCATTGATTTTCACTTGAGTGCCCGTGGTGCTTCGCTAGTCTCCCACTCAAGGATCAGCCGCCTTTCCGCAGCCCGGAGCTCGGAAACGGACGGCTGTCAGGGAGAGACACATGACTATGCATCCGATCGCTTATGCCGCGACCCGACCCGATCATCCCGCCGTAATCATGGCGGGCAGCGGCGAGCAGATGACCTATGGCGAAATGGACGCGAACTCCAATCGCTTCGCCCATTTGCTGAGGGCAAACGGGCTGGGTGCAGGAGACGCCTTTGCCTTGCTTCTCGAGAACCGGATCGAATACTACACGCTGATCTGGGGGTCGCAGCGGGCCGGAACAATGCTGGTTCCCATCTCGACACGGCTGACCGCACCCGAAGTCTCATACATCATCAAGGATGCCGAGGCGAAGCTGCTGATCACTTCGACCGCCTTTGCCGATGTTCTGGCTGGCGTGCGGGCCGAGCTGCCCGATCTGAAAATCCTGATTGCCGATGGCGAGGGTGCCGAAAATTTCGGCGATGCGCTTGCGGCGCAACCGGTCGATCCGATCCCCGACCAAAGCGCCGGTGCGGTCATGCTCTATTCCTCCGGCACAACCGGGCGGCCCAAGGGTATTCGTCCGGCACCTCCCGAAGACCCCGCGGTCGATGCCCCTGTTGCGCTGATGGGGCTTGCCGTCATGGGGGCCGGGATGCCGACCGATGGATCGATGGTCTATCTTTCGCCTGCGCCCCTCTACCACGCGGCTCCGATCGGGTGGTCATCGGTGGTGCACCGGCTTGGCGGGACCGTCGTCATGATGGAGAAGTTTGAGCCGGAAATGGCTTTGCAGGCGATCGAAAAATACAAGGTTACCGACAGCCAGTGGGTCCCGACCCATTTTGTCCGCTTCCTCAAGCTCGATCCCGAAATTCGCACCCGTTACGATCTCTCCAGCCATCAGCGCGCGCTCCACGCCGCAGCGCCGTGTCCGGTTCCGATCAAGCAGGACATGATCGAATGGTGGGGACCGATCATCAATGAATATTACGCAGGCAGCGAAGGTATCGGGATGACGCTCGTCAAGAGCCCCGAATGGCTCACCCACCCCGGCACGGTCGGCACTGCGATCTACGGCAAGCTGCATATCTGCGGTCCTGACGGCGAGGAGGTTCCCGCAGGCACCGACGGAGTGGTCTATTTCGAGAACGAGATACTGCCGACCTATCACAACGATCCGGCCAAGACCGCCGATGCCATGCATCCCAAGGGCTGGATGACGCTCGGCGATATCGGCCATGTCGATGAGGAAGGCTATCTTTTCCTCACCGACCGCAAGAGTCACATGATCATTTCAGGCGGCGTCAACATCTACCCGCAGGAAATCGAAAACCTGCTCGCTACACACGAGAAGGTAATGGACGCAGCCGTCATCGGAGCGCCATGCCCCGATCTCGGCGAAAAGGTCGTCGCGGTGGTGCAGCCGATGGATATGGCCGAGGCCGGAGAGGTGCTCGAGCAGGAACTGCGCGACTATCTCGCGCCGAACCTTGCTCGGATCAAAATGCCCAAGCTGTTCGATTTCCGCCCCGATCTGCCGCGCGAGGCCAATGGCAAGCTCTACAAGCGTGAGTTGCGGGACGAATTCGAAGCGAAGGCGCGTGCAGGGAAGGCTGCCTAATGGCTGCGCAGGACAAACCGCGCCTCGACCCGGTCACGGCTCGACAGGTGATCGATCCCGCCGCCTATGCCGAATGGGATCCGGTGCTCGACACATTTGATCGTCTGCGTGAAGAAACGCCGGTGGCATGGGTCGATGCGGGCGATCCCGGTATCCACCCGCCGTTCTGGCTCGTCACCCGCTACGAAGATGTGATGCGCGTGTCGAAGGACAATGCGACCTTCCTCAACAATCCGCGCACGGTCGTCTTCAGTCTTACCGAAGGGATCGAGTTCGCTAAGGCGTTCAGCGGCGGAACCGAACATATGGTGGCGAGCCTCGTCACCTTCGATGCGCCGGTTCACATGAAATACCGTAAGCTCACGCAAGACTGGTTCATGCCGAAGAACCTGCGCACGATCGAGGACGAGATCCGCGGTATCGCCAGCGCGACGGTCGATCGTCTGATCGCAGCAGGCGCAGAGGTCGATTTCTGCAAACTCGTCAGCGCGCCCTATCCGTTGCATGTCGTTATGCAGATTTTGGGGGTGCCAGAAGAGGACGAGCCGCTGATGCTCTCGCTGACGCAGCAGATGTTCGGCGGGTCGGACGAAGACCTCAACCAGTCGGGCATGAAAGATCTCTCACCCGAAGCGATCACGCAGATCGTCGCTGGCGCGGTGAAGAATTTCGAGCAGTATTTTGCCAAGATCACCGCCGACCGGCGTGCCAATCCGCAAGGCGATGTCGCGAGCACGATTGCCAATGCCACCGTCGATGGCGAACCGCTCAATGACCGCGATATGATGGGCTATTACATTATCGTTGCGGCCGCCGGACATGACACGACGTCTGCCAGCACCGCAGGCGCGATGATGGCGCTCGCGAAAGATCCCGAACAATGGGCGCGCGTGCGCGCGGACCGGTCGCTGCTACCCGGCATTGTCGAAGAGGCGATCCGTTGGACCAGCCCGGTGCAGCACTTCATGCGGACCGCTGCGCAAGACACCGAAATCGGCGGTCAACCCATCGCCAAGGGCGACTGGATCATGATCAACTATATCGCGGCAAACCATGATCCAGCCGTCTTCGACGATCCGGGCCGCTTCGATGCCGCGCGCACACCCAATCGCCACCTCGCCTTCGGAGCGGGCGCGCACCAATGTCTCGGCCTGCATCTGGCGCGGCTGGAAATGCGAATATTGTTCGAGGTTTTGCTCGACCGCATCGAAAGCGTCGAACTGGCAGGCGAACCTGCGCGATCCAAGTCAACCTTTGTTGGAGGGCTGAAGACCTTGCCGCTGAAGATCAAACCTGTGTGATCTTGCAAGTCCAAGTCTTGGATATGGGAAGCCCTGCGCAACAATACAAGTATTGAGCGTTCAATAGAGTTACTATCGAGTACTATCGGAGCGCGATGTCCGATTTTACTGTCAGAATGCAACAACATGTGCTAATAGACTCCGCATGGGAAAAACTTGGAAAAGCTCGGTTGCAGGTCATGCAGCGGGCTTCGTTGCAGGGTCGCCCCGCGCCTCGATGAGAGGGGTGTTCGTATGATCCTGCTCGAACCGCACAACCTGCCTTTCGCCATCTCGCTTGGCGCCTTGTTCGTCATTGCAATCCTGCAAGTGGTCGGCGCAGGCGACATGTTCGATAGCGGTGATGTCGATATCGGTATCGATATGGACGCAGATCTTGCCGATGGCCTCGAAGCCAGCGGCTTTATGGACGGTTTCTTCAGCGTGCTCGGTATCGGGCGCGTGCCGTTCCTGATCTGGCTTTCCTGCCTGCTGTTTGTGTTCTCGTTGGTCGGCGTGCTCGGCCAGTGGGTGATCGGCAGCGTGACCGGCGATCCGCTAGGAGCAGGCTTCGCATCATTGCTGGCAGCCGCAACGGCCTTGCCGATCAACGGCATGCTGGTGCGGCCTTTGGGGCGCATTATTCCGCAGGACGAAAGCTCTGCTGTGGGCCTGGAAAGCCTCGTCCGCCGCGACGCGGTGATCCAGACCGGAACGTCGCGCGCCGGCTCGCCTGCGCGCGCCAAAGTCAAAGATGTTTTCGGGCATCCCCATTTTGTAATGGTCGAACCGCATGATGAAGGTGCGCAGCTGGCCGAGGGCGAGACCGTGTTGCTCGTGCGCCGCGAAGGAGAACTCTTCTTCGGCGTCACATACGAGAACCCGATGTTGCGGCCCTGAACCGTTAGAGATTGATTGGAGGGAATATGGATTTCTGGACTATGGTGATGTTCGCAGGCGGCGGTTTTGCGCTGCTTGTCATCCTCTTTATTTTCCTCACGACGCTCTACCGTCGCGCCTCGAAGGAGATTGCCTTCGTTCGAACCGGCGTTGGCGGCGAAAAGGTCGTGATGAACGGCGGCGCGCTGGTGCTTCCGGTGTTTCACGAGACCATGCCGGTCAATATGAACACGCTGGTGCTTTCGGTGGTGCGCCGCGATGGCGAAGCATTGATCACACTTGACCGCCTGCGGATCGACGTGAAGGCGGAATTCTACGTCCGTGTGCGACCTGACGCGGGCGCTATCGCAATGGCCGCGCAGACGCTTGGCCAGCGCACGATGCAGCCTGAAATGCTCAAGGACCTCGTCGAAGGCAAGTTCGTCGATGCGCTGCGTTCGGTCGCGGCGGGAATGAGCATGAACGAACTGCACGAGCAACGCGCCGACTTTGTTCAGAAGGTGCAGCAGGTGTCGTCGAACGACCTTGCGATGAACGGTCTCGAGCTCGAATCGGTCTCGCTGACCGGTCTCGACCAGACTTCGATCGAGCACTTCAATGCCAACAACGCCTTCGACGCGGAAGGTCTGACCAAGCTCACCGAACAGATCGAGGCGCGCAAAAAATTGCGCAACGATATCGAGCAGGACACCCGTGTGCAGATGGAGACCAAGAACCTCGAAGCCGACACGCGCAGCTTCGAAATCGGGCGCGACAAGGAATATGCGCGCCTCCAGCAGGAACGCGAAGTCGAAATCCGCCGCGCCGCGCAATCTTCGGAAATCGCCCGCGAACAGGCCGAGCGCCAACGAGAGGCCGATGCCGCGCGGATCGAGGCCAAGAAGCAGGTTGATGCCCAGCAGATCGAGGCTGACCGCCTTGTCGAAGAGGCACGCATCGATCAACAGCGGGCACTCGAAATCGCTCGTCAGGAACAGCAGATCGCGGTCCAGAACAAGTCTCGCGAGGAAAGTCAGGCGAAAGCCGAAGCTGACGCAGCGCGTGCACTGGCAGTGGCGGCCGAAGAGCAGGTGACGAC
>JAYPMZ010000053.1:0-11798 GCA_038130205.1 Erythrobacteraceae bacterium | reverse complement strand
GTTGCCGAACGTCTCAAGAAGATCGAGCTGATCGAGGCTGCCAAGCAGGCCGAACGTGAAGCGATCGGGATCAAGGTCGAAGCCGAAGCCGAAAAAGACGCGGCGACCAATCGCGCCGAGGCCGCAAGGCTCGAAGCAAAGGGTCAGGCTGACGCCGAGGTCCTGCGCGCCGAAGCCGACCGTGTGCGCTTCGAAGTCGAAGCTGCCGGTCAGCGTGCGGTCAACGAGGCGGCGAACATCCTCTCGATGGACCAGATCAGCCTGCAGACCAAGCTGGCGCTGCTCAAGGTGCTGCCGGAGGTCATCCGCGAGAGCGCGAAGCCGATGGAAGCTATCGACTCGATCAAGATCGTGCAGGTCGACGGGCTCACCAACGGCGGCTTGGGCGGAAAAGGCGGAAGCGGTCCGGTCGGCGGTTCGGGCAATCTCGCCAGCGACGCCGTGTCAGCCGCACTCGCCTATCGCGCTCAGGCGCCGGTGCTCGATGGGCTGATGAAAGAACTCGGTCTCGACGGTTCCTCCCTCGGCACGCTGGTGCAGGCCGCGGCGGAAGACCCCAAGGGCGAGGCCGCCAAGAAACTTTCGGAGCTGAGCTTCGACGAGGTTGATGTCGAACCTGAAGGTCTGGCAGTCCAAGGCGAAGAGCCGAAGGACGAAGCCGCCGAATAGGCCGCATCCGAGCAAAAGATTGACCCCGCTGCGCTACCCGGCGCGGCGGGGTTCTTTCTTAGGTTTGCTCCAGCAGCCGCTCTGCCATTGCGCGCACTTCGGCGCCCATGTCCTCGCGCTCCAGTGCCAGCGCGAGTGTCGCCTCGACGAAACCGATCTTGCTGCCGCAGTCGTAGCGATTGCCGTCGAAAGTCACCGCGTGGAACGGCTGAGTCCCGATCATCCGCGCCATGGCATCGGTCAGCTGTATCTCGCCGCCCGCGCCTTTCCCCTGCGTTTCGAGGGTGCGCATCACTTCGGGCTGAAGGATGTAGCGGCCCGAGACGATCTTGTTCGAAGGCGCATCGGCAACAGGCGGCTTTTCGACCAGGCCTTTGACTTCGGTCAGCGCGCCGTTTTGCGCACCCGGATCGATCACACCGTAGCTGGACACTTCCTCCATCGGGACTTCGAGCACGCTGATCAGATTGCCGCCAACTTCGTTATAGGAATCAACCATCTGCTTCATGCACCCGACCCCGCCGCGATGCGCCATCATCAACTCGTCGGGGAGAAAGATCGCGAAAGGCTCGTCACCGACAATAGCGCGCGCACACCAGATCGCGTGGCCCAGACCCATCGGCACCTGCTGGCGGACGGTGATGATATCGCCGGGTGTGGCGCGGGTGGGTTCGAGCACGGACAGGTCCTTGCCGCGCTCGTTCATTGTAGCCTCAAGCTCGTAGGCGACATCAAAATGCTCGACGATGGCACTCTTGCCGCGACCCGTGACGAAGATCATCTGCTCGATCCCCGCCTCGCGCGCTTCGTCCACCGCATATTGGATCAACGGTCGATCGACGATCGGCAGCAATTCCTTGGGGATCGCCTTGGTTGCTGGCAGGAAGCGGGTACCCAGCCCCGCGACGGGAAAAACGGCTTTTTTGATCGGCTTGAGGCTCATATCTCGCTTTCTCGATTTGTATTTATGACCTGCATGTTCGCACCGATAAGGTCAATGTTGCGGCAGCAATCGCGCAAGCATGTTTCAGTTGAGTTGCGCGCCATGCGAGTTTCGCTAAGGCAATTCTTATGGACAAACTCATCATTCGCGGCGGTAACCGCCTTTCGGGCGACATTCCGATCTCCGGGGCGAAAAACGCCGCGCTAACGCTTATTCCTTGCGCACTGTTGACCGAGGAACCGGTGACGCTGCGCAATTTGCCGCGACTTGCCGACATCGACGGTTTCCAGCACCTGATGAACCAGTTCGGCGTGATGACCGCGATCCAGGGCACAAGGCCGGAAGATTTCGGCCGCGTCATGACGATGGAGGCGACCCGCATTACCTCCAGCGTCGCGCCCTATGATCTGGTGCGCAAGATGCGCGCCTCCATTCTCGTGCTCGGCCCGATGCTGGCGCGCATGGGTGAGGCGACCGTCTCGATGCCGGGCGGCTGCGCGATCGGCAACCGGCCTATCGACCTGCACCTGAAAGCGCTCGAAGCCTTCGGTGCGGAGATTGAACTGACGCAGGGCTACGTCAAAGCCATGGCACCCGACGGCGGCCTGCCGGGCGGCGACTTCGACTTCCCCGTCGTGTCTGTCGGCGCAACCGAAAACGCGCTGATGGCGGCGGTTCTCGCCAATGGCACGAGCCGGCTGTTCAATGCAGCGCGCGAGCCGGAAATCGTCGATCTGTGCAATCTCCTTGTCGCGATGGGTGCAGAGATCGAAGGCATCGGTTCGAGCGATCTCACCATCCACGGCGTGAAGCGCCTCCACGGTGCGACTTATCAAGTGATGGCCGACCGCATCGAGGCCGGCTCCTACGCCTGCGCGGCGGCGATCACCGGCGGCGAAGTGCGGCTTGTCGGCGCGAATGCACACGATATGGCCTCGACCATCCACGCGCTGCAAAAGATCGGGCTCGATGTGACGCATGATACCAAGAGCGTGACCGTCGCAGCCAACGGCCCGCTCAAGCCGACCGACCTCACCACGGCTCCGTTCCCGGGCCTTGCAACCGATATGCAGGCCCAACTGATGAGCCTGCTGTGCAAGGCCGAGGGTACCAGCGTGCTCAAGGAAACGATTTTCGAAAACCGTTTCATGCACGTGCCGGAGCTTACGCGCAGGGGTGCAGATATTTCGACCGAAGGCCGCACCGCCATCGTCAAGGGTCCCGGGCGGCTCACCGGCGCGGAAGTCATGGCGACCGATCTGCGCGCATCGATGAGCCTGATCATCGCCGCGCTTGCGGCAGAGGGCGAGACGACCGTGCGGCGTATCTATCACCTTGATCGCGGCTACGAACGGCTGGAGGAGAAGCTCCAGCTGGTTGGCGCCGATATCGAGCGGGTCGACGACTAGGGCCGGGCGACCAGCCACACCCGGATTGCACTGGCGAGACCGGGCGGAGTTTCGGCCCTGATCCGCTCCGCATCGATCCGGGCGACCAGCGCGCTCACCGGCAAATCCTCTTGCTCGGCAGCGGATTTGAGCATTTCCCAGAACAGCGGTTCGAGGCTGATTGAGGTCTTGTGACCATCGATCGCGATCGAGCGTTTGATCGGCGGGTGATAGGGCGAAGTCATCAGTCCTCCGTACCAGCCCCGATGCACCTTGTCCGCAGCATATCCGCGCATGCGTGACTAGGAAGAGGGTGTAGCTGAACGACGCACCTGTGCTCGTAATCCTCGCGTGTCGAATCGTTCAACTGGCCCGTGCTTCAACCGGATCAGGCAGCTCGTGCCTTTGCCAGCAGGCGGGCAAAGCCGTTCGAGCGGCCCTGACCGTTGGGCTGGAGGTGCAAGGCGCACAGCGCCAGCTCCTCGGTGCTCAACGGGTGCTGGAAGCGCAGACCGTGGCGACCGCCTTCGGACCAGCGCACCTGCGCCAGCTGCGGTGGCAGCCCTTCGAGGTTGAAACCAAGCAGGCGGCTGTGCCCATAGTCGGCCTGGCTGGCGATCTTCGCGCCCTCGCAGGAGATGTCGAGCAGCCGTACATCGGTGTGTTTGCGCCCCTCGTCGATGCGCACGGTCCCCGGGATCGAGAGGCGCAGCGGGCGCACCTGATGCGGCGATTGTTCGCGCAGGAAGGCGTCGACGGTGATTTCGCCGCCGAAACGGTATCCGGCCTGACGTTTGCCGGTCCAGATGCGTTCGACCGGATAGGTGAGGTCGTTGGCGAGTTGCAGCAGCGTGCGCGGCTCGGGCGGCACTTCGTGCATGAAGCCGAGGCCGACACCCAATTCTGACACGTCACGAATGAGGCACAGATACTCGCCCGTCTCGCACACCAGCTTGGCGCGCCGAAGCATCAGCGCGGCCGCGCGCGAGTAGTGCGTTTCGGTCCCGCCCGGAGCGGCCCCTGCATTTGCTGTCTTGCGTGTGTCCATTGCTCTTCCCGCCATCTCCCGAGGGAGTCCCTTAGGCAAAAATAACCTTTGCTAAGCGAAGGTAGCCGAGCGTGCTTAATTTTCGGTAAAACGGGGGCATAGGTCTGCCGCGCAGGGAGTGCGGTTCGGCGCGGGAAAGCAGCCTATTTCTCGCGGAACCCCGCCAATGCGACGAGCGCCAGCATGACCACTGCGACCGACATCGATCGCCAACACCTTGGCGAGCCGTTCAACATCGAAGGCCCAGCGTTCGTTGCTGATCGTGATGGCATTGCGATCGGCAAGGCGCGGCGGCAATTCCTCGCGGCGCGGCATGGTCGCCCCGCCGATCAGCACGGGCACGACGACGATGCCGCCTGCAAGCGCCGCTTCGATCTCGCGCACGACATAGTCGCTCTCGTTCGAGAGCCGCGCATTGCCCTGATCATCGACCGCGTTCAGCCAGCCGTCGCCGATCACCACGATCACCGCGCAGGCCTGTTCGATGCATACGACGATGACCTGCTCGAAATCCGCGCCATAGTCGATGCCGGTCACATCGCGGAAAACACGCTCGCTGCCGAAGTGGCGGGCCAGCGAATCCGCAAGCCGCCCCGCGAAGCCTTGCGCATCGCTGCGCCGGTAATTGAAGAAAATCTTGTCCTTCGCCGTCTTGCGCCACGGCAATTGCATCGTGAGCCCGCCCCCTCGCGCGCAATCAGTACATGTGCTGACCGCCGTTGATGCTCATGGTCGAGCCGGTCATGAACGCGCCGTTCTCAGACGTGAAGAAAGCGACGCCGCGCGCGATTTCCTCGGCCTGGCCCAACCGGCCGACAGGGATTTTGGCGACGATCTTTTCGAGCACCGGCTCGGGCACGGCGGCGACCATGTCGGTGTCGATATAGCCCGGCGCGATGGCGTTCACGGTGATGCCGAATTTCGCGCCTTCTTGCGCCAGCGCTTTGGTAAAGCCGTGGATGCCCGATTTGGCGGCGGCGTAATTGACCTGGCCGTATTGGCCCGCCTGCCCGTTGATCGAGCCGATATTGACGATCCGGCCCCAGCCACGCTCGCGCATGCCGGGGAAGGTCGCTTTTGCCATGTTGAAGCACCCGCCGAGATTGATGCGCATGACGTCGTTCCAGTCGTCATAAGTCATACGGTGGAGCGTGCCGTCACGCGTGATCCCGGCGTTGTTGACGACGATGTCGATCGCGCCATGCTTCTCGGCGACCATGGCGCAGCCTTCGATGCAGGCTTCGTGATCGCCGACGTCCCATTTGTAGGAGGGAATGCCGGTCTTCTCGGTGAACGCCTGTGCTGCGGCATCATTGCCGCCGTAATTGGCGATGACGGTATGGCCCTGACGCTGGAGGCGGTCGCAGATAGCTTCCCCGATCCCTCGCGTCCCCCCGGTGACGATGGCTACCCGGCTCATGCTCTACTCTCCCTCATTGCATTCAAGTCGAGATTAGCGAGAGCTTGGTTTGTGGCAACAAAAAACCCCGCCGGTGGGCGGGGTATGTATCGGCTTTTCGAGGTGCGGGTATGGTGAAGGTAATCAGAAGCGGATTTGCGTCCCGACATAGACGGCCTGGCTGTCCTGCACCGAATTGGTCAGCGGGTCGAGCCGGTCGCGTTCTTGCGACAGGCGCACACCGGCAGTCACGTCGAGATTGGGCGACAAGCGGAATGCGCCGCCAACGTCCACGGTCTGCGATCCCAGCGCGTCGAGCGTGTTGGGCGAACGGCCTGCGATGGCTTCGTCCTCAAGCTCGATCCGCGGCTGGAGGCGGCTCGGCTTGTCTTCGCGCGTCGGCTGCGCGGGCGCGAATTCGGCGAGGTCGGGCATCGAGATGTCGCGCAGGTTCTCTGCGACCGCTGCGCGACCCGATGCGGGCGTGCTGGCCTGCAGTCGAGCGAAGCTCTGATAACCACGGGCGGTGCCAAGGTTGAAGCGGCTGGCCTGCAAGCCTGCGATGCCCGTTCCGGTGCCGGGCGTCATATCGCCCGCTTTGCGGACCGAAATGGCGCGAGCGGTGTTGCCATCGACGCGAACGGCGACGGTTATAGTGCGCTCGCTATCGGCGCCGCTTGCCCCAACCGGCGTGAAACGGATGCCGCGCTCGCGCGATTTTTCGGCGACACGGGCAGCAAGGTCGGGGTCGACCGATGCGGGGGTGAACAATTCGAAAGCGCCGGAGCCGTTCGCGCTGCCGATCTCGTCGCCCGAACCCAAACCGACGACCGCCAAACCGGCGGACGGCAGAGCGAGCATGAGCGCAGCACTTGCACCCAGCACGGGCGCGGCAAGCCGCGACAGCTTGCGCTGCCTTCCCGTAGTCTGAATGTCCGTCCGTGCCATCATCAGCCCTGCTTCTATCCCGGCGTCTTGCGACTCGCCCCATTCAAATACGGCCATATTGACCGTTTTCTCCCTGAACCTTGGCTGAGTATTTCCCCCAAGGCCAGCGACTCGGTGCTTTACCGATTAAAAAGGATAGGTTTGTGACAGCGCTGATGGCAATCTTTTCCACAAGAGCAGAGTGGCTTAGATGATCGACTGTTGCGTCCAGCACACAGCAGCCGATGCGAATCGACCGGAATCGGTGCATCGCTTGTCGAAATAAAATTATGAGCAGTGCAGCCAAAGTCGAAGGCAGCGGCAAAAACGGGGCCGAAGTGGTGCACCGCCCAGACAGGTTCAGCCACGATACAGCCGCCGGGATGTTAGCAGGGCATGCCTCTGCTTCGGGCCTTGCCGCATGGGGCAGGCCCGTTATAGAGCAGCGCAAGAGCCAAACGAAGGACACAGTTGTCAGTGACACGCGCAAAAACCGCCATCTCGCACTCAACCCGCATCATCGCTGCGCTCGGCGCGGTGGGCCTGCTGGCCGCATGCGGAGGCAATGACCGCCCGCGCACCGAACTTGCAGCGGCGCAGGTCAACACGATCGGCGTCAATGCCTATCTGTGGCGCGGTGCGCTCGACACACTCAGCTTTGCCCCGCTCGCATCGGCGGACAGCGCTGGCGGCGTGATCGTAACCGACTGGTACACCAATCCTTCGAACCCCAATGAGCGGGTCAAGGTGATGGTGACGATCCTCGATCAGGACCTGCGCGCCGACGCGCTGCGCGTCTCGGCGAGCCGTCAGGTCGCACAGGGCGGCAGCTGGGTCGAAGCGCCGGTACAGGCTGCAACGGTTCAGAAGCTCGAGGACATTATCCTCACCCGCGCCCGTGATCTGCGCCGGAAGGCCGTGCAGGGCTAAACACCCCTTCTGCGCCAAAGTCCTTGCACAGTTGCGCAGGGGCATTAGCGAGCATTTCCATGACCGATACAAGATTCGATCCGTCCTCTGCCGACGGGCGCTGGCAGCGCGCGTGGGAAGAGGCTGGCACTTTCACCGCTGATTCGAACAGCGAGAAGCCCAAGAGCTACGTGCTCGAGATGTTTCCCTATCCTTCGGGGCGCATCCACATGGGGCATGTGCGCAACTACACCATGGGTGACGTGCTCGCGCGCTACAAGAAGATGCGCGGCCATGAAGTGCTGCACCCGATGGGCTGGGACGCCTTCGGCATGCCGGCCGAAAACGCCGCGATGGAAAAGAAGGTCCATCCGGGTGAATGGACCTATGCCAATATCGAGGCGATGAAATCGCAGTTGAAGCGCATCGGCTTCGCGCTCGACTGGACCCGTGAATTCGCCACCTGCGACCCCGAATATTACGGCCACGAGCAGGCGCTGTTCCTCGACATGTATGAGGGCGGCCTCGTTTATCGCCGCTCGTCCGAAGTGAACTGGGACCCGGTCGATATGACCGTGCTCGCCAATGAGCAGGTGATCGACGGCAAGGGCTGGCGCTCGGGCGCGGAAGTCGAAAAGCGCAAACTCGACCAGTGGTTCCTCAAGATCACCGATTTTGCCGAGGACCTTCTCGACGGGCTGAGCACGCTCGACGACTGGCCCGAGAAGGTGAAGCTGATGCAGGAAAACTGGATCGGCAAATCGTCCGGTCTGGAATTCAGCTTCGATCTCTCGAATGGCGAGACGCTGCCCGTTTACACGACGCGCCCCGACACGATCTTCGGCGCGAGCTTCTGTGCGATTGCTGCCGATCACCCGATTGCGCAGGGTCTGAAAGACGATCCCGAAGTCGCGGCCTTTATAGAGGAGTGCAAGAAGGGCGGCACCACCGCCGCCGCGCTCGAGACCGCTGAAAAGCTGGGTTACCGCACCGGGATTACGGCAAAGCAACCCTTCACGGGAGCTGATCTGCCGGTGTTCATCGCCAACTTCGTGCTGATGGATTACGGCACGGGCGCGGTGATGGGTGTGCCGGGCCACGACCAGCGCGACTTCGAATTTGCGGCCAAGTACGATCTGCCAATCGCGCGCGTAGTCGCCAAGGACGCGAACCAGGCCGATGCTCCGATGGGCGACGAGGCCGAGAGCGGCGACGGTGTCATCGTCAATTCGGACTTCCTCGACGGCATGAGCGTCGAGGATGCGAAGGCCGAAGTCATTGCCCGCGCCGAAAACGGCGGCTGGGGCAAGGGCACGACCGTCTGGCGTCTGCGCGACTGGGGCATTTCGCGCCAGCGCTACTGGGGGACGCCGATTCCCTTCATCCATTGCGAGACTTGCGGGATCGTGCCGGTTCCCAAGGACCAGCTGCCTGTCACTCTGCCCGACGATGTGGACTTCGAAACGCCGGGCAACCCGCTCGAACGCCACCCGACATGGAAGCATGTCGATTGCCCCTCATGCGGCGCAAAGGCGCGGCGCGAGACAGATACGCTCGACACGTTCACCAACAGTTCGTGGTACTTCCTGCGTTTCGCCTCGCAGCCTGCGGCCAAGCCGTTCGACGCGGACGAGATCGCCAAGTGGATGCCGGTGGAGCACTATATCGGCGGGATCGAGCACGCGATCCTGCACTTGCTCTACGCCCGTTTCTGGACCCGCGCGCTCGCCCATCTTGGCAAGTTCGAGGTCAAGGAGCCGTTTGCCGCGCTGTTCACGCAAGGCATGGTGACGCATGAAACCTATGGCCGCAGCGTGGATGAAAAGCCCGTGTGGTATTCGCCGGAGGAAGTGGAGCGCACCTCCGACGGCGCGACATTGAAAGCCGACGGCGAGCCGGTGGATATCGGCCGCGTCATAAAGATGTCGAAGTCGAAGAAGAACACTGTCGACCCCGACGCGATCATCGCCAATTACGGCGCCGACGCCGCGCGCTGGTTCATGCTGTCCGACAGCCCGCCCGAGCGCGACCTGCCGTGGTCCGAAGCGGGCATCGAGGGCTGCTGGCGCTTCGTCCAGCGCCTTTGGCGCCTGTTTGACCAGATCGACGAGAGCGCGACCGGGGATGACAAGACCCTCGCCCGCAAGGCGCATCAGGCAATTGTCGCTGTGGCCGACGATATCGAGGCGCTGTCCTTCAACAAGGCGGTTGCCCGCATCTACGAACTTACCGGCGCCGCCGAAAAGGCCGCGCCGAGCGCGAGCCGCAATTTCGCGATCCGCACTGTGTTGCACCTCATTGCGCCGATGATGCCGCACCTTGCAGAAGAGGCGAACGCCAAGCTGGGCAGCAGCGCCTTGATCGCCGATGCCGAATGGCCCGCCCACGATCCGGCGATGCTCGTCGAAGATGAAGTGACCATCGCGGTCCAGCACATGGGCAAGCTGCGCGACACGCTCACCGCGCCCAAGGGTGCGTCGAAAGAAGACCTCGAAGCGCTTGCGCTGGCGAGCGAGAACGTCCAGCGTTCGATCGACGGAGCAGCAATCCGAAAGGTGATCGTGGTGCCCGACCGGCTGGTGAATATCGTAACCTGATGCGTATGCGCGCCGCCTTGATGGCTGTCGCCTTGGTCGCGCCCCTTGCGGGGTGCGGGCTGCAGCCGATGTATGCGGGCGGCGCGTCGAGCTCGCTCGCTCAGGGGCTGGCGGCGGTCGATGTGCCCGCGATTCCGGGCCGTGATGGCTGGCTGGTGCGCAATGCCTTGCAGGAACGGCTGGGCGTCGCGGGCGAGACGACGCCGCAATACCGGCTCGACGTGCGGCTCGACGACTCGCTCGAAGCGCTGGGCGTGCTGAACGATGACACGATCAGCCGCGAGCGTCGGATCCTGCGCGCGCGTTACCAGCTGATCGACCTGGCTACCGGCGAGATCCTGCTCGACGCGACCTCGGGTTCGGATGCCGGTATCGACGTGGTTTCGTCCGAATATGCGACCATCGCCGGCGAACAGCGCGCGCTTGAAAATCTGGCTGAGGATGTGGCCGAGCGTATGACGCGCCGCATTGCACTCGCGCTGAGGGAAAACGGGCGCGAGCGGGGCAGCGAGTGACGGCCCGATGAAGGCGAAGGGTCAGGACTTTGCGCGCGGCCTGCCCAAATCGGTCACGCAGGCTTCAATCTTCTTTTTCTGCGGTCCCGATGAAGCGGGCGCCTCTGCCGCTGCCAACAAAATCGTCGAAGCGATGCCCGATGCAGGCGAGCGGGTCGAGCTGTCAGAGAGCGACCTCAAGCGCGATCCGGCCATGCTCGGTGACGAGGCGCGCTCATCCTCGCTGTTTGGCGACAGCCGCCACATCTTCGTGCGCGCCAATGGCGACGAAGCGCATGACGCACTCAAAGCGCTGATCGAAACGGGCGAAGTGGGCGGAGGCGATGCCGCGCCCGTGCTGGTGGTGGCGACTTCCGCGACTGACAAATCGCGCACCGCAAAGCTGCTCGAAAAGCGTCCCGATGCGCTGGTGGCAATGTTCTATCCGCCGGACTTATCGAGCGTTGCCGTATCGGTGCGCGCGATGGCCGATGCTGCGGGGCTGCGGCTGGGTGGCGATTTGGCCGAACGGATTGCTCGCGGGGCGAGCCTCGACGTGCGGCTGGCGCAGAGCGAGGTCGATAAGCTCGCGCTCTATCTCGACGCCTCCTCGCAATCGCCCAAGACCGCATCGATCGAGGATTACGCCGAAATCGGCGCAACCAATGAAGAGGACGGCTTCGGCCCTGTGGTCAGCGCGGTGCTGGGTGGAGAATTGGGCAAATTGCCTGCCGAATTGAAGCGCATGCGCGAGCTGGGGCTGAACCCTGTTGGCCTGTTGTTGGCAATCGAACGGCGGGCGGCGTTGCTGGCGCAAATTGCAGCAAGGATCGGCCCGCGCGGCTCGATCGACAATCTCGACCGCGGCGAAAAGGCCCGGCTCGGCATTTTCTGGAAAGAAGAGCGCGAGGTCCGAGGCCAGTTGGCTCGGTGGAACAGGGTTAAGCTCGACCGGCTGATTCCGCGCCTTGTTGCGCTGCATCAAAATTTGCTGGCCAATAGCCAGACCGCCGAACTGTTGCTCGCGCACGATCTTACTGAAATCGCGAGATTTGCCGCCAAACGGTAGCATAATCGGACAGAATCCATTTCGCAGTCGCGAAAACTTATCATTTCCGTGTAACAGGGCTAAGAAGTCATAAGGGAAATTCCTTAAGGGGCTCCCCTGGGTGCTCTGAGGGGGTGCTACACGAATGAACAAGCTGACAGGACCGCTTCTAGATGAGGTCCAAGCCAACAGAATAGACCATGCAGTCGCGCCGTCGCTCGAGCGTCGGCGGCTGCGCGCCTATGTGATGATGATGCTGGCCGATGCGATCGTGCTGCATCTGGCCTTTGCGGCTGCGGGTCTCATCTATGTTGGCGTCTGGTGGTATGCCCGCAACATGCTGGCAGTGCAGGTGTTGCTGCCGGTCTATTTCACC
>JAYPMZ010000052.1:8965-18276 GCA_038130205.1 Erythrobacteraceae bacterium | reverse complement strand
GTGGTACGGTTGTCACCGGCCGTGTTGAAACCGGCGTTGTGAATGTTGGCGACGAAGTTGAAATCGTCGGCATCAAGGACACCACCAAGACCACCGTCACCGGCGTTGAAATGTTCCGCAAGCTGCTTGATCGCGGCGAAGCAGGCGACAACATCGGCGCGCTGATCCGCGGCGTTGGCCGTGAAGAAGTTGAGCGTGGTCAGGTTCTCGCGAAGCCGGGTTCGGTTACGCCGCACACCGAGTTCGAAGCAGAAGTCTACGTTCTGTCGAAGGACGAAGGTGGCCGTCACACGCCGTTCTTCGCCAACTACCGTCCGCAGTTCTACTTCCGCACCACCGACGTGACCGGCGAAGTGATCCTTCCCGAAGGCACCGAAATGGTGATGCCGGGCGACAACGTGAAGATCAACGTCAAGCTGATCGCTCCGATCGCCATGGACGAAGGTCTGCGTTTCGCAATCCGTGAAGGCGGTCGTACCGTCGGCTCGGGCGTGGTTGCTAAGATCACCAAGTAAGTCGACTGCTCCGTGAGGGGCGACGCAAAATTCGGGGGCCGGGCGCAAAGCGTTCCGGCCCCCAATTTATGTGAGGAAGATTCCCGGCGATCCCGCCGCGAAAACGACCGAGCAGGCACACGCAAAAATCTGAGGGTTTCGGGGTTGCCAGAATCCTGTGCTCCCGATATATGCGCGCCAACTTCAGCGGAGATTCGTTTCCGCTGTAACGAGATTTGAGGGCCGCCCGCCGAATATCCTGAAGCGGGGCAGGCCTTTTGTTTTTGGGAGAGGGTAACCTCTCTTTGGCTCTTTCGCATTGGTATAGGTAATGGAAGCACAGAATATCCGTATTCGCCTTAAGGCGTTCGACCACCGCGTTCTCGACCAGGCAACTGGCGAAATCGCAGACACCGCGCGTCGTACGGGTGCTCTTATTCGTGGCCCCATTCCCATGCCGACGCGTATCGAGAAGTTCACCGTGAACCGCGGCCCGCACATCGACAAGAAGTCGCGCGAGCAGTTCGAGGTGCGCACCTACAAGCGGCTGCTCGACATCGTGCAGCCCAACGCCCAGACCGTCGATGCTCTGATGAAGCTCGACCTCGCTGCTGGCGTGAACGTCGAAATCAAGCTGGCCTAAGCCCCGCGATTTCGCCGTCGTTCGACCGGACGTTAAACGGATCGAAAATTTGGGCCCCTGATGGCCCCGCGGGTCGGAAACGGCCCGCAAGACATCTGGATACCGCCGAACGTTCTTTAGGGAACATCAAGTTCGGGCTGCGTCCTCCGTCTCGCCAAGCTCCGCAGGCCGCGGAAGGAGGCATCAGCCCGGACGGGGTGAGCAGCATAAAAATTTGGGTTGGCACGCACCTCTGGGATGGTCCCTTGGGTGCCTCTGTGAAGGAGTACTGACGATGCGCACTGGCGTGATCGCAAAGAAAGTCGGGATGACCCGCCTCTTCCAGGAGGACGGACGGCACGTGCCCGTTACCGTTCTCGCTCTGGAAGATTGCCAGGTCGTTTCGCACCGTACCGCAGACAACGACGGCTATTTCGCTGTCCAGCTCGGTGCCGGTGAAGCGAAACAGAAGAACGTGAATAAGCCGCAGCGCGAGCACTTCGGCAAGGCCGGTGTTGGCCTCAAGCAGCGCGTCGCGGAATTCCGTGTTGAAAACGAAGACGGCCTCGTGCCGGTTGGTTCGCTGATCAGCGCCGACCACTTCGTTGCCGGCCAGAAGGTCGACATCACCGGTCACACGCAGGGTAAGGGCTTTGCCGGCGCCATGAAGCGTTGGGGCTTCGGTGGTCTGCGTGCAACGCACGGCGTTTCGCTCTCGCACCGTTCGCACGGTTCGACGGGTAACCGTCAGGATCCGGGCCGCGTGTTCAAGGGCAAGAAGATGGCCGGTCACATGGGTGACCGTCAGCGCACCCAGATGAACCTCGAAGTCGTTCGTACCGATGCCGATCGCGGCCTGCTCTTCATTAAGGGTTCGGTTCCCGGCTCGAAGAATGGCTGGCTGCTCGTTCGCGACGCGATCAAGCTCGCTGCTGCCGACGACCTGCCGTTCCCGGCAGCGATCGTCGAGGCAGGCGCTCCCGCTAACGAAGCACCCGCTGCAGATACTCCGGCTCCCGAAGCAGACGCTCCGGCAGCTGAAGAGAAGAAGGAAGACTAAGCCATGAAGGTGAAGGTCCAAAATATCGACGGGAAAGCCTCGGGCGATATCGAACTGTCGGATGACGTGTTCGGTGTCGAGCCGCGCGCTGACATCCTGCACCGGGTCGTGACCTGGCAGCTCGAAAACCGCCGCGGCACCGCCCGCCCGACGCGTGAGCGTTCGGACGTTGCGCGCACCGGCAAGAAGTACGGCAAGCAAAAGGGCGGTGGTACCGCTCGTCACGGCGACCGCGCTGCTCCGATCTTCATCGGTGGTGGTAAGGCTCACGGTGCTCGCAAGCGTGACTTCAACCAGTCGCTCAACAAGAAGATCCGTGCTCTCGGCCTCAAGATGGCTCTCAGCACCAAGGCGAAGGACGGCCTCGTCGTTCTCGAAAGCCTTGACCTGAAGGATGCCAAGACCAAGGCGCTCAAGGGTCACTTCGACAAGAACGGCTTTGGCGGCAAGGTTCTCGTGATCGACGGTGATGCCGTGAACACGGGCTTCAAGCAGGCCGCTGGCAACCTCAAGGGCGTCAATGTCCTCCCGGCTGCTGGTGCCAACGTCTATGACATCCTCAACCACGACACGCTGATCCTTACCAAGGATGCGGTCGCCAAGCTGGAGGCGCGCTTCAATGGCTAAGAAAGAAGCAGTCGACGCGCGGCACTACGACGTGATCCTCGCGCCCCACATCACCGAAAAGTCGACCATGGCGTCGGAAGCTAATGCGGTGGTGTTCAAGGTAGCGAATGACGCGACCAAGCCGCAGATCAAGGAAGCGGTGGAAGCCATCTACGACAAGAAGGTCGTGGCGGTGAACACCATCGTGACCAAGGGCAAGACGAAGCGCTGGCGGGGCAAGCCCTACAAGCGTTCGGATTTCAAAAAGGCTGTTGTCACCCTCGCCGAAGGCGAGATGATTGACATCACCAGCGGTATCTGAGGCGGATCATGGCACTCAAGAACTATAAACCGACAAGCCCGGCGCGCCGTGGCCTTATCCTGGTCGACAAGTCGGCGCTGCACAAAGGTGGCCCGATCAAGTCGCTCACCGAAGGCAAGCGCAAGACCGGTGGCCGTAACAACAAGGGGCATGTGACCTCGCGCGGTATCGCCGGCGGTCACAAGCAGAAGTATCGTTTCATCGACATCAAGCGTCGCAAGTGGGATGTCCCTGCGACCGTCGAGCGGATCGAATACGACCCGAACCGTACTGCCTTCATCGCACTTCTGAAGTACGAAGACGGCGAACTGGCTTACATCATCTGCCCGCAGCGTCTCGCTGTCGGCGACACGGTGGTTGCCGGTGAAAAGACCGACACCAAGCCGGGCAACGCCATGCTGCTCGGTCAGATGCCGGTCGGCACCATCTGCCACAATGTGGAGATGAAGCCGGGCAAGGGCGGTCAGATCGCCCGTTCGGCAGGCGCCTATGTCCAGCTCGTCGGTCGTGACCGCGGGATGGTAATCGTGCGTCTCAACTCGGGTGAGCAGCGTTACCTGCGCGCCGATTGCATGGGTACGGTTGGCGCGGTTTCGAACCCCGACAACCAGAACCAGAATTTCGGCAAGGCTGGTCGCACCCGTTGGAAGGGCCGTCGTCCGCTTACTCGCGGTGTTGCAAAGAACCCGGTCGATCACCCGCACGGTGGTGGTGAAGGCCGCACCAGCGGTGGCCGTCATCCGGTTACCCCGTGGGGCAAGCCGACCAAGGGTGCCCGCACCCGCAAGAACAAGCAGACGGACAAGATGATCATCCGTTCGCGTCACGCGAAGAAGAAGAGGTAATCCGACATGGCACGTTCCGTCTGGAAAGGTCCGTTTGTCGAGCTCAGCCTTCTCAAGAAGGCCGAGGACGCACAGGAAGCGAACAACACCAAGCCGATCAAGACCTGGTCGCGTCGTTCCACTATCCTGCCGCAGTTCGTTGGGCTCACGTTCAACGTCTACAACGGTCAGAAGTTCATCCCGGTTTCCGTTTCGGAAGAAATGGTCGGCCACAAGCTTGGCGAGTTCGCTCCGACGCGCAACTTCCCCGGCCACGCGGCTGACAAGAAGGGTAAGCGATAATGGGTAAGGCAAAGTCTCCCCGCCGCGTTGCGGACAATGAGGCGCTGGCAGTCGGCACGCAGATTCGCGGTTCGGCTCAGAAGCTCAACCTCGTTGCCGAGCTGATCCGCGGCAAGAAGGCCGAAGAGGCTCTGAACATCCTCTCCTTCTCTAAGAAGGCGATGGCGCGCGACGCCAGCAAGGTTCTCGCTTCGGCGATCGCCAATGCGGAAAACAACCACGATCTCGACGTCGACGCTCTCGTCGTTGCCGAGGCTTCGGTGGGCAAGTCGATCACGATGAAGCGTTTCCACACGCGTGGTCGTGGTAAGTCGACCCGCATCCTGAAGCCGTTCAGCAAGCTGCGCATCGTCGTTCGCGAACAGGAAGAGGCGTAAACCATGGGCCAGAAGAGCAATCCGATCGGTCTGCGCCTGCAGATCAACCGTACTTGGGACAGCCGCTGGTACGCCGAAGGGCGTGACTATGCCGGTCTGCTCAAGGAAGACATCACGATCCGCAAGTACATCATGAAGAACCTGCCGCAGGCAGCGATCTCCAAGGTTGTGATCGAGCGTCCGGCCAAGCTGTGCCGCGTTTCGATCTATGCTGCGCGTCCGGGCGTCATTATCGGCAAGAAGGGCGCAGACATTGAAAAGCTGCGTGCCAAGCTGTCGACCATGACCGATAGCGAAGTGAAGCTGAACATCGTTGAGATCCGCAAGCCGGAAATCGACGCGAAGCTCGTCGCTCAGGGCATCGCCGACCAGCTGGTTCGCCGTGTCGCTTTCCGTCGCGCAATGAAGCGTGCGGTGCAGTCGGCTCTGCGTCTCGGCGCAGAAGGTATCAAGATCGTGTGCGGGGGCCGTCTCGGCGGCGCTGAAATCGCACGCGTTGAATGGTATCGCGAAGGCCGCGTTCCGCTCCACACGCTGCGTGCGAACATCGACTATGCCGAAACCGAAGCGCTTACCGCTTACGGCATCATCGGCATCAAGGTGTGGATCTTCAAGGGCGAGATCCTCGCTCACGATCCGACCGCCCAAGACCGCCTGATGATGGAAGCGCAGACTTCCGGCGTCCGTCCGGCTCGCTGAGGGTATTGAGAAATGCTGCAACCGAAGAAAACCAAGTATCGCAAGGCTTTCAAGGGCCGGATCAAAGGCGAAGCCAAGGGCGGCACCACGCTGAACTTTGGTGCCTATGGTCTCAAGGCTCTCGAGCCTGAGCGTATCACCGCCCGCCAGATCGAAGCGGCTCGCCGTGCGATCACCCGCGCCATGAAGCGTCAGGGCCGTCTCTGGATCCGCGTATTCCCCGATGTTCCGGTCTCGAAAAAGCCGGCTGAAGTTCGTCAGGGTAAGGGCAAGGGTTCGGTCGAATACTGGGCTGCTCGCGTGAAGCCGGGCCGAATCCTGTTCGAGCTCGATGGCGTTCCCGGTCCAGTCGCCGCGCTCGCTTTTGAACGCGCTGCGATGAAGCTTCCGATCAAGACCAAGGTCGTTGCCCGCTTTGGCGACACCTCGCACCTGGGAGGCGAATAATGGCTAACACCGAAGATCTTCGCACCAAGACTGACGACCAGCTGTCCGCCGAGCTCACCGAGCTCAAGCGCGAGCAGTTCAATCTGCGGTTCCAGGCTGCGACCAACCAGCTCGAAAAGCCTTCGCGTATCCGCGAAGTGCGTCGCACGATCGCTCAGATCAAGACGCTGCAGAACGAGCGTGCTGCTACGGCAGCGAAGGCTTAAGGAGCTAGACAATGCCGAAACGTATCCTCGTCGGGACTGTCACCTCCGACAAGACCGACAAGACTGTGACCGTACTGGTCGAGCGCAAGGTGAAGCACCCGCTTTACGGGAAGATCATCCGTCGCTCGAAGAAGTACCATGCGCATGACGAAACCAATGAATTCACCATTGGCGACGTGGTCCGCATCGAAGAGACCAAGCCGATCTCGAAGACCAAGACCTGGACCGTCAAGGACCGTGTCGTGGCCGGCGGTGTGCAGGCAATCGAAGCTGACCTCGATGTCGAGGCAGCAGGTAACTAATTAGACGTAGGAACTGTCAGGCCCCGGTTGGTATCGGGTGACTTGGCAAGCCAAGAGAAGGAAACGGATCAATGATCCAGATGCAATCCAATCTCGACGTCGCGGACAATAGCGGCGCTAAGCGCGTCCAGTGCATTAAGGTACTGGGCGGGTCGAAGCGTCGGTTTGCTTCCGTTGGCGACGTGATCGTGGTTTCCGTTAAGGAAGCCCAGCCGCGCGCAAAAGTGAAGAAGGGCGACGTTCATCGCGCCGTGATCGTGCGCACCAAGAAGGACGTTCGTCGTCCCGATGGCAGCGTGATCCGCTTCGACAGCAACGCAGCCGTGCTGGTCAACAAGAACGAGGAGCCGATCGGCACCCGTATCTTTGGCCCGGTGGTTCGTGAGCTTCGTGGCCGCGGCTTCATGAAGATTATCTCGCTCGCTCCGGAGGTGCTCTGATCATGGGTGCTGCAAAGATCAAGAAGGGCGACGAAGTCGTCGTGCTCTCGGGCAAGGACAAGGGCCGTACCGGCACCGTGTCCAAGGTCATGCCGAAAGACGGCAAGATCGTTGTCGAGGGTATCAACATCGCGACCCGTCACCGCAAGCCGAGCCAGGCTAACCCGCAGGGTGGCATCGACCGTACTCCGGCTCCGATGCACATTTCGAAGGTTGCTCTGGCTGATCCCAAGGATGGCAAGCCCACCCGCGTCCGTTTCGAAGAGAAGGACGGCAAGAAGGTGCGTGTTGCTGTGAAGTCGGGGGAAACCATCGATGGCTGATAGCTACACTCCGCGCCTCAAGGCGAAGTACGAAGAAGAAATCGTCAAGGCGATGACCGAAAAGTTCGGTTACACCAACCGTCTTCAGGTCCCGAAGCTCGAAAAGATCACGCTCAACATGGGTGTGGGCGAAGCGAGCCAGGACAAGAAGAAGGTCCAGACGGCTGCTGAAGAAATGGCGCTGATTGCCGGTCAGAAGCCGGTCATCACCAAGGCCAAGAAGTCGATCGCACAGTTCAAGCTGCGCGACGGCATGCCGATCGGCTGCAAGGTCAACCTGCGCCGTGACCGCATGTATGAATTCATGGACCGTCTGGTGACGATCGCAATGCCCCGCATTCGCGACTTCCGTGGCCTCAACCCCAAGTCGTTCGACGGCCGCGGGAACTACGCCATGGGCATCAAGGAACAGATCATCTTCCCTGAAATCTCCTACGACAAGATCGAGAAGGTTCGGGGCATGGATATCATCGTGACCACCACCGCCAAGACCGACGAGGAAGCCCGTGAGCTTCTGCGTCTGTTCGGCTTCCCGTTCATCGGTGAAGCAGGCGATCAGAAGGAGGCGGCGTAAGCCGTCTCCACTTGAGCAAGACACATAGGAAGAGAGCTTAAGTCCAATGGCGAAACTGAGTTCGATCAACAAGAACGAGCGTCGTAAGAAGCTCGTTAAGAAGTACGCAGCGAAGTACGAGAAGCTGAAGGCAATCGCAGATGACGAGAGCCTGGATGAGACCGAGCGTCTTATCGCGCGTCTCAAGATGGCCGAGATTCCGCGCAATGCGAATCCGACCCGCGTGCGCAATCGCTGCGCCACCACCGGCCGCCCGCGCGGCTATTATCGCAAGTTCGGCATCAATCGTATCGAACTGCGTCAACTCGGCAACCGCGGTATGATCCCCGGTCTGACCAAGTCGAGCTGGTGAGGAATTAACAGATGGCTATGACCGATCCTCTGGGTGATATGCTCACCCGCATCCGCAACGGCCAGCGCGCGAAGAAGGACTCCGTCCTGTCGCCCGCTTCCAAGCTGCGTGCGAACGTCCTCGAAGTGCTTCAGCGCGAAGGCTACATCCGTGGCTACAGCGACGACACCTCGGGCAAGCACCCGCAGCTGCGGATCGAACTGAAGTATTTCGAAGGCGAGCCGGCGATCAAGCATGTCGCTCGCGTCTCCAAGCCTGGCCGCCGCGTCTATTCGGGTTCGAAGGAACTGCCGAATGTTCGCAACGGCCTTGGCATCACCATCGTCTCGACTCCGCGCGGTGTTCTTTCGGACGCTGAAGCGCGCGACAACAACGTCGGCGGCGAAGTGCTGGCGGAGGTGTTCTAATGAGCCGCATCGGTAAAAAAGCGGTCGCGATCCCCGGCGGTGTCACCGCTACGATCGAAAACGGCACGCTCAGCGTGAAGGGCCCCAAGGGCACTCTCTCGATGGGCCTGTCCGACCTTATCGACTACAAGGTCGAGGGTGACGAAATTGCCGTGAACCCGGCCAACGACAGCAAGCAGGCGCGTGCCTTCTGGGGTATGCAGCGCACGCTGGTGTCGAACCTGGTTGAAGGCGTGACCGAGGGCTTCTCGAAGACGCTCGAAATCACCGGCGTCGGCTACCGTGCCTCGGCTCAGGGCAAGAAGCTCAAGCTTCAGCTCGGCTATTCGCACGATGTCGATCTGGACGTGCCGGAAGGCCTGACCGTCAACACTCCCGATCAGACCACGGTTGAAATCTCGGGTATCGATAAGCAGGCCGTTGGTCAGTTCGCTGCTGAGATCCGTCGCTGGCGCAAGCCCGAACCCTACAAGGGGAAGGGCATCAAGTACCGCGGCGAGTATATCTTCCGCAAGGAAGGGAAGAAGAAGTAAGATGGCAAAGCTCTCTCTCTTTGAACGCCGCCGCCGGCGTGTCCGTACCGCTCTGCGCGCTCGCGCAGGTGGCAAGCCGCGTCTGTCGGTGCACCGCACCGGCCGTCACATCTATGCCCAGATCATCGACGATGCGCAGGGCAAGACCGTTGCCGCTGCATCGACGCTCGGTGCGAAGGCTTCGGGTGCGAATGTCGACGCCGCCGTTCAGGTTGGCAAGGACATCGCTGCTGCTGCCAAGAAGGCAGGCGTGACCACTGTCGTGTTTGATCGCGGCGGGTTCCTGTTCCATGGCCGCGTCAAGGCGCTGGCCGATGCCGCCCGTGAAGGCGGGCTGGAGTTCTGATTATGGCTGACGAAAACAACAATGAAGTCGTCGCGCCCGTCGAGGGCGCCGAGGCTGCACCGACCGAAGGTCGT
>JAYPMZ010000052.1:7471-8955 GCA_038130205.1 Erythrobacteraceae bacterium | reverse complement strand
GTCGCGCAGACTCCGTCGGAAGCTGCTGATAACCAGTCGCCGGCTCAGGCCGACGACGGCAACCCGCGCCAGGGCCGTGGCCGTGGCCGCGGTGGCGACGATCGCGGTGGCCGCGGTCGTGGTCGCGGTGGTCGTGACGACCGTCGCGGCAAGCGCGAGGAAGAAGACGACGGCATCATCGAGAAGCTGGTTCACATCAACCGCGTCTCGAAGACCGTTAAGGGCGGTAAGCGCTTCGGTTTTGCTGCACTCGTCGTTGTCGGCGACGGTCAGGGCCGCGTCGGTTTTGGTCACGGCAAGGCACGCGAAGTGCCGGAAGCCATTACCAAGGCAACCGCTGCTGCACGCAAGAAGATGATCCGCGTCCCGCTCAAGGAAGGTCGCACGCTGCACCATGACGGCAATGGCCGTTTCGGCGCCGGCAAGGTCACCGTCCGCACCGCACCTCCGGGTACCGGCATCATCGCCGGTGGTCCGATGCGTGCCGTGTTCGAAAGCCTCGGCGTTGCTGACGTTGTCACCAAGTCGGTCGGCACTTCGAACCCCTACAACATGATCCGCGCCACCTTCGACGCGCTGCAGGACCAGACTTCGCCGAAGTCTGTTGCACAGCGTCGTGGCAAGAAGGTTGCAGACCTTCTCGGTCGCGGTGGCGCCAGCGCAGCAGAGGCCGAAGCCGACGCTGCGGCTATTGTGGAGTAACGACACATGGCTACCATCAAGATCAAGCAGATCGGTTCGCCGATCCGTCGTCCCGAGAGTCAGCGCAAGATCCTTATCGGTCTTGGCCTCAACAAGATGCACAAGGTCGTCGAGCGTCAGGACACTCCTGAAGTTCGCGGCGCGATCGCCAAGATCCCGCATCTGGTGACCGTGGTCGATTGATCCGCGACGTATCGCCGCCTCCAGGCGGCTGATACCTGCACCAAAGAACACGCAAGGCCGCTCCCGAAAGGGGGCGGCTTTGTCGTTTTTGTGAACTGCGCGTGATGCTGCCGGGCAAGGGAGGCGTTGCGTCCCTACGGTGCCGACCAATTGATGTTCGAGCGAAACTTCACTTGCACCGCAGCGCGCCATTCGCTAGGGGCGCCGCTTCCAACAGCGCGTAGCCCCATGGTGGGGCCGTCAGAAAGCGAAAGCGAGTGCACATGAAACTCAATGACATCCGTGACAACGAAGGTGCCCGTAAGGGTCGTATGCGTGTCGGCCGTGGTATCGGTTCCGGCAAGGGTAAGACCGCGGCACGCGGCCAGAAGGGTCAGAAGAGCCGTTCGGGCGTAGCCATCAAGGGCTTTGAAGGCGGCCAGATGCCGCTTCACATGCGTCTGCCGAAGCGCGGCTTCAACAATCCGTTCGGCAAGGACTTCGCCGAGGTGAACACTGGCATGATCCAGAAGTTCATCGACGCCAAGAAGCTCGACGCCAAGAAGGACATCACCGAAGAAGTTCTGCGTGAAGCGGGCATCGTGCGTGGTGGCAAGGAC
>JAYPMZ010000052.1:5566-7461 GCA_038130205.1 Erythrobacteraceae bacterium | reverse complement strand
GGCAAGGACGGCGTGAAGCTGCTCGGCAAGGGCGAGATCTCGGCCAAGGCCAAGTTCGTCGTCGCCAAGGCAACCAAAGGCGCGATTGCAGCAGTCGAAAAGGCTGGTGGTAGCGTCGAATTGATCGCTCCGGCGCAGCCCGAGCACGAGAAGAAGGCAGCCCGCCACGAAGCGAACAAGGCTGCAAAGGCCTAAGCTGAATAATGACATTCATCATCCCGGTCATGCGCCGGGATGATGAAAAGTCGCGCGGGGGGTTCGACATTCGCACCCGCGCTACCTATTTAGCGTGTCGTGGCTGAAACAGGCCGACAATCGAGTTCAGGATCGACATCGAAAAATGGCATCACGCGCCGACAATATCGCCAGCAATCTCAACCTGGGTAACTTTGCCCAGGCGACCGAATTGCGGCAGCGCATCTGGTTCACGATCGGCGCGCTGATCGTTTTCCGTTTCCTCTCCTTCGTGCCGCTGCCGGGTATCAACCCGCTTGCGCTCGACCGTCTGGCGGAGCAGGGGCAGGGGACCATCCTCGACATGTTCAACATGTTCACCGGCGGCGCGCTGGCGAATATGAGCCTGATCGCGCTTGGCGTGATGCCCTATATCACCGCTTCGATCGTGGTGCAGATGGCTTCGGCGCTGCACCCGACGCTCGCCGCTCTCAAGAAAGAGGGCGCGACGGGCCGTCAGAAGCTCAACCAGTACACCCGCTACGGCACGGTCTTTCTGTGCGCGATCCAGGGTTGGTTCCTTGCCACGGGTCTTGAAAGTTTTGCCGGCGCGCAGGGCATCGAGGCTGTGGTCAATCCCGGTTACGGTTTCCGCATCGGCGCGGTCATCAGCCTCGTCGGCGGCACCATGTTCCTGCTGTGGCTGGGTGAACAGATCACCTCGCGCGGTATCGGTAACGGCGTTTCCCTGATCATCATGGCGGGTATCGTTGCCCAGTTCCCGACCTTCACCATGAACATGTTCGAAGGTGGCCGCACCGGCGCAATCGCGCCGACGATCATCATCGGCTTCATAGTCATGGTTGTCGCTCTGATCCTGCTCATCAGCTTTGTCGAGCGCGCCCAGCGCCGCCTGCTGATCCAGTATCCCAAGCGCGCGACGCAACAGGGCATGATGCAGGCTGACCGTTCGCACCTGCCGCTGAAGCTCAACACCGCAGGCGTGATCCCGCCGATCTTCGCCAGCTCGCTGTTGCTGCTGCCGCTGACGATTTCGTCCTTCGCCTCGAACTCGCTCGATACCACCAGCGGTTTTGGCCAGACTATCGTGACGCTGAATCAGTATCTCGCGCATGGTCAGCCGATCTACATGGCGCTTTATGCGCTCGGCATCGTGTTCTTCTGTTTCTTCTACACCGCGGTCGTGTTCGACCCCGAAGAAACGGCCGACAACCTCAAACGCAACGGCGGCTTCATTCCGGGCATCCGTCCGGGCAAGCGCACCGCCGACTATCTTGAGTATGTCCTCACCCGTATCACCGTCGTCGGCGCGATCTATCTGACCGTCGTCTGCGTCGTGCCCGAATACATGATTGCCCAGACCGGCATTCCGCTGTTCCTCGGCGGCACCAGCCTTCTGATTGTGGTCAACGTTACGGTTGATACAATTAGTCAGGTGCAATCACACCTATTGGCGCACCAGTACGGCGATCTCATCAAAAAAGCGAAGCTCAAGGGTCGCATGCGCTAACGCATGCTGGCATGATGAGCCAGAATCGCGCGGGACCAAACCGGCGCGGCAAAAGGGGGTTTGCTTCCAGTGAACATCATTCTTCTTGGTCCTCCGGGCGCCGGTAAAGGTACGCAGAGCGCCGGTCTTGTTGAACGCCACGGCATGCAGCAGCTTTCGACCGGCGACATGCTGCGCGCTGCGGTGAAAG
>JAYPMZ010000052.1:346-5556 GCA_038130205.1 Erythrobacteraceae bacterium | reverse complement strand
TCGGGCTCGAAGCCAAAGCTGTGATGGAACGCGTCGATCTTGTTTCCGACGCCATCGTGTCCGCGCTGATCGATGAAAACCTCGATTCGATGCCGGCAGAGCAGGGCGCGATCTTCGACGGTTACCCGCGCACTGCAGCGCAGGGCGAACAGCTCGACGAATTGCTTGCAAAGCACGGTCGTGGCCTCGATCACGTGATCGAGCTCGAAGTGGATGTCGATGCCCTTGTCGAGCGGATCACGGGCCGCTTTTCCTGCGCCAATTGCGGCGCACTTTACCACGACACCGCAAACCCGCCCGCCAAGGAAGGCGTTTGCGATGCTTGCGGCTCGACAGAGTTCAAGCGCCGGCCTGACGATAACGAGGAAACCGTGCGCACTCGCATGGCGGAGTATCGCGCCAAGACCGCGCCGATCCTCCCCGGATACGAAACGCGCGGTATCGTCACCCGCGTGGATGGAATGGCCGACATCAACGAAGTCGCCGCTGCAATCGACGCTATCCTCGCCTGATACATAAAGCGGGCTTTGCAGCGCGCACGCTTGGCTCTAACCTCTTGAGCTACAAGAGGAGGGGCATTTGCACCGCACTATCATCACTTCTGTCGCCGCACTCATGCTGGCGGCAACCACCGCACCCGATTCCGCCGAGATCGTCGAGGCGGGCGAGGATCATTTCGTTACCCGCAATCAGGCGGTCGTCGATGCAACTCCGACCGAGGTTTGGCTGGCGCTGATCAGCCCTTCGCGCTGGTGGTCGGGTGAGCACACTTGGTCGGGCGATGCCGGCAATCTCACACTGAGGCCGCAAGCGGGCGGGTGCTTTTGCGAGAAAATTCCCGAAGTGGACGAGCCAGGGCGCTTCACGCTCGAAGGCAGCGTTGAGCACATGCGCGTAGTGCAGGCCTATCCCGAAGTCGCCTTGCGCATGGTTGGCGCGCTCGGCCCCTTGCAAAGCGAGCCTGTCAACGGCGTGCTGACCATCGCGCTCAGCAAGATCGAGGATGAAGACGGCAAGGTCGCCACGCGGATCGTGTGGGAATACAATGTCGGCGGCAAAATGCGCTATCCGCTCGACGTGATCGCGCCTGCGGTGGACGGCGTGATGACGCTCCAGCTGACGCGGCTCGCCGATCTGCTCGGCGTGATCGAGGCGCCCACGAGCGGCGCTTTGCCGGAACCCGATGGGGACCCCGCCGAGGATGCCGAGGATGCAGAACAGGCTGATGCGGATGATGCCCCTGTCACTATCGACCCAGAGGCAGTGATCGAGGAGGCGCCCGAACCCTCGGCAGTGGACGAGGCATTCGGCGATCTTACCGAAGACGGCTAGGACCTGGGCTCGCCTTATCGCCTTGGGGATTTCGCGAAAAAGCGTTTTTGACCGATCGGCAGAAGAGGTGTATTCGCAAGGCTTGAAACAAAGCGCCAGCCTCCCATATCGGCGGCTCGGTCGATTATGCGTGTTTGGCGGTTGACCCAGCTGTCGAATCGACGTAAGCGCGCCCTTCATTCGACAGGTTCGAACCCAGTCCGGCAGGCATTGCCCATTCGCGGTATGCCAACCGGACTTTTCCTGTTTTCTAGCAGGTGCCGTTTCAAGGTGGGCAAGAATCGGTCGATGAATTGAGCGTTGAGATAGGGGGTCCGGGCGGTCGCAATCGCAAACCCCTGTGGAGCATGGAGAATTAAGTGGCTCGTATTGCCGGGGTAAACATCCCCACCAACAAGCGTGTTATCATCGCGCTGACCTACATTCACGGAATCGGCCGTACCACGGCTGTCCAGATCGCAGACAAGCTTGGCATTTCGCACACCGCGCGTGTGCAGGACCTCACCGATGAGGAAGTGCTGCGCATTCGCGAAACCATCGATGCCGATCACATGGTCGAGGGTGACCTTCGTCGCGAAACCGCGATGAACATCAAGCGCCTGATGGACCTGCGTTCGTATCGCGGTCTTCGCCATCGCAACCAGCTGCCCGTTCGCGGCCAGCGCACTCACACCAACGCCCGCACCCGCAAGGGCAAGGCTAAGCCGATCGCAGGCAAGAAGAAGTAAGCAGTCGGTCTCCGGACCAGACGCTTTTCCCTTCTTCCGTAGATATAAGGAACTGGAACAATGGCACGCGAACCCGGCAAAGTAAGGCGCCGTGACAGAAAGAACATCACGAGCGGCGTTGCGCATATCAACGCCAGCTTCAACAACACCATGATCACCATCACCGATGCGCAGGGCAATGCGATCAGCTGGTCCAGCGCCGGCATGATGGGCTTCAAGGGGTCGCGTAAGTCGACTCCCTATGCTGCCCAGGTTGCCGCTGACGATGCGGGCAAGAAGGCTGCCGAACACGGCGTCCGTACGCTCGAAGTCGAAGTGAAGGGTCCGGGCTCGGGCCGCGAAAGCGCGCTGCGTGGTCTGGCTGCTGTTGGCTTCAACATCACCTCGATCCGTGACGTGACGCCGATCCCGCACAATGGTGTGCGTCCGTCGAAGCGTCGCCGCGTCTAACCGAACTCAGGTGGCGGCGTGCCCCTAGGGTTCGCCGCCTCCCGACTGGGTTCGGTTGCCGCTGACGAGCGCTTCGGACCCACCTGAAATTACGAACCCGCTACATAGCGAATTAGGGGATATCCATGTCCGTCAACATGAAGAACTGGCAGGAACTCAAGAAACCCAACGCTCTCGAAATCAAGGAAGGTGGCGACAAGCAGCGCAAGACCACTTTCGTCGCCGAACCGCTCGAACGCGGCTTCGGCTTGACGCTTGGTAACGCACTGCGCCGCGTGCTGTTGTCCTCGCTGCAGGGTGCAGCGATCACTTCGATCAAGATCGAGAACGTACTGCACGAATTCTCCTCGCTCGCCGGTGTGCGCGAGGACGTGACCGACATCGTCCTGAACGTGAAGCAGATCGCGCTCAAGATGGAAGGCGAAGGCCCCAAGCGCCTGCAGCTTTCGATGACCGGTCCCGCCGAAGTGAAGGCTGGCGACATTGCTGTCACCGGCGACATCGAAGTGATGAACAAGGACCTGGTCCTGTGCCACCTCGACGAAGGCGCGACGCTCAACATGGAGCTGACCGCTGACGTGGGCAAGGGCTATGCGCCTGCTGTCCAGAACCGTCCGATCGACGCGCCCATCGGCCTTATCCCGGTTGACTCGCTCTATTCGCCGGTTCGCCAGGTGAGCTACAAGGTCGAGAACGCCCGCGTTGGTCAGGAACTCGATTACGACAAGCTTTCGCTGACCGTTGAAACCGATGGCACCGTCAGCCCCGAAGATGCCGTGGCCTATGCCGCGCGCATCCTCCAGGACCAGCTGACGCTGTTCGTCCACTTCGAAGACGGCATCCCGCAGCCGCAGTCGGCCATGATCGGTCAGGCTGCAGCCCCGCAGGAAGACGACGCCAACCAGCTCAACCGTTACCTTCTCAAGAAGGTCGACGAGCTCGAGCTTTCGGTGCGTTCGGCCAACTGCCTGAAGAACGACAACATCATCTACATCGGCGATCTGGTCCAGAAGACCGAAGCCGAGATGCTGCGCACGCCGAACTTCGGCCGCAAGTCGCTCAACGAGATCAAGGAAGTTCTCTCCAGCATGGGTCTGCGCCTCGGCATGGACATCCCGGGCTGGCCGCCTGAGAACATCGAAGAAATGGCCAAGAAGCTCGAGCAAGAGCTTTTGGGCTAATCAGGTTCCGGCGGCGCAGCTTAAGCGCCGCCAGTACCGGGCTACCTCACACGGGCCCCTTACAAACGAAGGACTAGAATAATGCGTCACGGAATTTCTCAGCGTAAGCTTTCGCGCAAGTCGGGCCACCGTACGGCCCTCTTCCGCAACATGGCGGCTGCTCTTATCAAGCATGAGCAGATCCAGACCACGCTTCCCAAAGCGAAGGAACTGCGTCCCTACATCGAAAAGCTGATCACGCTGGCAAAGCGCGGCGGCCTTTCGAACCGTCGCCTCGCGCAGAGCCGCCTGCAGGACGACGCACAGCTCAAGAAGCTGTTCGAAGTTCTGGCCGAGCGTTACAGCGACCGTGAAGGCGGCTACACCCGCATCATCAAGGCCGGCTACCGCGCTTCGGACGCTTCGCAGATGGCGATCATCGAACTCGTCGAGCGCGATGAAGACGCCAAGGGTCAGGATTCGGGCCCGGACATGAGCGAAGCCGACGAATACGCAGACGCGTAAAACGTTCGCTCGATACGAGATTGGGGAAGGGCTGGCGGAGCGATCCGCCGGCCCTTTTCTTTTGCGCTGGCGGGCCTAGTCTCGGGCACTATGAAAAAGCTCGTCCTCGGCACCCTTGCCACTGCACTTGTTCTGACATCTTCCGCCTCGGCTCAATCGGCGCAGGAGCGTCTCGACGAGCGCTACAATCTGGCTCTGGCGGCAGGGTACAAGGCGCTATTCCTGTGCGGAGCGATTGCCAATGCCGAGCGCAACGGGGCCGAGCGTTCGGAAGAGAGTATCCACGACTGGGAACTGACCGGCGTTTATCCGGCCATCGATCCCATCGTGCGCGCTCTCGATTATCGGGTCTTGCGTGACGCTGCGCGCAATGTTGCGCATGTCGAGGTCGACTGGGCCGATGACATGCCTCCGCGTTTTGCCGAGGCAGGGCGGGACAGCGGGTGCCGTCTGGCGCCAATCGGGCTTGAACCGAGCATGCCGGAAACGCGAGCGCCCGGTGCTGGTTCGGAGCCGGCCACTACGACAACCGAGGCGCCGCAGATTCCCGAAGCATGGTTGAGCAGCGATGACATCAACTTCTCTCGCTATGCCAACAACGCATTGGAGGCGATCGACCGTGCAACTGGCGGTGCGATGGGGGACCTTTATGGTGAGGGCCGCACCACCGCGATTGTCATCCGGCAATGGAACGAGACAGGCGAGCGTGACTTCGACCTTTCGGCCTATGCGCCGGGTTTTTCAGCCTCTACACCCCAACGCACTTGGTCAGTCGCCAAGAGCATCGCCGCAACGCTCGTCGGCGTGGCCGTTAATAAGGGGCAGGTGGATGTGAATGACCGGCTCGTTCGCGACGAATGGCGTTGGGACGCGCGGCGGCAGATTACTATCGATCACCTGCTGCGAATGGCTTCAGGGCGCTACACCGATACGCCCGGCAACCGCACCGACCCGCTTTATGCAGGTGGAGCGCTGGTCGAAGAGTGCGAAACGGTCTGGTGGCTCATCTATGCGC
>JAYPMZ010000052.1:0-336 GCA_038130205.1 Erythrobacteraceae bacterium | reverse complement strand
CGAACAACGACACGCTCATGGCGGTGAAAGCGGTGTCCGACCGGCATGAGGATTTCGATCCGGCGGAGTTCTTCGAGACCGTCGGGATGAACAACACCGTCGCCGAAACCGATTGGGCAGGGGATTACATACTTTCCAGCCAGGTCTGGTCGACGGCAGAGGATCTGGCGGACCTTGGCGAGCTCTATTTGCGCGATGGTGTGTTGGAAGACGGCACCCGTATCGTACCCGAAGGTTGGGCCACATACGTCTCTACACCCAGCGGTCCGCAGCCTGACGGGCCGTTCGGTTACGGTGCAGGGTGGTGGTTGTTCAACAATTCCGAAGGTGTACCGC
>JAYPMZ010000051.1:4846-18465 GCA_038130205.1 Erythrobacteraceae bacterium | reverse complement strand
AATGTAGCAAGCGATCGGCAAATCGTTGCAACCATCAATGCCGGCATGATCCCTTCTTCGTGGGGAAATGGATACGCTACCGCTGAGACATATCGTTCCAAAGGTATGGTCCCTACGCTCATCGAATTTGACGTTAGCCGACCAGATGACGCTGAAGAGGCGCTGTCGAAATTCAAAGAAGCCGCGGGCTGGCTACCTGCAGTGACTGCTATGGCGACCATCGAAATTGTCGACGGAAACGAACAGGCATTCGGGGCGGAGCGCGAGCGAACCACAAAGAACACGACGGTTGTCCGCCTCTCGGGAGGTGAACTTCTGATCGAGATCGATCTCGAGTCGGGTTACCGGCTCTACCTTTCGCTCGACAATGTAGGACCGCGCCCAATCGATGATGCCCAACAGTTCTGGCGGCTGGTCCCCCTCTATGGCCTTCGCCGAAACGGCGGTTGGATTATGGAAGGCCCGTTAAAGGTTGATCCCGGTCGCTCGCACTTCTCCGGCTCGCTAGACGAACAAGAAGCCGAGTTTGCGCGTCTTGGTAAGGTGCTGAGCGAGAGACTTTTCGAGGTCTACGATCATCGTCATGAGCATTGGGACGCGTTTGCATCACGCCTGGGAATGGATGTCGACGGCTTCGAAGCCTTTGTTGACCGCCTAATAGACGTGCTGAAATTGGATGTGTTCGAACAGGGCGTCGAGCGAGAGCTTCATAGAATAGATCGAGGCCTCGGCGCATTGCTGCGATCGCGTCCAGTAATCAGACTTATTGATGGAAGCCGGACGGCCTCTGGCGAGGATGTCGCGACAATTTCCGGCACTTTGAGTGATCCTCAAATTCTGGGCGAAGCTATAAAATGGGCCGGAGATGTCTTCGGCGCGCAGTCGCTTTTGGATGCCGAAACAGCGAGCTTGATCGAGCGCATAGAGCGTCGAAATCTACCCACCTTCGGCCTTATTGACTGCATACGCGCGCAAGTCGCAGACCAGAAGATATCTCCAGAGCAGGCTTCAGTCCTCGGAAAGGTTCTGAATCTTCGACCGCTGGAGGATTTCGAGTATCAAGACAAATTGGAATTTCGGGAATGGGCTCGTGATCTTAAGTTCGCGAGCGAAGCGGAGCACTACGTTCCGATATCACAACTTGGTTTCCCACAATCCGAGGACGAAAATGAATGCCTTCGCGCGGGCTTTGCACCAGCGAGCGCTCGCCTGAATGCGAAATACGATCACTTCGGACTTCTTTTGGCTCAAGCTGCACGAGGCAACGCCGGGTATAATGAGGAGACCTACAAAAAATGGGCGGCCAGCGCAGATGAGTCATCGGAGCGGCAGCTCGCCTTCCTAGAATTTCTCTGTAAGCAGGATGCCGGGACCATTCGCCGTTTGGCGGCAGCTGCGAAATGGCTGCCAAAGGGGAGCAATCTGCTCAACTACCCTCTTCTTGATGCGATACCAGAACGCAATCTCCTGATTGCTGCGATTTCAAGTGATGAACCCTTGCCAACGGGGCCAAATGAACCGGACACCTATGGTCGTGCGGACGCACGTGACGTCCTTCAAAATATTGCGAAATGGTGGGACGGCAACAGATCTGCTCTGACCGATCGCTATGATCGTGCGGTTTATCCAGAGGACTTCGAGCCAGCCGACCTTACGCGCGGCGATGCTCGAGCCTGGTTCACCATGCTGGGCCTTGCGACATTTCAAACTCTGGGACGTATCCGCCCTGAGCAGTCCCGATCCTTTGTCCAAAAGGGCTGGCAGGAAGGCTGGTGGGAAGAGCTGGCACGCGTCCAACAAACCGACGACCTAACTCCCTTTGCCGAACGGCTTCATGAATGGAGCGAGCCCTGGCAGATAGAGCCGCAGTTCATGATCTGGAGGCGTTGCCTCGTCGATCTTTGCACCGCGGCGCGGTATCTCGAGGAGTATCAGCGGATATTCTTGCGCTTACCCCAGATCATCGAGGCTGAAGGTACGCAAAGCCTGCGAATTCTCATGAAACCAGAGCAATCCGATGTCGCGGCAAAGATGGGGATCAATGCCGCATCTTTAGCCAATTCGATGGGAATAGGAGCGAATTGGGTTGTTCGCGAACTCTGCCGTAAGGGAATATACGGGGACTCTGACCAAGCTTCACTTGCGATGCCGTATGGCTGGAGCACAGCGGCGCGGGTACGCAAACTCTTTTCCGACATTGGACAAAGCAATGTAGCTCACGGCGTTGATGAAGGCCGCATGCTTTACTGCAAGGTCGAAGCGCTAGTCGGCAAAGATGTCGCTGCGTTTTCCGGCGATGGGGATCTGCCGCTGCACATCATTACAACGTCCAAGCACCGCACTGAATTAAACGAAATGCTTTTCGACGCCGGCGGCGACGAGTGGGCGAACGAAGACTTCGATGAGGATGAGAACTATGAAATCTGAAAGTGAGGCATTTGCCCCTGATACTGTCGTATCTCATCCCGACCATGGCCTTGGCCAGGTCCTCGTCGACCGCGGTGATACGGTAGTTGTGCGTTTTGGCGCCGATATTAACGCAGTCCTCAAAGGCACTCTTACGCTGGCTCCATCGCTCTCTAACGCTTTGGAGACAGGCTCGCTTGATGACAGCCACGATGCGTTGCTTCGGGCGTCCGCTCTAGCCATCCGCTCGGTGAATGATCAGTGGGGCGTATTCTCACGATCGCGCGTCCAGTTGCTGCCTCATCAGCTTTGGGTTTGCCATAAGGTAAACCGAAGCTGGCCGTTCCGCTGGCTCGTCGCCGATGATGTAGGATTAGGCAAAACAATTGAAGCTGGCCTGGTGATGACACCCCTGGTCTCAAGCGGTCGCGTAAGGCGACTTCTCGTTCTAGCGCCGGCAAAGCTTGTGCCCCAGTGGCAGAAACGCATTCGCGAGATGTTTGATGTGCGGATGCAGGTGTACGATCGCGCGGTAGACACTCCCAAGATCGACTTCTGGGACACCGCCAATATGGTTGTCGCCTCGATCCATACGCTTCGAAAAGAGGTGGTGGAAGACGGCGGTCGGGACAGCCGTTTTCTCGATGCTGATCCTTGGGACCTCGTCATCGTCGACGAAGCCCACCACTTAAATGCCGACGAACGAATGGGGGAGACTCTCTCGTTCCAGCTCTTGCGTGAAATGGAGCAGCGCAAGCGCATATCATCGCTTCTCCTGTTCACCGGCACACCTCACCGAGGCAAAGACTACGGATTCGTTTCCTTGCTGAGCCTATTGGCGCCAGACGAATTTGATCCAGGGGAGCCAATCGAGCCCCAGCTCGAGAAGCTTTCGGATTTCATGATCCGCAACAACAAGGCGACGGTTACCGACCTAAAGGGCGAGAAGCTATTCACCCCGGTCACGGTAGAAAGCAGAGAATACGAGTTCAGCGAAGAGGAGCAGGCCTTCTACCGCACTCTCAGCGAGTTCATCATCGAAGGCCGAGCCTATGCATCGTCACTCGATGGCCGGGCCCAGACTGCCCGAATGCTTGTGCTTATCACGCTCCAGAAATTGGCAGCCAGTTCCATCGCTGCGATACGCAGCGCGCTTATCAAACGCCGCGACAAGCTCGCTGAGGTAGCTGAACGCGCTAGAGCCTACGCAGACGAAGCTCTTGAAGATGAGGATCTAGACAGTCGCGCCGAGCGCGAAGAGCGAACGCCGTATAAGGTTCTGGCCGAGCTGATGGAAGGCGAGGTGGAGCGGCTCAACGAACTTGTTGAACTGGCAGAGCCATTGCAGCACGAGCAAAAGATTAAGCGCCTGGTAGATCTCATCGACGGCGAGTTTCCGCCCAACGAGCCGGTGCTGCTCTTTACCGAGTACAAAGCCACACAAGCCTTGGTGGTCGATGCGCTGCACGAGCAATTTGGCCACGGATGCTGCGCGTTCATCAACGGAGACGAACGGCTCGACCAGGTAAAAAAGGCGGACGGCAGCTACGGATCTAAGAGTTGGTCACGAGATGCCGCGGCTGACGCCTTCAATAAAGGTGATGTGCGTTTTCTGGTTTCGACCGAAGCCGCAGGCGAAGGTATCGATCTTCAGGAGAGATGTTCCACGTTGATCCACGTGGACATGCCTTGGAACCCAATGCGACTTCATCAGCGAGTGGGTAGGCTTTCACGCTATGGCCAAACCGAACCCGTCAACGTCTACATCCTTCGCAACCCTGCAACCGTCGAAGCGCGCATCTGGGATCTCCTGAATGCAAAACTCGAGCGGATCCAGCTGGCGCTTAATGAGGCGATGGACGAGCAGGAAGACATCGGTCAGCTGGTGGTCGGAATGACCGGGGCTGGCGCGTTCGAAAAGCTCTTCTCAGAGGGTGAACTTCAATCGCCCGACCGCTTGGACGGCTGGTTCGATCGAGAAGCTGCAACGATTGGCGGCGAGGATATCGTCCGGCGGGTAAAAACCATGTTCGGCGACGTGGCAAAATTCGATTTTGCGCAAGTTGGCCAGGATCTGCCTCAGGTGGACCTGCCAGACCTCGAACGGTTTTTCACTTTCGCGATGAACCGCAGCGGCCGGCGCATCTTCAAGCGCGACGACGGACTGGAAGTGAAGACGCCCGAGGAATGGGTGCGCGAAGATTATGCGCTTGCCGATCGCTATGACGCACTGGTCTTTGATCGAAATGCTGATCTTGGAAGAAAAGCGGCAAATAGGTTGGTCGGAGTCGGTCACCGGCTGTTCGACACAGCTCTGAGGGAAGCGAGCAATCTTTCGGCGGTGTTAGCGTACGCGGTTAGGGCAAAAAATCCCGTGCTTGTGGCTCGGATCGAAGATGAGGTGACCGGGCAGGGTCACTCAGTAAGCCAGGTCATTGCCGGTGCGACGATCGACGACGAGGGCAATATGAAGATCCTTCGCGATTGGGAGCTTTTGCAGATCCTTAATCAGCTAGGTAGGAGCGACCTTCCGGCTCAAGGGTTGGAAGGTTCTCTTAATCTGATGTCGCTGCATGGTTCGCTGCTCGAGGCCATTGCCGACAATGTCGGTAGCCTTGCCTCTTCTATGACGAGGCCGCGGGTTTTCGGCGAGATGATGTTGATCTCCGAACCAGGGTGACCACTGCTACGGTTAAAACTTCAACCGACCAAGCCGGTGAGCAGCTGTAATGATTGCTCCGTCGTCGCTAACCACGAGATAGCTGTTTAGCGATCGCTCTAGCTTCGAGTACATCTTCGAGCCAAGGGCCTGTGCCATACGTCCACGAGACTTCTTATCGAGAAAATAGACGTCAGCGCCATGATGACGGCGGCGACGACCGTAAGACAGGATCGCGTCGACAGCGGCATGGGGAATGCCCCGCTGCTGGATCCGAGCTTCGGCGTGGTGGGTGAGTTCCATGTGATTTGCTCCTTTCGTTTCTGTGTTGGATCGGGTCTAAGGGAGCTGGGTGACAAAAACTGTCACCCGATGGGGAGATTGCCGATGTCGTTCGGGAAAGCAGTCGATCTGCTGCGCTTAGCCATGATGGCGACAGGCCGTACCGGCGTTACGCTTTCAGAAGTTGAACAGGAATTCGGTTGTGTCAGGCGAACCGCCCAGCGGATGATTGCGGCTCTCCAAGAGGCATTTCCTGCAACAGATCATTATATCGGTTCAGACGGGCACCATTATTGGCGCGTACCCAGCCGAGCAATCGCTTCCCTACTCACACCGAGTGCAGACGAATTGGCAGCGCTTGGCACAGCGTACGAACAACTCGAGCGCGCTGGATTGACCGATGTCGCGACAAAGATTCGCAGCGTCAAAGAAAAGGTTCGAGCTTTGATTCCAGAGGATCAGTCGGCTCGGATCGCCACAGATGAAGAAGCGCTTCTCGAGGCGCTCGGTTACGCAGCGAAGCCGGGACCCCAAGCTTCGGTCGACATTGCGATTAAGGAAGTCATATAGGATGCACTTAAGGGATTCTGTCGGCTCGAAATTACATATCAAAGCCGAGGTGATCAGGCGTCGAGCGTTCGGAAGATCGAACCACTCGGCTTGCTACTAGGCGCCCGACAGTACCTCGTCGCTATCGATACGGCCAAGCAAGACGGGAGGTTTCGCCATTATCGTGTTGAGGACATCACCGAAGCGAAGCTTTGCTCAGAAGGATTCTCGCCACCAGACGACTTCGATTTGGAAAGCTACGCGAAGAAAGCATTCGGATCGTTTCATAATCAGGACGAATATGGCGAAGTGGTTTGGCGCTTCGCACGGCATGCGGCGGATAGGGTCCACAGATACCAATTCCATCCTGACCAGATTGCCACAAAGCTAGACGACGGTTCAGTGGAAGTCAGATTTTCAGCGTCGGGCCATCTAGAGATGGCCTGGCACCTTTATGCTTGGGGTGATGCTGTCGAAGTGATCGAACCAGCCGCGCTCGCCGAAATCGTACATCCAGCTCGCCGGAAGGATTTCCCGGCACTGCCTTAGTAGGCAACTCCCTAATGGTTCTAACCGGAGCCTTAGGCCATCTCGATAGCGCACTGGACAGGTACACATAGATGTAGCACAAGCCGCAAACCAACTCTCGAAACCCGCGGAAAGCCGCCATTTTTCGCGAGCGCTATTTTGGTCTGGAATCCTCTCTCCCCGACCATTTTTCGCTGTCATGTTCAGTTACATGCGGGGCAGTGGCTGCCCTGATCGTGGAATAGCCGCTTTCCCGAGCCAAGGCGCTGTGCGCTGATCCTATCAGGCGCGCAAGGGATGCCTCAATTCGGCGTCTTCGCGCAAAAGCGCGGCCACGCCGTCTGCGCCGACCGGCCTCGAAAATAGGAAGCCCTGGATACTCTGGCATCCTTCGCGTTCGAGGACCTCGAACTGGGCGACATCCTCTACCCCTTCAGCCAGCGATTCCATACCGAGCGCATCGGCCAGCGAAGTGATCGAGCGGATCACCGCGTGCCCGTTGCGACAGGTGCCAAGATCGCCGACGAAGCTCTTGTCTATCTTGATCTTGTCGAACGGGAAGGAGCGCAAATAGCTCAGCGAGGAATAGCCGGTACCAAAATCATCGAGCGCGATCTTCATCCCCATGTTGCGCAGGGTGTGAAGCGTCTCAAGCGTCGCTTCGACATCCTTGATGAAGATATTCTCCGTGATCTCCAGCTCGAGCCGCTCGGGTAGTAGCCCGCTCGCTGCAAGCGCGGAAAGCACCGTCGTCGGCAATCCCTTGGCGATGAACTGTTTTGGCGAGACATTGACCGCTACCGATACATTCTCAGGCCAGGTGCTCGCCTGGTGGCACGCCTCGCGCAGAACCCACTCCCCCAGCGGAACGATCAGCCCGGTCTCCTCGGCCACTCCGATAAAATCGACCGGCTGAAGCTGGCCGCGGGTGGGGTGATTCCAGCGGACCAACGCCTCGAAGCCGGTAATGCGCTGCTGTTCCAGGGAATGCATCGGGTGATAGACGAGCTCGAATTCTCCGCGTTCTACACCCGCGCGCAGGTCCTGTTCCAGTTGGCGGCGATTCCGGACCGCCTCATCAAGCGATGGCTCGAAGAAATGATAGGTCGCCTTGCCCCTGTTCTTGGCGCAGTAGAGCGCAAGATCGGCTCGCCTCATCAGCGTGCCGACGTCTTCGCCGTCGGCGGGAGCTACGGCGATGCCGACACTGGCCGAACAGTCGGCTCTCTGCCCTTCGACCGGAATGGACGCGACAAGGCTCGCCTTCAGAGCTTCTGCCAGCGTGGTTAGATCGGCGGTATCGTCCAGCCCGTCAAACATGACCGCGAATTCGTCACCACCAAACCGCGCGATCAGCGCGTCAGAAAAATCCTTGCGCAAGTGGTCGGCCACCGTCCGCAGAAGCGCGTCGCCAACCGGATGGCCGAGCGTGTCATTCACGATCTTGAAATTGTCGAGATCAACAAACGCCACCAGCAGTCGCTTTGAATTGCTCGCCTGCAAGAGAGCCAGTTCCAGCTGCTCGACGAAGAGCTTGCGTGTCGCCAGCCCGGTAAGGTTGTCGTGCAAGCCGACGAGAATCTGGCGTTCACGCTCCTCGATCGCAGAAACCATTTGCTTGAAACTGTCCGCCAACCGGCCGACTTCGTCATCGGTATCGACCTCAAGACTGACCTCGCGCCCCTCGCCGATGAGCCGCGTGGCCTCGTCCAGTTGCTGGAGTGGTTCAGTGACAGATCGCGCAACTTTCCAACTCAGAACCAGCACGAGTACGATGCCACCGGCACCCAGCACTATCAGCCACCAACTGAGGCCGACGAAGGCCGCGAGCGACCGGGCCAGATCATGGCGCAGCACGAGCCTGGGAGCGATGCCCTCTTGCAGGACGGCGAGACTTGAGACGTAATAGAGTGAACGCTCGCCTTCGGTTTCGCGTTCGAACACCGCATTGGCTGCAGCATTGCTAAGCCATTCGGGTTGGCTGCCCCGTTCGACCACTTGCGCTTCGAGCGCGATAGCGGCCAGTTCGACCAGCCGGTCCAGCTCGGCACGGTCGAGCGGCTGGGCAATCACCAGCCAGCCGATCAGGTCGGGGGCCTCGATCGGCGCTGCGGCGGCGAGTGCCAGCCCCCTACCCGACCGGATTATCCCGCGAGTCTGGCCTTCGTCGAGGCGAACCCACAAGGTTTCGGGCGCTGGAATGCCACTGGTATCGGCAGCGAGCACGACACCATCGAGCGTCAACACGAAAGCCATGTCGGTGCTGGCTCGCTCTTCAAGGCTCTCAAGCGCGCTGGCGATGGTCGGTGCGTCTTCGGTCGCTACCGCCTCGCGGAAGCCGAAGTCATGGGCAAGCACATCGGCCTGATCGACCATCTGACGGGCCCGCGAGGCGAGAATTTCATCGAAGACGCGAGCATTGGCTTGCAGATCACGCGCCGCCGTTGCCTCGCCAAACCGCGAGAGACTCTCTGCCGCAAGAAATACAACCAGCCCAAGCACGATTGCAAAGAGACCCGCATAAAGCATCGCTATTCGAATGCGCAGCGACCCGAAGCGAAGGCTGCGGAGCCGCGCGAACCCCACAGGGGCCGCGCCGTCGAGAACGGCGAATTTCGTCACCTCAGATCGACTCTCACCCTTTGCGCCTGACTGCCGCCGGTGACGGTGATGTTGTATTTCGCCTCATTGCCGGCCCCGCGAAGCATGGGGTGCCAGACCGTCAATCTGGCGCTCCCGTTCGGCATACCGCTAAGGGTGACGTAGCCGTTTGCGTCGGTCTTGGCCGCATAGGGCGTATCGGTGACGCGGATGTAGCCGCGCATCTGGTCATGGATGTTGCATCCCAGCTTGACGCTGCCCGCGATCGGGAAGGTGTGCGTGCGCGTCTGGTCGCGGCCATATAGGTCGATTTCGAATCGGGCCGTTCTCGAGAAGCTGTAGATCGAGTGGCGCACCCTATCGAGATTGGGGAAGGCAACGGTGCTCCCCTTTGCGACGATCAGCGTGCCGGGAGTGAACGCCTGGTTCCGCTGGGCCATGGCCATTCTCCAGGGGAACCGGATGGGACCGCTCGGAGCGCGGCCGGCGCTGCGCAATTCGACCACGGCATCACGCACCGGCATGCCTCTGTCGTCGATAACCTGAACACGCAATGCCGACGAACCCGCGGCCTGCACGTCCGCGACCCCGATCAACGTCACTGGAATCGCGACGACGGCCAGGAGAGCGAGAATGCAAGCGGCTAACCCGAACTTCGGAAGAGAGGCGAAAGGATAGCGCATGTTTATAACCGAGCGATAACCGGTAGCCGTTAAGAAAGCTTCGCCTGACGGTTTAGTGAAGATTTACCAAAACATCCTAGGGAGTAGGCAATGACAGCACTCCTCCCCAGTATGCTTTCGCTGGCTTCGGCCGCCGTTTCGGCGACTCCGGCAGCCGAAGTACTGCCCCCGCCGCAGATTGCCTTCGTCCCGGTGCTCGAAGTGTCAGCCGCTATTGCGCCAGACGCGATCGAGCCTCTGTCTGAGCCGGCCGGGCAGGATTGGGCTGCTGATGCGCAAGCGGAATCTCAGGCTCCAGCCCGCGATGCCGTGGAGAACAGGAGACCGCGCATCGCTTTTGGTGATGTGTTTGCTGGCGGCAAGCTGCTGCTTACCAACGGCGTCGCCACGATCGAGGGATCATCGGGTGGAGGCATCGCGCGCTGGGCGACCATCGGGGGGCGACAGATGTCCGGCGGCATCGGCGCCTCGTTTCACGGCTCTGCGATCGAGCTTTCGGATTACGGATGGCGCTCTTACGGGGTGCTGGTCGGGTTCGGCGACCGGCTCGAACTCAGCTACGCCCGCGCCAACTTCGACACGCGGGACGTGGGTGCGGCGCTGGGCATTGGACAGGGCTACACCTTCAACGTCGACACATTTGGCGCGAAACTGCGCGTGCTCGGCGATGTCGTGTACGGCGAAAGCTGGCTGCCGCAAATTGCCGTCGGGATCGAACACAAGCGCAGCCGCGACGGGGCGCTGGTACGGGCGCTGGGCGCTGCAGATGACGACGGCACAGACTATACCATAAGCGCCACGAAGCTGATCCTGGCGAGGAGCCTGCTGGTCAATGCTACCCTGCGCTACACCGAGGCGAATGAACTAGGCCTGCTAGGCTTCGGTTCCGCTGCCGGAGAAGGCTACGAGCTGCAATTCGAAGGCTCGCTTGCCTACCAGCTTTCGCGCCGCGCGGTGGTTGGCGCCGAATATCGCACCAAGCCTGACAATCTCGGATTGGGTGACGACGACTGGATGGATATTTTTGCGGCCTACGCGCTCAACGACAATCTGACGGTCACCGCAGCCTACGTAGATCTCGGCTCGGTCGCCACCTTCTCTGACCAGCGCGGCGGTTTCCTGTCCGCGCAGGTCGCGTTCTGACCCCGCTCCTGGAGCCTCCCCCATGCTTTTGACCACCACCAGTGCCGCTATCCTCATGCTGCTCCAACAGGCCCCCGCCGAGGGCATCAATTGGGATGAGGAGTTCGGTGTCGAGATCGAAGAACGCGATCCTGTCACCGGCGAACTGCCGGTCGATCCCTATACCCAATCCAATGACAACGCCGGAGCCACTCCCCACGACAGCGCCCGCTTGGTCGAGGCGTTCGGAGGAGCTGACGGGATCCGCAGGATTGCAGCGCGCACGGTGGAACTGTCCGAAGCCGATCCCCGTATAGCCGCGATTTTCGCAGCGCATGACATGGTGCGGCTCAAGCGGACGCTTGGGGAGCAATTCTGCTATCTGCTGGGCGCAGGCTGCGACTACACCGGTCGCGATATGCAGACCGCACATGCGCAGATGGGCGTCACCAAGAGCGACATGAACGCGCTGGTCGAAAACCTGCAAGCCGCCATGCGCGAAGCAGACGTGCCATTTGCAGCGCAGAACCGCCTGCTGGCGAAGCTCGCCCCGATGTCCGACGATGTCGTCGAACGCTAAGAATCCAGACGTATCTCTGTTGCGAAACCTCTCTCCTTGACGATCCAGTAGGGCCGCAAGTGTTCGTTCATTCGCGGCCCTGTCGCTTTCTGCGCTTGATAGCCTGCGCCAATTGCGCCACCCCTTCACTCATGGACATGTTCGATCTTTCGGGCCGCGTGGCAGTCGTCACGGGTGGCAATTCGGGTATCGGGCTCAGCATGGCGCGCGGGCTTGTCAAAGCGGGGGCCAACGTCGCGATCTGGGCGCGCAACGCGGACAAGAACGCCGCCGCGGTCGAGCAATTGAACGCGCTCGGCACCGGAAAGGCTGTCGCCTTCGCCTGCGATGTCGCAGCGGAACCGGACATCGAAACTGCAATGGAAGGGACACTCGCTGAATTCGGGCGGGTCGATGTGGCCTTCGCCAATGCCGGGATCGCGGGTGCCGGAACGCGGATTCAGGATATCACCGTCGATGGGTGGAACCACACAATGGCCATCAACACACGTGGTCCCGCGCTCGTTTACAAGCATGTCACCCGCCACATGATCGAACGCGCCAAGAATGGTGACGCGGGCGGCAGGCTGGTAGTCACCTCCTCGGGCCAGTCGATCATGGGGGTCAACAAAAGCAGCGACTATGCCGCGTCGAAAGCGGCAGTGAACGCGCTCACCCGCGGCGCAGCCTTCGAACTTGCGCGCTTCGACATCACCGCCAACGCGCTGCTTTTCGGCTTTTACGAAACGCCGCTCACCAACGCCGCCGATCCCAAATTCGCGCAATGGATGACACAGCGCATCCCGCTCCGCCGTTTCGGCGATCACGAGGGGCTGGAAGGTCTGGCGGTGTTTTTCGCCTCGCCCCACTCGGGCTATATCACCGGCCAGTGCCTGCCCGTCGATGGCGGGCTGTGCATCAGCTAGGCCGCGCACACACCCGCATCGACGAGGGCTTTACTCGCCGTCCTCGGCAAGTTCGGTCGCGATCCAGCGGTCGACATGCTCTTCGAGCACCGACAGCGGGATCGAGCCGTTCTCCAGCACCGTATCGTGAAAAGCGCGCAGGTCGAACTCCGGCCCCAGCGCTTCCTCGGCGCGCATACGCAGCTCGCGGATTTTCAGCTCCCCGATTTTGTAGGCGAGAGCCTGTCCCGGCCAGGTCATGTAGCGGTTGACCTCGGCATCGATATTGGCGTCGGACAACGCGGTATTGTCGGTCATGAAATCGACCGCCTGCTGCTTCGACCAGCCCTTCGCGTGGAGGCCGGTATCGACCACCAGCCGGCATGCGCGCCACATCTCGTAGGACAACCGCCCCATCTCCTTGGCAGGCGTGTCGTAGAGGCCCATTTCGATCCCGAGACGCTCCGAATAGAGCCCCCAACCCTCAACAAAAGCGGTAAAGAACGTGCCATTGCTGCGAAGCGGGTGGATGTCGAGTTCCTGCTGGATCGCGATTTGCAAGTGATGCCCCGGCACAGCTTCGTGCACGCCGAGCGCGGGCAGTTCCCACAAGGGGCGCTGGTCAAGCTCGGTCAGGTTGAGCCGGTAGATGCCAGCTTTGCCGACTTCGAGCGAGCCCGGTTCGTAATAGGCAGTGGTGTTGCCCGGTGCCTGCGCTGCAGGAATGGGCGCGACCGTATACGGCTGGCGCGGCAGACGGCCGAAGAGTTGTGGCAGGAAGCCATCGATATGCTTGGCGAGTGCTTGCGTGTAGCGCAGATACTCGTCCTCATCGGTCATGTAATATTGCGGGTCGCTGCGCAGGTGTTCGATGAAGGCCTCGCGGCTGTCGAAGCCGGCCTCGGCAGCAACTTCTTCCATTTCGGCACGGATGCGAGCGACTTCCGAAAGGCCCAGCTGGTGGACTTCTTCGGGCGTCATGTCGGTCGTGGTGTAACTTCTGACCTGATAGGCGTAATAGTCCGCTCCGCCCTCGGTCGCGAGGATACCCGGCGTGCCTTCACGGCAATTCGGGGCATATTCCTCGGTGTAGAAGGTGAGAAATTCTTCATAGGCGGGAAACACCGTGCCGGTTAGCGCAGCTTCGGCACGTGCCTTGAGCGATGCCCATTGCTCTTCACTGATTGAGGAAGGCCGTTCGCCTGCGAAGGGGCGCCAGAATGACGAGGCCTTGGGGTCGTCGACGATCTGTTGAGCCAAGCGGTCTTCAAGACCTTCCATCGGTTCGCACGGCTGGGTGAAGCCGCGGGCAACGGCTTCACGGC
>JAYPMZ010000051.1:4165-4836 GCA_038130205.1 Erythrobacteraceae bacterium | reverse complement strand
CGGCTGCGCGCAATGCCCTGTGTGTTGAGATCGCCGTATGCTTCGAGCCGCGAGACATAGCTCTCGTAATCGGCTGCGGTAAAAAACGGCGAGCGCCCGGGCAGCGAGGCAAAGCCCGTGAACCAGCCGCCGCGATTGGTGAACAGGATATAGCGCGACTGCGCGTGCTCATCGGCAGCGAGCATGTCTTCGAACCCGCTCTGCATGATCGCATAATCGACCTGAAGATCGACCGGCAGTTCGTCGGCATCGATTGCCTTGAGCCGCGCGAGGAAGGCCTGAACCTCTTCGACCTGTGCTTCGTAAGCCGCAAGCGACATGTCGCCGAGCTTGCCGTCACCGCGGCGGTCGCCGACGCTGGTGGCCAGACCGGGCGAGGAATCGAGGGTCGCCTGCCACACCTCTTCGCGCAAGGATTCATAGTCTTCGACAGGACCGGCAAATGCAGGAGCGAGCGGCAAACTCGCCAAAACGAGGCCAGACAAAAGTTTGCGCATCAGTTTCTACTCCGTTCTCAGGGACTTATTACTTGTGTTTTCGTAAAATACGCGGTTAACGAACATTGTGTCGCATTCTTCTTCCACCAAAGCATCCGTGCTGTTCGTGTGCCTCGGCAATATTTGCCGTTCGCCCATGGCCGAAGGTGCGTTGCGCGCGGCGGCAGAGAAGGC
>JAYPMZ010000051.1:2164-4155 GCA_038130205.1 Erythrobacteraceae bacterium | reverse complement strand
GAGAAGGCCGGGCTCGACATCGTGGTGGATTCGGTTGGCACGGCTTCCTACCACGTCGGCGAAGCCCCCGATCCGCGCGCAATCGCAACGGCGCAGCGGCACGGGGTCGATATTTCGGGCACGCTGGGGCGCCAGTTGTCGGAAGCTGATTTTGCCCAGTTCACGCATATTCTGGCTATGGATAAAGCGAATATTGCAGGGATCAAGGCGCGCGCTCCTCGCAACACCGATGCGACGATTGCGCTTCTGCTCGATCTGGTCGAAGGCCGTGAAGGCGAAGCCGTGGCTGATCCCTATTACGGCGATGAATACAATTTCGAACAATGCTGGCAGACCATCCAGATCGGGATCGCGGCTCTGATCGAAGAATTGCAAAGGCAATAGCATCAGGTGGCGGCTAGCCCCCGCGCAGCAATTGCACGCCCCAATCGCGTTCAAACAGATAGAGCAGCACCCGCGCCGCCTCGCCGCGCTCGCTGGTCAGCCCGCCGTCTCGGTCGATCAGCAGGCGCGCATCTGCGTGGGCGGCAGGGAGCAATTTCTGCACCTGCTCCAGATTGGCTACGTTGAACGCCGCGTCTCCCGATTGCCGCGTGCCCAGCAATTCGCCCCCGCCGCGCAGGTCGAGGTCCGTTGCGGCCCGGTCGACTCCGTCCTGCGAATCCTTCACGAAGGCGAGCCGCTTCTTGCCCGTTTCGGAAAGTTCATCTCCGCGCAGCAGGATGCAGCGGCTTTTTTCGCTGCCCCGCCCCACGCGCCCACGCAGCTGGTGAAGCTGCGCTAGCCCAAAGCGCTCGGCCTGTTCGATCACCATGAGTGTGGCGGTAGGAACATCGACACCGACCTCGATGACTGTCGTTGCGACCAGCAACTTTGCCTTGCCGCTGGCAAAGCGCTCCATGTTCGCGTCCTTGGCCTCGGGCGTCAGTTGCCCATGGACCAGCACGACATCGTCGCCGAACATCTCTTTGAGTTCGGCATATCGCGCCTCTGCGGCGGCGATATCGGCGGTCTCGCTGTCGCGCACCATGGGGCACACCCAATAGGCCTGCTGGCCCGAGGCAAGATGCCGCCCCATCGCAGCAGCCATTTCATCCGAACGGCTTTGCGGGAACACCAGCGTCTCGATCGCCTGCCTGCCGGGCGGCAGTTCGTCGAGGCGGCTGACGTCCATTTCGCCATATTGCGCAAGGGTAAGGCTGCGTGGAATCGGGGTCGCGGTCATCGCCAGAGTGTGTGGTGCGCGCTTACCCTTGGCGGCAAGCGCGAGGCGTTGCTGCACACCGAAACGGTGCTGCTCGTCGATCACCACCAGCGCGAGGTCGCGATATGTAACGCTGTCCTGAAAAATGGCGTGCGTGCCGACCAGAATGTCGATCTCGCCATTCATCAGCCCCATCAATAAGCCCTCCCGCTCACGCCCCTTAGCGCGACCTGTGAGCAGAGCGATTTCGGCACCTGTAGGCGCGGCCATTTTACGCAAAGTCTCGAAATGCTGGCGCGCTAGGATTTCGGTCGGGGCGAGCAGTGCCGCCTGCTTGCCCGCTTCGACCGCGATCAACATCGCTTCGAGCGCGACCACCGTCTTCCCCGCGCCGACATCGCCTTGCAGCAGGCGCAGCATGGGCGATTCCTGCTGCAAATCGCCTTCGATCTCGGCAACCGAGCGCTTTTGCGCTCCTGTCATTTCGAACGGCAGCGAAAGCTTTGCGCGCAGGTTTCCGTCGCCGAGCAGCGCCTGCCCGCGTTTGCGTCGTCCATCGGCGCGCACCAGCAGCAGGGCGAGGCTGTTGGCGAGCAATTCGTCATATGCAAGCCGGTCACGCGCCGCCTCGTGATTGCCCTTGTGCGCCAGATGCAGCGCATCGCTCCACTTGGGCCAGCCCTCACGTTCGAACTGCCCCGGCTCGATCCACTCGGGCAAATCGGGCAACCGCGCCAAGGCTTGCGCCACCAAACCCGCCACCTTGGGCTGTGTCAGCCCCTCGGAC
>JAYPMZ010000051.1:0-2154 GCA_038130205.1 Erythrobacteraceae bacterium | reverse complement strand
CTCGGACAGCGCGTAAACCGGCTCGTTCATGCGAGCGAGGTGAGCGGAGCTTTCTTCTTCGACATGGTCGGGATGGACGATCTGGAGCGTGTCGCCATAACGGTCGAGCCGTCCGGCGACCCACCGCTTCTCGCCAACCGGAAGCTGTTTCTTCGCGGTGTAGGAGGCGCGCCCGAAATAGGTCAGCGCACAGATATTGCCGATCTCGTCTTGCGCCAGCACGCGGTATGGCCCGCGCCCCGGATTGTAGGGCGCACGGTGCTCGGTCGCAGTGAGCGCGACGATGACCTGCTCGCCCTCCCCGCCTTCATCGAGATTGGCGATGGCGCGGCGCGAGACGAAGCGTTCGGGCAGGTGGTAGGCCACATCCTTCACCCGCTCGAGCCCCAGTTTCGCCAGCGGCTTGGCCAGTTTCGGCCCTACACCGTCAAGCGTCGTCGTCTCTGCGAACAGCGGGTTGAGGATATCGGGGCGCATGGTCGCATCCTATACGCGCTTGCACGCTTTGGGCGAGTGTCTTACGTGACCCGCCATGCCGGATATGCCCAGCTTAGAAACCCGTCTCGCCCGCGCCAAGTTCCGCGCATGGCATCGTGGCACGCGCGAAGCGGATTACATGATCGGCGGCTTCTTCGATCGCTACCATAACGAATGGGGCGAAAGCGAAATGGACTGGTTCGAAGACCTGCTCGCCGAAGACGATGTCGAGATCATGGCTTGGGGCCTGCAAACCCAGCCCGTGCCAGAACGGTTTCAAGGCGCGATGATAGAGAAGATGCAGAGGCTGGATTACGTCGAGATCCCGCGTTAGGGCGAGGCGTTTCCACATTCGCGCTGTTTCATATTCTCATGCCCGACCTTAACCGCATCCTCGCGGCGACCACGCCGCTGACCCTCGCCTCGCTGCCGCGCGGAGCGCAGCCGCTTGTAATGGGCGATCTGGCGCGGGCGGCGAAACAGCGCGCCGTGTTCATCGCGCCCGACGATGCGGCGATGCGCAGCGTGGCCGAGGCGGCGCGATTCTTTGCCCCCGAAGTCGAAGTGCTCGAATTCCCGGCGTGGGATTGTTTGCCTTACGACCGAGCCAGCCCCGCGCTTTCGATCAGCGCAGCACGGCTATCGGCGCTGTTCCGGCTGCAATATCCCAGCGGCGGCTCGCAATTGCTGGTCACCACGGTCAACGCCGCGCTTCAGCGTGTGCTCACCCCGTTCCGCATCCGCGAAAGCGTGCGCGGGTTCAAGCAGGGAACCACCATCGGCCACGAAAGCCTCGCCAAGCTGCTGACGCGGCAGGGCTATTCGCGCACCGATACTGTCGTCGATCACGGCGAATTCGCGGTGCGCGGGTCGATCGTCGATATTTTCCCCTCCTCGCTTGAAGAGGGACTGCGGCTCGACTTCTTCGGTGACGAGCTTGAATCGCTGCGGCTGTTCGATCCTTCTACCCAGCGTTCGACCGGGGTGATCAAGGAACATCTGCTGCTTCCCGCTTCCGAAGCGCTGGTTGACGAGGATTCGATCAAACGTTTCCGCAGCCGCTACCGCGAACGCTTTGGCGCGGCGGCGACGCAGGACCCGCTCTACGAGGCGGTCAGCGACGGGCGAAGGCTTGCGGGCATGGAGCACTGGCTGCCACTGTTCGAAGAAAAGCTCGCCACGCTGTTCGATCACCTTGCCGCCGATGACGTGATGGTGATCGACCAGGCCTCGCTCGGTGCTGCCGAAGAGCGGTTCAAGGATATCGCCGATTACCACCGTCAACGCGGAAAGGTGGCATCGGACAAGACCGGCTCCTATCGCCCGCTCGAGACCGACGCGCTGTATCTGTCCGAGGACGAATTCACCGCCGCGCTGGCCTCTGCTCCGGCTCACCGAGCCAGTCTGTTTGCGGCGCCCGAGGGCGAGGCCACGCTCGATTTCGGCTTCCGCTCGGCGCGGGACTTCACCCCGGAACGCGGGCGCGGCGACAATGTGTATGAGGCGGCGGCCAAGCACTTTACCGAGGTGGCTAAATCAGGCCGAAAGCCGCTGTTCGCCGCCTATTCGACCGGTTCGCGCTCGCGCATCGCATCTATCCTCGCCGAAGCGGGTGCGCCGTGCGTGCTCGCCGAGAGCTGGCAGCAGGCGCAGGGTCTGGCGGCAAAGGGGCAGACC
>JAYPMZ010000050.1:18010-18535 GCA_038130205.1 Erythrobacteraceae bacterium | reverse complement strand
CTTTCGATTCCTTCGCGCGTGGCCCACAGCTTGCGATGCTGGCGGGCGGGATTCATCAGCGCAGCCTCGACCGGGTGGCGGCCCCAAAGCCGCACATTACCCGAGCTGGCACGGCCCGAACCGCGTCCGCCCTTCATCCGCCCGGCACGCCCACGAAGCGGTTTCTTGCGGTCACCTTTTGCCATTTGTTTTTCCGTTTCCTTGATTTGTTGCCGCTCCCTGCCAGCCGCCCCATTGACAGGCAAGCGTCGCTTCGCCAAAGGGGCGCCTCTCGGCAGCGGATGCTTCGGTTTTCCGCCCATTGATGAAGCGCTTTTCAATGCGCGTCGTTCAAGGCCCATGTGTGGACAGGTGGCCGAGTGGTTAAAGGCAGCAGACTGTAAATCTGCCCGCGCAAGCGTACGCTGGTTCGAATCCAGCCCTGTCCACCACCGCCGCCTTAGTTTCCAGCCATACATGTCCACCATCGCCAAGTTTGCGGTGAACCAGCGTAGTGAACCGCCAGGTTCAATGTTGGCTCGGAGT
>JAYPMZ010000050.1:4955-18000 GCA_038130205.1 Erythrobacteraceae bacterium | reverse complement strand
CAGCTTGAAGCCTGCGGCGTCCTCGCCCGCAGCGCGTGCGATATCGGCGGTTTCACCAAGCTTTGCTTCGTATTCGATCCCGACATAGGGCGCGAATTCGCGCTCGATTTCGTAGCGTAGGCGCAGCCCCGGTTCGACCTTGGTGAGACCAGCACCGATGCCGCGCCCGGGAATATCCTGCGCGGCCAGTTCCGCTTCGATGCGCGGCTGGAGAATCAGTTTCTGCGTAATGCGCTGATCGTATTCGCCCTCGATCCGCGCGGTCAGGTCTCCGTGGTCGGACAGAAACAGCGCGCTATCGACATGAAACATGTAAGGCGCGAGACCCTGCACGCCCACGGCAAGATGGCTGCGCGTATCGGGCGCTGGATCGAAACGGACACCCGCCTGCAAATCGAAGAACGGGCCGATAGCGCGGCTGTAGAGCGCCTGTATCTCGGCATCCTCCAATTCGCCGCCGAAAGCGCCTTCGCCCTCCGTCTTGATCACGAGGCGGTTGATGTCACCGCCGTAGAAAGCCTGTGCGTCCCACAAATAGCCTTCCTCGCCGCCTTCGGTGGGGATGCGGGCTTCCAGCCGTTCGATCAGGACCATGCCTGTCCGCATGCCGCCGTTTTCGCGTGCAAGGTGCTCGCGGCTGGGAGCCATGGCATCGGCGCCCCAGATCGCATCGGCGGCATGACGCGGACCTTCGAGAGCGCGGGCAGGGACAGCGCTTTCGCGCGATGCTCCGGGTGCGGACTTGTCGGCCGCTGCGCCGTGCTGGCTGTGGTCCATTTGCCCATGATCCATGGACGAATGATCCATTTCGCTTTGCGCGGATTCGGTTTTGGCCTGCGCGCCGTGGGCCGAATGATCCATGCTCCCGTGATCCATCGCGCCATGACCGGCGTGCTCATCCTCTTTCGGCGGGCATTGATCGGGCGGGAGGTGGCCCATCGCGCAATGGTCCATCTCGGGCTGTGGCTTGGATTGGGCACCATGAGCGGAATGGTCCTGCGCGTGGGCGGGGACTGCGATCAGCGCCGCAATGGCAAGCAGTAGCGCGCGCATCACGATGCCTCCCCTTCAGGGAAGGGCCGCACGGTGACGACCTGCATCATGCCTGCGTGCATGTGGTAAAGCAGGTGGCAATGAAACGCCCAGTCGCCCGGCTCGTTCGCGGTGAGGTCGAATGTCGCCGTACCGCCCGGCTGGACGATGACGGTGTGCTTCAACGGCTGGTGCATGTGGTCCGTGCCGTTCACCAGCTCGAAAAAGTGCCCGTGCAGATGGATCGGATGCGCCATCATCGTCTGGTTGACCAGCTTCACCCGAACCCGCTCGTCATAGGCGAAGCGGATCGGATCATCGGTGACAGCGGTGAACTTCTTGCCGTCGAAGCCCCACATATAGCGTTCCATATTGCCCGTGAGATGGATTTCCATCTCGCGATCCACCTCGCGGTGCGGGTTCATCCGTTTCGCCTTGAGGTCGGTGTAGCGCAGCACGCGGTGCGGCACGTCGTCGAGGCCGAGTCCGGGGAAGTCCATCCGGTCCACCGGCATCGGGGCCACCATGTCGAGACCGGGGCCGACCTCGACATCTTCGGGCAATTTCGAGGTGTCGCGCATGGAGTGGTCCATCCCGCTCATGCCGCCGCCCATGCCGTCACCGTGCGTAGAATGATCCATCATCCCCATATCGACCATGGTGAGCGTCGGAATCTCGCGCAGGGCAGGGGGCGTGGCGATGTGCCCGCGATGGCTGGTCAGGCTGGCGACACCCATGCCGGAACGGTCCATCGCTTCGGCGACGATAGCATGGCTGCCGTCGGGCGGGGTGACGATTACGTCATAGGTTTCGGCAACGCCGATCTGGAATTCATCCACCTGCACTTCGGCAACGTCCTGACCATCGGCCTGGATAACAGTCATAGGAACGCCGGGGATGCGGACGTTGAAGAAGCTCATCGCCGAACCGTTGATCACCCGCAGGCGCACACGCTCGCCCGCGCGGAATTCCAGCTGGAGGTCGTCGGCAGGGCCGTGGCCATTAATGAGATAGGTGTAGGTCGACCCGGTCACGTCCGCGATGTCGCGCGGGTTCATGCGCATCTGGCCCCACATGCGCCGCATTTCGCCCGACATCTCGCCCTCGGTTGCGGTCTGCATCTGGCGCTGGAAATAGTGCTCGCCGACCTTGAGCTTGCGCATGATTTCATGCGGATGGACCGGCGTGAACTCGCTCAGCAGCACCACATAATCGCGGTCATAACGCGGGTCGGGCGTCGCGCTTTCGATGACAATCGGGCCGTAGTGGCCTGCCTGTTCCTGCAAGCCCGAATGCGAATGCCACCAATAAGTGCCGTTCTGGCGCACCGGAAATTCATAGGTGAAGGTCTGCCCCGGCTTGATGCCCGGAAAGCTGACGCCGGGCACGCCGTCGAACTGGAAGGGCAGAAGCAGGCCGTGCCAGTGGATCGAGCTGTCCTCGTCCAGATTGTTGGTCACGTGCAGGCGTATGTCCTGCCCTTCCTTTAGCCGGATCAGCGGTCCGGGAACGGTGCCGTTGACGGCAAAGGCATGGCCCGACCGGCCACCCGTGCTGAAATGCGCATCGCCGATGGAGAGCGCGATATCTTCGCCCGACACCTCGCCGAAGCCGTTTTTAGCGTGGGCAAGCGATCCGCCGCGGGCCCAGGCGGGCATGGGCAGGGCGCTCGCGGCGGCGAGGCCTGCGGTGCTGGTGATAAACTGGCGTCGGTTGAGGGAGGGTTTCATACTGTTCTATACGTGTGGTTGAAGCGGTCGGATGCCTGCCTTATATACCCCCCATGGGTATATCAAGCCAAGCAGGCTGCCCGTCCGAGGCAGCCACCGCCAAGATCAACCGCTTGAACCGCATTGCGGGGCAGGTGCGCGGGGTCGCGCAGATGATCGAGCAGGATCGCTATTGCATGGACATCCTACACCAGATCGCAGCGATCAAATCGGCGCTCGCCAAGGTTGAGACACAGGTGCTCAAGGACCATGCCGCCTGCTGTGTGGCCGAGGCAATCGCCAGCGGTGATGAAAGCGAGCAACGCGCCAAGTTCGAGGAATTGGTCGACCTGCTCGAAAAGACCCGCAAGTAGGCGGCAAGGGGCGCGTTCCGTCCCCCCGAAGAGATCACTATCGGAGGCTAAGTATGAGCAAATACGTTCGTTTTATCGTCATGATCGCCACGTCCACCCTGATCATGTTCGGGCTGATGTATTTGAATACTTACGCGCTCGACCACGTCTTTTTCAGCGAAACGCGCACCTATATGGCGCTCTACATGGGCGGTGCGATGGCGATCGTGATGCTGCTTTTCATGCTGCATATGTACGATAACAGACGCGCCAACATCGCCATTCTGGCAGGTTCCGCGTTGCTGTTTGCCGGATCGCTCTATCTCGTGCGGTCGCAGGCCACCATTTCCGATCAGGCGTGGCAAAAGGCGATGATCCCGCACCACTCGATTGCGATCCTAACCAGCGAACGTGCTAACATCGAGGACGTTCGCGTGCGCGAGCTGGCCGACGGAATTATCGATGCGCAACGCCGTGAAATCAAAGAGATGGAATGGCTGATCGCCGACATCGAAGCCAACGGCAAGGCCACCACCGCAGCCGAGGCAGCACAGCGCCCGGTCCCCGAATTCAGCAGCGAATAATCGCAAAAGGCAAGCAAATGACCAAGACCGCAAAGCTCTATCGCATGGTCATGCCTGATCATGTCTGCCCCTATGGCATCAAGTCCAAATGGCTGCTTGAACGCAATGGTTACAGCGTGGAGGACCACCATCTGACCACGCGCGAGGAAACCGATGCTTTCAAGGAAGAGCACGGGGTCAAAACGACCCCGCAGAGCTGGATCGGTGACCAGCGCATCGGCGGTTATACCGATCTGGCGGCGCATTTCGGCAAGCCGGTGGAGAAAGAGGGCACTTCCTATCAGCCGGTCATCGCGCTGTTCGCGATGATGGCGCTCATGGCGCTAGGTGCTGCATGGGTGGCGACGGGCGCGCCCGTCTCGATCTTGACCGCCGAGTGGTTTGTCAGCTTCTCCATGTGCGGTCTTGCCTATTTGAAGCTGCGCGATGTCGAGAGCTTCTCGACCATGTTCCTGAACTACGACCTGCTCGCCAAACGCTGGGTGCCCTATGGCTATATCTACCCATTCGGTGAGGCGCTGGCCGGCGTGCTGATGACCGCCCATGTGCTCGACTTCGTGTCGATCCCGGTGGCGCTGTTCATCGGCACGCTCGGCGCCGCGAGCGTGTTCAAGGCGGTCTACATCGACAAGCGCGAGCTGAAATGCGCCTGCGTCGGCGGAGACAGCAACGTGCCACTGGGCTTCGTTTCGCTGACCGAGAACCTGTTCATGGTCGGCATGGCGATCTGGATGCTGGTGAAGCCGATACTGGGCTGACGTCTAGCCGAAATACTCCGGCTGCCATTCCTCCATCGGGCGGGCGTGCATTTCGGCGGGGCGAGCGAGCGCTTCGATCTCGGCGATCTTGGGGCCTTCGTTGACGAAAGTCACCGTGTCCGCGCCGCTTGTCGCATTCGGGAACCAGTCGCCAAACGTGCTTTCGTCATAGCCGTTGTCGGTGAGGTAATCGATCACCTCCTGCTCGCTCTGGTAGTTCGCGTAGCGGATATTGCCGTCCGAGTGCATCAGCGCACGCAGATAGGCCGTGCCGTCAGTGAGGGCGAAATAAACCTCCCACACGCCGTCACCGTCATAGTCGTCTGCACCCAGAACGCGGTTGATGTTTTCGATCTGGAGATCGTTCTGGAACCGCCGTTGGCTGTCGTTGTCGCTGCCTGCGACCACATCGCCCGATTGAACCAGCGGATCAATGTAAATGCCCGCGACGCGCGTCTCGCCCGCCCAGCTGAAATCCTCGAAATAGACGAGACCGTCTGGAGCCGTGCCCACGGTCGCAAAGCGACCAATCGCATCGTTGACGAGGATCTGGTCCACGTCCCCGTCACCGTTTACGTCCGCGCTGCCAATCCGGAGCCACGATCCACTGCCGCCCAGATTGTTGCCGTCGAAGTCGCGGATGGCGTTCATCGCGCTTTGATAGACGCCGGGGTCGGCGGTTTCGAAGTTCACGCTGACACCAAGGCCGGGCAAAAGCCGAAAGGTCTGGTCGTCAAACTGCGCGTATTCGATCCCAACAAGCAGGTCCTCACCGTCAGGCCCCGCCACACCGAAGGAGCGGTCGGTGAACTGCACGATGGTGTATTGCGACAAGTCGCCCGAGAAAACCGCGATATCGATATTGGCGCCGCCATTGATCACATCGCCGCCACCGCCGCCGGTGAACACATTGGCCCCGTCATCGCCGGTGAGCGTGTCATCGAAGTCCGACCCGATCACGTTTTCGATGCTGACCAGCGTATCGAAGCGGGTCTGGCCTGTATTTTGCTGGCCCGAGTTCCTCAGATCGACCGTCACGCCCGAGGTTGCATCGCGGTAGCTTGCGGTGTCGTCACCGCCGCCGCCGTCGAGGCGGTTGATGCCCGTCCCGCCGAATAGGACATCGGCATTGCCGCCGCCCGTCAGCTGATCGTCGCCGCTACCGCCGATGAGCACGCCGTCACCCTGGATTGTGTCGTTGCCTTCGCCGCCGTCGAGGATGTTGTAGCCGTTGTAGTCGAGAAGGAAGTCGTTCCCGCTTGCGCCGATCAGCCAGTCATCGCCAGGCCCGCCATCGAGCAGGTCGTTACCGACACCGCCTTCGATCCGGTCATTGCCGCCTGCGCCGAACAGCTCGTTATCTGCGCCATTGCCGATGATCGTGTTGTCATTGTCATTGCCCGTCGCGCTGATCACCGTGGGCGACCCATCGGGCTGCACGATCAGCGTCTCGATATTCGCGCCAAGGACGTAATTGTTGACGAGTGTGATGACGGTGTCGTCGCCTTCACCGACAAGTTCGATCGCCTGATCGCCGAGCGAATCGACGGTGTAGCGATCATCGCCCGTGCCGCCGTGCATGACATCGTCGCCGCCGCTTGCCTCAATGCGGTCATCGCCTTCGTCGCCGTAGATCAGATCGTTCGATGCCGAGCCGATTATCCGGTCATTGCCGCCCAGACCATGGATCGCAACATCGCCTTCGAGCGTGACGCTGTTCCCGAAATCGGTGAGGAAGATCTCGTCATTGAGATCGCTTCCAACGATGCGGAAATTGTCGAATCCGCCGCTGGAGATGACGTCCACTCCATCGACAACAGCGATACCGCGGGTCGGGTCCTGTTCGAGCGGGCCAGTCCATTGCAGCGAGGTGTTATCCGCCGTTGCCTGAACCGTGTAGAAGCCTGTGCCACCATCGATGCTGTCGGCATTGAGGCCCGCTTCGAGCAGCACGGTCGCACTCACACCGCGCAGTGCGATCCTGTCGTTTCCGGCTCCGCCGCGCACGATGTCGCCGTCTCCGAAGCTGTTAACGGTGTCGTCGCCGTCGCCGCCGATAAGTTCGCCCGAACCCGATACGAAATCAAAGCCGGCGCCGCCGTCGAGATAGCCGAAACCAGACAGACGGTCAGCGCCCGCGCCGCCGTAGAGTTCGTCAAATTCGTCGCCGTTGAAGCCGAGCTGTCCACCGAAGATTTCATCGTCGCCATCGCCGCCGATCAGTATGTCGCTGCCGTCGCCGCCTCTCAGCGTGTCATTGCCGCTGCCGCCGGTGATCTCGTCATTGCCGTCAAACCCGTCGAGCGTCACCGCTTCGGTGAAGGTCGGGCCGAGGATCACGCGGTCGTCGAATTGACTCAGCGCGAATTCGAACAGTTCGAAATTGCGAAGCGCCGAGGTCGGGCCGGTGCTGAGCGCGTCATATTCGAAATCGATCGCGGCAAAGCCGGTGCCGATCTGGAGCGTGTCGGTCCCGCTGCCGCCGTCGAGGTCGTCTCCCGGGCCGAGATCGGCAATGATGACGCGATCATTGCCAGCGCCTGCGTCGACGATATCGGTGCCCGTTCCGGGGTTGATTTCGTCATCGCCATCACCGCCGTCGATTGTGTCATCGCCTGCACCGGCTTCGATCCGGTCGTTGCCGAGGCCGCCGATAATCGTGTCATTGCCGAGGCCCGAGATCACCTCGTCGTCGCCGTCGCCCGCGTCGATGAAGTTGTTGCCGAAAGCGTCTTCTATAAAGTCGTTGCCGCCGAGGCCGGTCAGCACATCATCGCCGTCGCCGCCATTGATCTGGTCTTCGAAATTGGTCCCGGTCAGCGTGTCATTGCCATTGCCGCCCCAGATCGACTGGCCGAAATCGAAGTTGGCGCCGAAGATGATGGTGTCGTCGAAATGGCTGTATTCACCGAGGTAGAGGATGTTCTCGAACCCGGCCGCGAGCCGCCCGCCGATGAGGACATTGCCGTTGATCGGCTGATCGGTGAAGTCGACCACCACCGCAAACGGCAGCACCTGACTGCCACCGATGAATTCGAGCGTGTCGAACCCTTCGCCGCCGTCATAGGTATCGTCGGGGCCGGAGTAGACCACCGTGTCGTTTCCGGCGCCCGCGTTGATCGTGTTCGCGCCGCCACCGAAACCGGCATCGATGATATCATCGCCGTCACCACCATCGATCGTATCTGCGCCCGTGCGACCGTATATTTCGTCGTTTCCGTCGCCGCCGATCAGGATATCGTCGCCGTCGCCACCGTCGAGAAGGTCATTGCCTGCTCCGCCGTCGAGTTGGTCATTGCCGCCGCGCCCTTCGAGACTGTCGTCATCGCCGAGGCCTGTTGCGGTGTCGTCACGCGGAGTGCCTTCCCAGAAATCACGGCCTTCGGTGCCGGTGAAGTCCTCTCCGGGCACGATGGGCGCCTGGGGGTCGAATTGGAGGTTGAAGGCGGTGAACGCGCTCGCCTGTGTGTTGCGGAAGATCACAAGAGTGAAACCGTCGACGATATGTGTGTCGTTACCGACCTGCACCAGCTCGGCTTCCCTGAAAGAGAATGGGTTGAAGTCGGGCGTGTCGAAATTGCCCGTCCGCTGGCGAATGAAGTCGCCCCACAGCAGTTGGTCGCCGCCGTCGCCGGTCTCGAAATCGGTGATGATCAGCGGGAAGGAGGACGAGATCGACTGGATGCCGTTGATATCGACAATGTCGCTACCCGTTCCCAGCGTCAGTTCGTTGTCGCGGACGGGGTAGCTGAAATTGATGCGGTCATCGCCTTCGCCAAGATCGAGGATCAGCCCCTCGGATGCCGAATAGCCCCAATTGACCGTGTCGTTACCCATGCCGCCAAATATCTGGTGCGGGTCGGCGGTAAAGCTGCTGCCGAAGAAGCCGGTGATGTTGATCGTATCGTTGCCGCCGTCGCCGTAGATGATGTTGGCGCCAAAGGCGTCCGTGATCACATCGTCGTCATCACCGCCGCGGATGGTGTCATTGCCAAAGCCGCCGGTGATCGTGTCATTGCCTGCGCCGCCATCGATCGTGTCGTCGCCTTCGCCCCCGTCGATAGTATCGTTGCCGCCCAGTCCGCTGATGACCTCGCTTGCGGCGGTGCCGTCGAGCGTGTCGTCACCCTCGGTCCCCGTAATCGGTTCACCAGCGCCGCCCGCAGCCGGATCGAACCCGCCGAAATTCACCGAGGTGAAGTCCTCGACCAGCGTGTTCTGGAACGTGCCGATCACCAGCGACTCGCCGCTCGCTCCGCCGAAGCGGTAGAAGGTCAGCACGCTGTCCGCGCCTTCCTGCGTCAGCGTCAAATAGCCTGCAGAGACAGGATTTTGCGAGGAATCATAGCCGACTGCGCGGTAATTGATCCGATTGAAGGTGAAGATGTCGCCTGCATCGCCGGGTGTGAAATCGCGGAAGGTAAGGCCGGTGAAGCTATCGAAATCCACCGTGTCGACGCCTTCGCCCAGCGTGATGTCGGTGCCATAGGTGCCATCGCGGAAAGTGCCGAGCAGGTCATCGCCCGCGCCCAGATCGATGGTGAAGAACCCGCCTGTGCTTGCATCAATGAACACGCGGTCATTGCCATCGCCTGCATTGACGGTGACGTTGTTGTTGACCCCGCCAAACCGCTGGATGCGGATCAGATCGTCACCGTCGCCGCCGTTGAGAACGTCATTGCCGCCGCCGCCATCGTTGATCGTGTCGTCACCGCCATTGCCGTTGATCACGTCGTCGCCGGATGTGCCGGGGAAAAAGTCGTTGCCGTCGGTCCCCTCGGTTGCGCGTTCGACGATCTTGGCGCGGGCAATCCCGCCGCCGTTCAAGCGATTAGAAGCTGCCATGAATATCCATCCGACCCAAACTTTGTGCGGGCGTTTGCCTCGCAAAGACTAAGTGAATTCTATTAGGCTTGCTTGGCACAAGTCTATTGTATTTCGGAGACATTTGCGTGGAAATTTTAATGCCACGACGCAGGCAATGCGAGGGCGTTGATGCGCCTTGTTGACCATGCGGCGGTTCGCCAAGGCTTGCCGCACATGAGCCTGCCGATTATTGACGCCCGCCATGCAAGACTCTGTCACAAAAACCGCGGCATCCGCGGACGCGCTCACCGGTCGCCCGGTTATCTCCGCCACCGGCCTCTTCACTCCCGAAGAATCGATCACCAACGAGGAGCTGGTCGCCAGCTTCAACGAATATGTCGATCGCTACAATGCCGCCAATGCGGACGCCATCGAGGCGGGCGAGGTCGAGGCTCTGACCCATTCCTCGGTCGAGTTCATCGAGAAGGCGAGCGGGATCAAGGCGCGGCATGTGATGAGCAAGGAGCCGATCCTCGATCCAGACATCATGGGCCCGCGCTGGGACGAGCGCTCGAATGAAGAGATTTCGGTGCTTGCCGAAATCGGCGTGATCGCAGCCAAGCAGGCGCTCGAACGGGCAGGGCGTTCGCCCGAGGATGTCGATGCGGTGCTGTGCGCAGCATCGAACATGCAGCGCCCCTATCCGGCCATGGCAATCGAAATCCAGCAGGCGCTCGGCATCGACGGCTTCGGCTTCGATATGAACGTCGCGTGCTCGTCAGCCACTTTCGGCATCCAGACCGCCGCCGATTATATTCGCGCAGGCAATGCCAAGAGCGTGCTGGTCGTGAGCCCCGAAATCACTTCCGGCCATCTCAACTGGCGCGACCGCGACAGCCACTTCATCTTCGGTGACGTTGCAACCGCCGTGCTGGTCGAGGATGCAGGCATTGCTCCGGCAAAGCACTGGGAAATTCTCTCGACCAAGCTCAAGACGGTGTTCTCCAACAACATCCGCAACAATTTCGGCTTCCTCAACCGTGCCACGCCTGAAAGCGAAGGCACGGCTGACAAGCTCTTCGTCCAGGAGGGGCGCAAGGTATTCAAGGAAGTGGTCCCGATGGTCGCCGACATGATCATCGAGGAAGCAAAGAAGCTCCAGATGGACCCTGCTACCCTGCGCCGGCTGTGGCTGCATCAGGCCAATGCGGGCATGAACCGCCTGATCTCGCAGCGCGTGCTGGGGCATGAGGCGAATGCGGACGAAAGCCCGACGGTGCTCGACACCTATGGCAACACGTCGAGCGCGGGTTCGATCATCGCCTTCCACCGCCACAGCGAAGACCTCGCTGCGGGTGACACGGGACTGATCTGCTCTTTCGGCGCGGGTTATTCGGCTGGAACGGTGTTCGTGCGCAAGGTCGCCTGACGGCTCGCAAGCCATGCGTCCCAAGCGGTGATGATCCACTGCGACACCGCCCAGATCGCCGCCACTGCGAGCAGCGAGACCAGACCGTCGACCGCATAGTGGTAGGCGAGGTGGACGCTGCTGATCCAGGTGATGAAGAAGAACACCGCGAAGAACGCGCCCCAAGCCTTTGAAATGCGGCGCATCGCAATCCAGTAGAGGAAGGCGATTGCGCAGTGCATCGAAGGCATTGCGGTGATCCCGCTGCCGAGGCCGTCCTCTGCGCTGGCATACCATTCGAGCAACATCGCCTGCACGCGCAGGGTCATTATGGGGACCTGCTCGTTGGCAGCGTTGAGATAGGCCATCTGCGCATCGAAAGTGGTGTCGCCGAACATCGGCCCGACGAAGACGGGGCCGACCGAGGCAAGTATGGTCGCCATGAACCCGCCGATGAGCGTCCAGCTGAGGACGTAGGACAGGAAGAACTGCCGCCGCACCTGCGAATCGATCTTTGCAAAGGCAAAGAACATGACGCCGGGGTAAAGCAGCAGGAACCACAGGTGATACAGCAGCGCGAGCAGCGCGGTGACGACAGGATAGCCGAAAACCGGTTGCAGCACTTCCCATGCATCATGGCCGAAGAAGATCGCCCGGTCCCAAGCGATGAAGCGCGCATCCCATGTGTAATCGTTGAACAGCGGGATCGCGGACTTCATCTTCGAGAAGTAGGGCAGCAGCACAATCGCGACGGCCATCATGGGGAGGCCGGCGGCGAGGCCGCGCTTGAAGGCGGGGGCGGTGTAGCGTGCCTTGAGATGCGCGACCGGGCTTTGCGGGCGATGCCGGAACAGCTCGCGGCCCGCATCGAAACAGACGAGCACGATCACGAACATCAGGAAAATCTGCCCATTCGCGATGATCCCGGCAACGCCCGGATTGATGCCGTGCGACAGCAGCAGAGTGACACATAACGCCATCAGCGCGCAGCCGATCACGAGAATGGGGGCTTCGCCCAGCACGCGGCGTGCGAGCGGCTGTGATGCCGCTGTTTTGCCTGCGTATTCGTGCTCTAGCGGCGCGCTCGCCATGATTTGCAATTTCCCCGGTGGAAGGCCCGATTTCAGCCATCGGAAATTAGGGTAAACATCTCACTAAAGTGTGAATGCAGGCGCACTTTGCCCACGGCTGATTGACCGATTGCGTGTCACACTTGCTTGCCGCCAAGCGCCCCACCGCCTAAATGCGCAGCCATGGCAGGTGAAATTCTCGACAATCAAGGCCGCGGCGATGCCAGCTGGGGCTGGCCCGCAATCCATCCTGAAGGGCGCAAATACGGTGTGATCGCATTGGTGATCACGCTGGCGTTCTGGCTGATTCTGGGCTGGCCGCTGATCCACTTCCCGCTGCTGTTCCTCTCGCTCGGCGTGTTCGCCTTCTTCCGCGACCCCGAACGGGTGGTTCCACAGGCTGACAATGCGATCATCGCGCCCGCTGACGGGCTGGTGACGCTGATCCAGCAGGTCGAGCCGCCGCTTGAGCTGCAGATCGACGACGGGTCGGGCACGGCGGGGCTTCCGCCGGGGCCGGTGACGCGTATCTCGATCTTCATGAGCGTGTTCGACGTGCACATTAACCGCGCACCGATTGCAGGCACTGTGCGTCGGATCGTCTATATTCCCGGCAAGTTCATGAATGCCGACCTCGATAAAGCGAGCGAGGAGAACGAGCGCCAGCATGTGCTGATCGAGCGCACCGACGGGCTCAAGATCGGCTTCACGCAGATCGCCGGTCTTGTCGCGCGCCGGATTGTGCCTTTCGTGAAGCCCGGTGACATGGTCGCCAAAGGGCAGCGGGTCGGCCTGATCCGCTTCGGTAGCCGCGTCGATGTCTATCTGCCTGCGGGGACCGATCCCAAGGTTCTGATGGGGCAGCGGATCGTTGCAGGCGAGACGGTGCTGGCCGAACTCGGCTCGCAGGCGCTGCTCGAAGGGATCGCGCAATAGTGGCGTTTGGAGTCCAATCGTGAGCAAGCGGACACCTGGTTCGCGCTGGCGCGGCAAGCGCTCTGACCTGCCTGCGCGGGTAGGGCCGAAGGCTGCCGAGGGCGACGAGGCACAAGAGGTGAGCGATGGCGCGGGACTTTCCCTGCGCGCAATGCTGCCCAATATGATCACCGCCGCTGCGCTTTGTGCAGGGCTCACGGGCGTGCGCTTCGCCATCGAAGGCGCGTGGTCCTACGCTGTTCTTGCGGTGCTTCTGGCAGGTGTGCTCGACGGGATCGACGGGCGCATCGCGCGGCTGCTCAATGCGCAATCGCGGTTCGGGGCGGAGCTCGACAGTCTGGCAGATTCGCTCAGCTTCGGGATGGCGCCCGCACTTATTCTTTACATGT
>JAYPMZ010000050.1:0-4945 GCA_038130205.1 Erythrobacteraceae bacterium | reverse complement strand
CTTGAACGTTTCGGCTGGTTCGCCGCGCTCGCCTTTGCGATTTGCTGCGCGCTGCGGCTGGCGCGGTTCAACGCGCGCATCGATGTCGAGGACCAGCCCCACAAGTCGGCCGGTTTTCTCACCGGCGTGCCCGCGCCGGTCGGGGCGGGGCTCGCGTTCTTGCCATTCTATCTATGGCTGGAAACCGGCGAAGAGATTTTCCGCGATCCGATCGTGCTGTCGATCTGGGTTGCCGCGATCGCTGTTCTGCTGATCTCGAACATGGCGACGCTCAGCTGGACTGCGATCCGTCCGCGCCGCGATATCCGTCTGCCGCTGCTGGCCGTGGCCGCACTCGCCTTTGCAGCGCTGATGCTGGAGCCGTGGTGGACGCTCGCTGTAATTACCGCAGGCTATCTTGCGCTGATGCCCTACGCTCTTATCCGCTACGGCAAGGTCAAACGCCGTCGCGCCAAGGAAGCGAAAGCCGAAGCCTAGCCCGCCTGCTGGATGACGGGGAGCGGAACGCGCCGCGCATAGGGGCGGGTCGCCGCTGCCAGAGTGCGCCGCGCCGGAGCACGCAGCCGAACTTCCTGCGCTTCCACTTGCAGCACGAAGCCTGCATCGAGCAGCCGCTTTTCGCGCATCAGGTTGCGGAATTCAGCGCGTCCGCGCAGCCAGCTGTCGAGCAGGCTGAGGCCGGTTGCAATCGCGAGTATCGCAATAAGGGCGGTCACGGTTGCGGCGATCAACATGGGTCATTCCTTCGCTGGAGGCCTGTAGGTTCGGCCTTTGTTCTCCAGCCTTGTTCCCCAAGTGTTCTGCTCAGTCAAGCGCTTTTGTTCCGCTTGTGTTCCATCGCTTGCGCTTTACACTAGATTTTGTGCCAGAGTGCCCCTATGTGCGCGGCCTTGCCGGAACGGGCAGGGCGAATCACTCGCGCTACCGCTCCAGCAAAATTCACATGGAAGGCGCTACATACCGGTGCTGCTCGCGGGATCTCCGCAAATGCAGTCTCCAATGTCTTCCAGAGGAACAACCGGAAAGGAAATACCTATGGCGGGCACTACCGTCACCATGCAGCAATTGATCGAGGCCGGCGCACACTTCGGCCACCAGACCCACCGCTGGAACCCGCGGATGAAGCCGTATATCTTCGGCGCCCGCAATGGTGTTCACATTATCGACCTGTCGCAGACGGTTCCGCTGTTCTCGCGCGCTCTCGATTTCGTCGAGCAGACCGTGCGTGCAGGCGGCAAGGTGCTGTTCGTCGGCACCAAGCGTCAGGCGCAGGAGCCGATCGCAGAAGCCGCTCGCCAGGCTGGCCAGCACTTCGTCAACCACCGCTGGCTGGGCGGCATGCTCACCAACTGGAAGACCATTTCGGGTTCGATCAAGCGTCTCAAGACCCTTGAAGAGCAGCTTTCGGGCGACACCTCGGGCTTCACCAAGAAGGAAGTCCTCCAGCTCACCCGTGAGCGCGACAAGCTCGAACTGTCGCTCGGCGGTATCCGCGACATGGGCGGCATTCCCGAAGTCATGTTCGTGATCGACGCCAACAAGGAAGACCTCGCAATCAAGGAAGCTGCCGTGCTCGGCATCCCCGTGATCGCCGTGCTCGACACCAATGTCGATCCGACCGGCATCGCTTTCCCGGTTCCGGGCAATGACGACGCCGCGCGCGCCGTTCGCCTCTATTGCGACGCGATCCGTGACGCAGCACTCGCCGGCAAGGGCGGTGCAGCGCATGATTCGGGCGCAGACGTCGGCGCGATGGAACAGCCGCCGGTCGAAGAAGCGGCTGCCGAATAAGGTTCCGCCTCAAATCGCTTAATCGTTCGATTTTGCTCGATGCGCGTCAAGCGCGCGTCACAATTCCAGACTAGCGCGCCGGGCATCCCGCACGAGGGGGCCCGGCGCCCCTGAACATTTACAAAGGAAATTCCCATGGCCGATTTCTCAGTCGCCGATGTGAAGAAACTGCGCGAAATGACCGGCGCAGGCATGATGGACGCCAAGAAGGCGCTGACCGAAGCTGGCGGCGACATCGAAGCCGCCGTTGACGCGCTGCGCGCCAAGGGACTCGCGACCGCCCAGAAGAAGTCTTCGCGCACCGCCGCAGAAGGCCTCGTCGGCGTCGCCGTCGAAGGGACCAAGGGTGTTGCCGTCGAAGTGAACTCGGAAACCGACTTCGTCGCCAAGAACGACAAGTTCCAGGACTTCGTCCGCAAGACCACGCAAGTGGCTCTCACCCTCGACGCCGACGATGTCGACGCGCTGAAGGCCGCTGGCTACCCCGATGGCGGCACCGTTTCGGACAAGCTGACCGACAATGTCGCAACCATTGGCGAAAACCAGCAGCTCCGCCGCATGCAGACCGTTTCGGTCCCGGAGGGCGCGATCGTGTCCTACATGCACAACGCTGCTGCCGAAGGCCTCGGCAAGATCGGCGTTCTGGTAGCTCTGGAAAGCGACCTGTCGGCTGACGTGCTCGAACCGTTCGGCAAGCAGATCGCCATGCACATCGCTTCGATGTTCCCGCAGGCGCTCAACGCTGAAGACCTCGACGCCGACGTGATCGCACGCGAGCGTGCTATCGCTGCGGAAAAGGCTGCCGAAAGCGGCAAGCCTGCCGAAGTGCAGGAAAAGATGGTCGACGGCGCGATCAAGAAATATGCGAAGGAGAACGCTCTCCTGTCGCAGATGTTCGTGATGGACAACAAGACCAGCGTCGAAGACACCGTTGCCAAGTTCGGCAAGGAGAACGGCGGTTCGGTAAAGCTGACCGACTACGTCCGCTTCCAGCTCGGCGAAGGCATCGAGAAGGAAGAAAGCGACTTCGCAGCAGAAGTTGCAGCTGCCGTCGGCGGCTAAGCCCTTCCGGCCTCAGAAACACGAAAAGGCCGCCGCAGGAAAACCTGCGGCGGCCTTTTTCATTTGGGATGACGGTGTGGCAGTGTGACTAAAGCGACGCTTCAGTCTCTCACCCCATAATAAGGCGCTATCGATCTGCTCCCCACACCTCGACCACCCAAACCTCCGGCTTCGTGAATAGCCGGATCGGCAGCAGGCTCGTCCCCAGACCCGCGCTTGTCACCAGCACCTTGCCGTGTTCCTCGACCACGCCGCAGGCATAGCGGTTGCCGTATTGCGACATGGTCGCGGGCGCGCCGCCCCAAGGGTAGGCGATCTGGCCGCAATGCGTGTGACCCGCCAGCACGAGGTCGGCGCTCACGGGTATGGAGGGGAAGGTGTCGGGCGAGTGGCTCAGCCATATCTGTGCGCCCGATAGCTGGCGCATGGTGGTCGCGGTCGCCTCGATATCGGCGAGGCCGCTATAGTCATCGTCCAGCCCCGCAACCGCCAGCGGGCCGAACTGGCGCGCTTCGTTGCGGAGCACGGTGATCTGCGGATACTTCGCAAGCTCAGCCGACAGTCTGGGCCAGTCGAACCAGTAATCGTGATTGCCCGGCACGAACACCACGCCGAGCGGGGCCTGCAATTGCCCCAGCGGCGCGGCGATCTCTTCGGCTGTGTAGATATGCGTTGCGGTGCGCTTCTCGCTGACGAGGTCGCCGCCGATGGCGATGAGGTCGGGTTTGAGCGCGTTGACCTGTGCGACGATGCGCGCAAGCCGGTCGGGCGACATGTCGGGCCCGGCAACGTGAATATCGGTGAGGAAGGCGATGGTAACCGGCGGCGCGCCTTGGGGCAGGGCGTCGCTTTCGATCACAAACCGTTCGACCACCGGATCGCGCATGGTGTCATACGCCGCCTTGATCGCCACTAACAGGCCCGCAAACATCAGCAGCGCGGCGGCAATACGGACACGGCGATTGGCGAGCAGGCGTTTCATGGCTCACCCGTGTCGCAGCAGCGCTACCCGACTGGCAAGCGGCATTGTCGGCACAGATGCGGACAGGCTGTGCGGAATTTTCCTACTCGGCGGCGACAGGTTAGCTTGCTGCGCGCTCTTTGACATTGCCGGATCATCGCAAGGCATTTCGGGAAAACACGGCTTGGAAATTCAAAGTTGACACTTCATGCAGGCTGATTTCAGGCTTCTTATTGAAAACATAGTGAAATATCGGAGAGGCGTGATTTTCAAACGGCCCGCTTCAGTGTTCCATCCCCTGCACAGGAATGCGCCCTTGCCACTTGGCATCACACCCTTGCGCGGATAAGGGCAGACCACTCCCCGGTGCGAAATAGAAAGACACACAGCCATGGCCCTTCCCGAGATCAAGCGCGTCCTGCTCAAGCTCTCGGGGGAAGTGCTGATGGGTGAGCAGGAATACGGGATCGATCCGGTCTATGTCGCGCGCCTCGCCGAAGAGGTGAAGGCAGCGAAGGAAACCGGGATCGAAGTCTGCCTCGTGATCGGCGGCGGCAACATCTTCCGCGGCATCAGCGCCGCGGCCAAGGGCCTCGACCGCACCACCGGCGACTACATGGGAATGCTGGCAACGGTGATGAACGCGCTCGCCATGCAGAACGCGCTCGAACAGCTGGGCGTGCAGACCCGCGTGCAGAGCGCCATCCCGATGAGCAGCGTGTGCGAGCCCTACATCCGTCGCCGTGCGGAGCGCCACTTGCAGAAGGGCCGGATCGTGATCTTCGCAGCCGGCACGGGCAACCCCTTCTTCACCACCGACACCGGCGCAGCCCTGCGCGCAGCAGAGATGAACTGCGATGCGCTGCTCAAGGGAACCAGCGTTGACGGGGTCTATGACAGCGACCCCAAGCACAACCCCGAAGCGACCCGTTTCGACACGATCAGCTATGACCGCGTGTTGTCGGACAATCTCAAGGTTATGGATGCGACCGCAGTCGCGCTTTGCCGTGAGAACGACATTCCGATAGTGGTCTTCTCGATCCGCGAAAAAGGCAATGTCGCGCACGTCCTCGCAGGCGAGGGCACACAGACGATTGTCCAAAAAGACTAAGCGCCCGAAAAGACCAAGGG
>JAYPMZ010000049.1:17481-18881 GCA_038130205.1 Erythrobacteraceae bacterium | reverse complement strand
AGATGCGGACCGAGGGCCTCCGCCCGCGCGCGCCGAACCCCTGCGCCACGGTGTACGACTTCTCGTCGCCGTCGAGTTCAACGACCGGGTTTTTGACCTGAATTTTCTGCATGTCTCGTCCTATTCCTTCGGACTGGTGTTGGTTTGATATCAATGGTTGATGCGCGCTCTAGCAGAGGTGCGAGAAGGTGCAAGACGGAGCATGAATCCGCAGCCGCCAGAGCCACGGCGGCAAAAGCAAAAGGCGTTGGTTGGCAATCGCAGTTCCCCGGCATGGCCAGTTGTCACGGCGGCTCGGCGACCAATTTCTCCTTGAAATGCTCCCGGGCCAGCCGCTAGGACTGGCTGCGGGGGAAATATGCGTTTAATCTCAACAGCTTTTGTCACATTTCTAACATTTGTCTCTGTTGGCCTTTCGGCACAGCGCAGTGTCGATGACGGACTGCCTGCAGGATGGGAAAGCTGGGCGGACCTTTGTGGAGCTCAGGGACAGCTCTCTGCCTGTTTGAACGAAGGAAAGCGGCTCTATTTCGGGGTCGGCACGGCTGTCGACAAAAGCGGAGCAGCCCGGTTTCTCGTGAAGGCGTGCGCCTATGGGTACGAAGAGGCCTGTGCACAGTCGGCCACCATTGCACGCGATGAATTGCAGGCGCTCGACCTGTACGTGAGTGCGCTCGACACCGGCTGCTCCCGGCGGCTCGCCACTTTTTGCCGCGAGGCGTTCGGCTTTTTCGCGTCCAAGCTGGAAGCCGCAAACTACCCGCGCGCGTTCATGACCGCCAATCGGGATGCAAATCGTGCCATCCCTTATGCCGAGCGCGGCTGTGCGATGGACGACGCAGTAAGTTGCACGCAACTTGGCATCGCGTTCTCTCCTTATGCGCCGATTACACTCGAGGGAATTTCCGCAAATCGCGAACGCTCTGATGCTGCTTTGATGAAGGCCTGCCGATTGGGCAATGGCAGCGGCTGCTGGTTCGCTTTCTTCCAGAACAGCGGGGAAGAGGGAATGTCGCTGCGTCCGTTGGAGCGGATGGACGCGCTGGATATCGGCTGCGAATTAAAGGTGAAATATCTTTGCCGGATTGGTGCGAACTCGCATTTGCGCGGGCGGGGTGGGGTGCCGGTCGACAAGGCCAAGGCGATCCCGTTTCTTATCGGCGGCTGTGAGGACGAGGGGGAAGAATACCGGGCAGTGATGTGCTCGAATGCGGCTTCGCTTCTGGCCGAAGCCAACGCTGATGACGTCCGTGTGCGCGATATGGCTCTAGCGGCGTGCAACCTGCGCGATCCCATCGGATGCGTGATCCTCGCCAACTCGTCGATTGCGACTGATCCCGAAGTCTCTTTGGTCTGGTTCCGGCAGAGCTGTCGTTTGGGCTATCAGGACGGATGTGAAT
>JAYPMZ010000049.1:0-17471 GCA_038130205.1 Erythrobacteraceae bacterium | reverse complement strand
AACGGCGTGCGGCTCAGCGCGAGCGAGAACGCGCCTGGCAGGAAGAGCTGCAACGCCGCGCCAGCGATGCCCGGGTCCGTCGCAGTTGGCAGGAAGCCCGCCAGCCTCGCTACACGCGGTCAGCGTCGAGCTTTTCCAGTAACTACATAGCGCGTCCGATGCAGTACAATCCGCCGCAAATCCGCTCGGCGAGCGAGATTTACAGCTCCGTGGCGGCGACCAGCACGCACACCTGCATCTACACCGGCGGTTCCAACTGCAACCGTTTCTAATCATGAGTGAAATTCTTTCAGGAGATGTACTTTGAAGTATCTTGCTATAGCCGCTGCGGCTTCGTTTGCGCTGGCCGGCACGGTCCATGCTCAAGACGGCCTTAGCCCCGAGCGCCAACAAACCATTCAAACGCTCCTGGGCGCGCTTCAGGCTTGTGATGAAGCAGATGGAGAACAGAAACTCGCTGTTTGCGAACTGTCAATGGCGAGCGTCTCTGCGCTTCAGCCGACGATCGAATTCGAGCATGAGCTTATGCTGTCGTTTCTGGCGGAAGTTTCGATCCGGTCATCACTATCTGACGCCTATTTTGCACAGCAAAACCTCAACAAGCACTGCGAGAATGTCGAAAAGATCTGGGCAACCCGCAGCTTCGCTTCGGGGGCTTCAAGTCATCCTGCCTACGCGGAGATTGATCGCCGCGCGCAGATCAAGAAAGTAGACGTGCAGGCGTGCCGCGAAATTGGCGGAACACCGGAGTGGGGCGCGCCGCTCTAAATTCTAGCCTGTCAGGATGAAACGACCGAGCCAGTCCAGACGGGCCCGGTCGTTCGATTCCTGTGGGGGGCTTGGAGAAACGCGTTAGACCTGAGTGGGAGAGCGCCGGACAGCAAGGATCAGCCCGTAGCCTCCGCCAATGTGTGCGCTTTCTCCACGCTCACCGCGATCCCGTTCAGAACCGCATTGCCGGTCAGAACGTCATAGCGTTCGGTGTCGATCAGATCGTTGATCGAAACGCCCGCATGATCGGCTGCGGTCTGCCAGCTCACGCCGCCTCGATTGTGTCCCCAGCCGTGCGGCATCGAAACGACGCCAGGCATCATGTTCTCGGTCACTTCGGCAGCAAGCTCGACAGTTGCGACATTGGAGGAGACGCTGACCGTATCGCTGTCCGCAATGCCGCGGGCTCCGGCATCATCGGGGTGGATCAACAGCGTGCAGCGGTCAGGCCCTTTCACGAGGCGCCGCGAATTGTGCAGCCAGCTGTTGTTCGAGCGGACATGACGCCGCCCGATTAGCCGGAGCGCATCAGGCGAAGTCTCGTCCAGCGTTTGCGCGAACCGGCCCAGATCGGCGAGCAGTTCGGGCGGGGCGACGTGGATCTTCTTGTCCTTGGTCATCACCCGTTCGGCGATATTGGGCTCAAGCGGTCCGAGATCGACGCCGTCGGGCCGCTCCTCCACCTCGGCCAGCGTCATTCCCGCAGGGGAGGCGCGCAGCATCCCATCGAGCTGTTCGCGCGGGCTTTCCATATTGGGCGCTGCCGTGCCCTTGGCGGCGTGGGTCGCGATGGTGAGTTCGCGCAGGATTTCCCAATCGGGCTTCGCGCCTTCTTCGAGCGGAATAGTCGGCTTCGAATAGGAGCCAAAATTGCGCACCGCGAGCGGGCCGAAAAACAGCGTGTAGTGATCTTTCTCCAGCGGTCCGCATGGCGGCAGGACGTAGTGCGCGTGGCGGGTCGTCTCGGTAATATGCGGGTCGATGGCGACCATCAGATCGAGCGATTCAAGAGCGCGCTCGGTCTTGCGGCCATCGGGGGCGGAGAGCACGGGATTGCCCGCCTGCACAAACAGCACGCGCACGCTTTCGTCATCCTCGCGCAGCATCTCGTCGGCGAAGGCGACCATCGGGGTCTCGTTCATCACAGACGGCAGCGTGCCGCGTGCGGTTTCGACCTTGCGGATCGACCCGCGTCCGCCAAGCGCCACGAAGTCGAGCAGCGGCTTGGGGAACATGGTTCCGCCGGCGCGGTCGAGATTGCCGGAAGCGAGGTTGATCAGCTGCACCAGCCATTGGTTGAGGGCGCCGAATTCGCACACGGAAACGCCCATGCGGCCATAGATTGCGGCGGGCTCTTCACCCGTAAAGGCGGCGGCAATGGCGCGCATATCCTCGACGCCGACGCCGAAATGGTCGGAGAGCCGGTCAAGCGTGAAGCCTGCGAGCGCCTCGGCCACCGCGCCAAGGTCGGTGTCGCAAACTTCGGCAAGGCCTTCGCGAAGCCCCGTGCCCTCGGCCAATACGCATTTGAGAATGCCGACGAGCAATGCTGTATCGGTGCCCGGCTTCACCGGCAGCCATTGGTCGGCAACCTTCGCGGTCTCGGTCTTGCGCGGATCGACCACGATCAGCTTGCCGCCGCGTTCATGCAGTTCGCGCACGCGCCCGCGAAAATCGGGCACGGTCCACAGGCTCCCGTTCGAGGCCATCGGATTGCCTCCGAGGATAACCATCGTCTGCGTGCGGTCGATATCAGGCACCGCGGCGAGGCTGACGTGGCCATACATCTGATATTGCACATAATGATGTGGCATCTGGTCAAGGGTCGAAGCGGAATAGGTCCGCTGCGATCCCACCGCACGCTGCAAATGTCGTGACTGCAATCCGAGCGCATAGTCATGCGCGCTGGGATTACCGCGATAGAAGGCGCTGCGCGTGCCATGCGGGTCGATGGCGGTCAGGCGCTCCGCAATTTCGCGATAGGCGGTGTCCCAGTCGATTTCCTGCCAGCCATCGGCCGTGCGCTTCATGGGGGTGCGCAGACGGTCGGGATCGTCCTGCAAATCGGCAATTGCGGTCGCCTTGGGACAGATATAGCCGCGGCTCAGCGCATTGTCGGGATTCCCCTTGATCGAGACGACGCGGCGGCCGTCCATTTCGACCAGAACGCCGCAATTCGCCTCGCAAATGTGGCAGGTGCGCTTGTGAATGGTGGTCATGGCTGTGCGTCTCTCCCTCGCTTTGCCTTTTGGATTGCCCGCGTCTCTTGCGCAAGGCACACACAAGCGATGATCGCGGCAAACGAGATTCCGGTATGCGTGCTGGCAAGCGGAGAGTCGCGGCGGTTCGGATCGCCCAAGGGGCTGGTAAAGCTACAGGGACGCCCGCTGATCGCGCACGTGATTGCGCGGATCGAAACCCAGACCAGTGCGCCGATCACCGTCAATGCCGCGGCTGGCAGCGTTTATGCAGAGCTAGGTCTTCCCATGTCTCCCGACCGCGTCGGACCGTCGCTAGGACCGCTCGCCGGACTGCACGCTGCAATGGCGTGGGGTGGGGAGGGCGGCTTCTCGCAGATCGTCACGGTCGCACTGGACACGCCGGTTCTCCCGCGCAACCTCATAGAGCGGCTCGCAGCAACGGGCGCTCCTGCAATAGCTGCGAGTCTGGGACGGTGGCATCCCGTCACAGGATTGTGGCCCTGCAACCTCGCGGAGCAGTTGCTGGCCTATCTGGAAACGGGGAAGCGTTCCGCCCACGGTTGGGCCGAGCATTGCAGTGCAAATGTCGCGGAGTTTGCAGCGGGTGGCGACGCGCGCGATCCGTTCTGGAACATCAACACCCCTGCCGATCTCGCCGAAGCGGAGGCCGCGTTGCGGGCTTCTGATTAGCGATGTCGGAAGGGAAAGATGGTGGGCGTAGGAAGGATTGAACTTCCGACCCCTACGATGTCAACATAGTGCTCTACCACTGAGCTATACGCCCGCACCATCTTTGTTCCCGTCACCTCTCCGGGTGGGGGAAGCGGCGCGTTAGCGAAACCGCTCGCGCTGTGCAAGCGATTCGAGACGCACCTGAAGAAAAAGCGTTACCCGTTGGCCTGACGCGCGTCTTCGAACACGCGTTCGACCTCCAGAACGAGGTCGCGCAGGTGGAAGGGTTTCGACAGAACCTTGGCATGCGGCTGTTCGCGGCTGGCGCGCAGCGAGACGGCGGCAAAGCCGGTGATGAACATCACCTTTGTGCGCGGGCTCACTTCGGCGCAGCGTTGCGCGAGTTCGATTCCGTCCATTTCGGGCATAACAATGTCCGAAAGAAGCAGATCGAATTGCTCGTTTTCGAGCAAAGGCAGGGCTTCTGTGCCACGATCCACGCTCTTAACCTCATAGCCCGCATTGGTCAGCGCGCGTTCGAGGTAGGTCCGCATGGCTTCTTCATCCTCGGCAAGGAGGATGCGGTAGGAGGGATTCGATGTCATGCCGCGCTGCATAGAGCGTTTCACTTAAGAAATCTTTGGCGTTTGCTCCGGATGCCCTGCTTTGAGACGCAAGCACTCATAGCCTTATCATTTTCGATTAACGTAGGAGCGCAGGGCGCCGGTTTTGCGAGGGGGATTGAGGCTTTGACTCCGCCGGGCAAAGCGGGCAGCAAACTAACGATGGCTTCCGGCTCCCGCCCTCCTTTGTCCAAGCTTGCGTCTGGCGCGAACGGGGGCAAGCTCGTCACCCGGCGTGGCGGGGCAATCGCAGCGGGAGACAGGGGAGAGGGCAGCGACGCTGGCGCAGCCTTCATCCATGTTGCGCCAAGCTCCATGCCATTGCCGGTGTTGATCGCCATTCCGCACGCAGGCCGCGCCTATCCAGGCCTGGTTCTGGCCGAGATGCGCGATGCGGGGCTTAGCCAGTTGCGGCTGGAGGATCGCCATGTCGATGCCGTGGGTGTGGAGATCGCCCGCGCAACCGGCACGGGCCTGCTCGTGGCACACGCTCCGCGCGCCATGCTCGATCTTAACCGAGCCGCCGACGATATCGACTGGGAGATGATGAAGGTTCGGCAACTGCGTGAAAAGTACGAGCGCGGCGCGAAGGGCAATCCGCAAGCACGCCGTTATGGCAGCAATGCCCGCGCCCGCAGCGGTCTGGGACTAGTTCCACGCCGTCTGCCGGGCTTTGGCGAGATCTGGCGTTCGCGTTTGCCGCGTGAAGAATTGCTGCGAAGAGTGGACGATATCCATCAGCCTTATCACGATTTTCTGGCAAAAGAGCTGAAGCGTATCCGCGACGCCTGGGGAGCGGCGCTGCTGATCGACCTGCACTCCATGCCGCCGCTGCGCCGTCCAAGCGGTGAAGAGCGTGCGCCGCAGATCGTGCTGGGCGACAGGTTCGGCGCCTCGTGTCATTCGACGCTGGCATCGCGTGCATTCCGCTATCTGGAGCTTCACGGCTGCGCGGCGGCGCACAACCGCCCCTATTCGGGCGGCTATGTGCTCGATCGCCACGCAGAGCCTGCGCGCGGCATTCACGGGCTTCAGATCGAACTGTGCCGTTCGACCTATCTCGACGCCTCGCTTTCCGAGCCGACGGCAGCGGTCAAGCCGCTGGCCAGGATGCTGGCCGGACTGGTGCGCGAACTGGGCGCCGAAACCGCCGGCCTGGGTGCGAGCGGAGAAATGGCGCAGGCAGCGGAATAGGCGCTGCAGACTGATTGGGGGAGCGCCCTTGTCCAAACCAAAAAAAAGCCACCTCGCGCATTTAAGGGGGGGATCGCACGAGGTGGCCAGGTTCAGGGAGGAAAACGCCCGTAAGGGGCGTGTCCAGGACGGTTGATGAGGGTTAACCGTCCCTATCCTTCAGATAGGAAAAGGGCGGCCTACGTACAAGACGTAGGCCGCCCAAAAATATCCCGATCGGCGGCATTTACCGAGGCCGAAACGACACTCGAACCGCCGGAACCCGGCAGATTACATCGTGCCGTTGGGTACTGCCGGAGTGCCCGAATTCGGCATCGGCACCTTGCCCTGCGCGCTCTGGCGTTCGAACACCATCCGCATGAGGTTCATCGAGAACAGCTGGGCGTGCATCAGCATGAGCATGCCGCTCTTGTTGAGGTTTTCCAGCACGTCGGTGGGCAGCTCGCGCAGCTTCTCTTCGTCGACCATCTGGAAGCCGGTGTAGGTGAACGGGGTGTCAGGCATGTCGCGGCGGGTGATATCCATCCGGCCGTCGCGCAGCACGTCGAGCTTCTTGAGCTCTTCAAGGAATGCCTTGGTGCGCTGACCCGACTGTTCGAAACGGGTGCAGAATTCGAGCACGCCGTTGGTGTAGTCGGTGGGCTTGGCTTCGCCGCCGTCGGTGGCGGGTTCGAACAAGGCCTGGCCCTCTTCGTTCTTGCCGATCACACCTGCCTGCGGGTCGAAACACAGCGACATGTCGTCGCTTTCCTTGTTCAGCTTGGCAAGGATGAAGGGATAGCGGCGAACATAGGCCGGAACATACAGGCCCGCTTCGAGCTTGCCGTCTTCGCCGATGAAGGTGTTCACGCCTTCATTGAGGCCCATCAGCGCGATCGGCAGCGGGTTTTCGCCCGCGGTGAACACGATCGGGTAATGACGCTGTGCATCAACAAATTCATCGACGGTCAGCGGAATTGCATGCGTGTTCGCGAGGAACGAGGCATCGGCAAAGGGGCTAACCTTGAAGTCGCCGTGGTCACGGCTGTTGAGCGGAAGCAGATCTTTGTAGAACAGCGGAAGTTGCGGCTGCGGCGCGGTCGCCATGGACATCTCTCCGAGAAGTGGAATTGGAAACTTTTACGCGGGCTTGATCGCCTTGCACCCCTTACGAGGTCGCGATGGCCGCGCTTTAGGCGCTCCACAGCGGCTGTGCAAGCTTGGGGGCGGTCAATCCTGTGCGGGAGGAACCAGCTTGCCAGGATTGAGCAGGCCCCTGGGGTCGAGAGCGACTTTGACGCTGCGCATCATCGCCAGAGCGACCGGATCGCCCAATCGGCCCAATTCGCCGATCTTCATCTGGCCGATGCCATGCTCGGCGCTGATCGATCCACCCCATTGTGTAACCAGATCATAGACTTGCGCGCTAACCGCCTTGCCTTCGTTTTCCTCCCATTGGCCCGGAACCGCACCCTCGGGAGCGAGCACGTGGAAATGGACATTGCCATCGCCCAAATGGCCGAAAGCCACCGCCGTCGTGCCCGGATGGGCGGTGGGGGGCGGTCACAGCTTGCATGCCACGGCAAGGATGAACTCGGGCATCGTTTCGACCGGCACCGATATGTCGTGCTGCATCGCCGGTCCGAGCGCTCGCTCACCCGCGCTGATCGAATCGCGCAGCAGCCAAAAATCCTCCGCCTGTCGCTCGTTCGCGGCAATCACCGCATCGGACAGGAAGCCGTCCGTGGCAGCCTCTGCGAGCGAATTTTCGAGCCGTTCGCGCAAGACGGCATTGTCTCCATCGACCGTGACGCACTCGATCAGCGCGTTCCATTCGTGCTTCTCATCCAGCGGAGAGCGGGCATCGGGCAGGTGGGCGAGCACGCTGTCGAGGCAGTGCGCCGGAATGACTTCAAATCCTTCGAGTGAATCCCCCATTGCCCGCTCGACGCGTCGCAGCAGCGTTCGCGCATCGGTGATCGCCGACAGACCGACCCAAGCGGTCGCACGCGCGTTCGGAGCAGGGAGCAAGCGCAGGGCGACGGCGGTTACGATACCCAGCGTTCCCTCGGACCCGATCAGCAATTGCTTGAGATCGAAGCCGCGATTGTCCTTCTTGAGCACGGTCAGCTGATCGAACACGCTGCCATCAGCGAGCACCGCCTCGAGCCCCAGCACTTGAGCGCGCATGGTGCCGTGCTGGAGCACTTGTGTGCCTCCCGCATTGGTCGAAACCAGTCCGCCGATCGTTGCCGAACCCTTGCCGCCCAGGGTGAGCGGGAAGCGCATGCCCGCCTCTTCGGCGGCTTCGTGAAAGGTCTGGAGAATGACCCCTGCATCGCACACGGCCTGTCCGGCGGTGGCATCGAGGCTGCGGATGGTATTCATCCGGCGGAGCGAGAGCAGGATTGCTTCGCCGCTGTTATCGGGAGTCGCGCCGCCCGCCATGCCGCTGTTTCCACCCTGCGGGACGATGGGAATAGCGTACGCGCTGCACAGTTTGACGAGCGCCGATACCTCTGCAGTCGAAGCAGGCGACGCCAGCGCGAGCGCGCGGCCGGTGTAGCGTCCGCGCCAGTCCGTCTCCCACGGTTCGATAACGTCGGCGAGGGTGGTAAACCCCTTGGGGCCGAGCAGTTCTGCGGCTTCGGCGAGGAAAGTTTCGGTATTGGCCTGAGGGCTTACGGTCGTCTGCATAATTGTGGCGTCTATGCCACAGCAGCGCCCGATAGTGCCAGCGTTTTGCTACTCAACTTGCGCCGCAGTTAAGCCAAGGTTCAATCGTCTCTGCTAGGTCTCGCTGCCGTTCAATGCGGGCCGCAAGGCCTGCGAATGATGCGGAGGACTTTTTCTAGCCCGATGACGAGCCTGCTTTCCTTTACAGCGCCTCTGGCGCTGTTGTTGCCCTTGCTGGGGCAGGGGGCTGCGCTTGTGCACTCGGGAGACGAGGAAGGACCGGCGCCGATGTCGGTCGCTCCCGACTACGACGTCGACCCGGACGGACCGCAATCGCGTGCGGATTCATCGGATCGTACGCCGCTCGATGCGTTCTACGGTGATCAGAACGTTCAGCAGGTGCGGATCGAACAACGTGTGATCATCCGCATTTCGCCCCAGCGGCAGAGCAATCGCAACAGCTTGCTCGCGCAGCTACCGCAGCGTGGTCTGCGGACCTCGTTCGAAGAGCGGGAGATGGAGCGCTGCGTGCCGATGTCGGGCATTTCAGGCGTACAGACCGGCACGGGGAACCGCCTGTTGCTGTTTCTGCGCGACGAGCGGATCGTCTCGATCAATCTCGAGCGGGCCTGCCGTGCGCGTGATTTCTATTCGGGGTTCTACATCGAACGCAGCGAAGACGGGCAGCTATGCGTTGGGCGCGACGAACTGCAATCGCGCAGTGGTGCCAAATGCGAGGTTGAGCGCATGCGCCAGCTTGTGGCGGTAGAAAACTGATCGCCCCTCATGCGCCGCCCTTGCGCATTTCTTGACTTTTGACCCCTTTTTAGCCAAGCGCAGCGGCACTGGTCGCGGGTTCCGCCTGCGCAGTGCTAATCCCGGCAGCCACCGCTGCCCGCTATCCGGACATTTTAACGCGCATGACATTTGCCGATCTCGGCCTTTCACCCGAATTACTCGAAGCAGTCGAGACTGCAGGTTATACCACGCCCACGGCAATTCAGGCCGAGGCGATCCCCGCTGTGTTGATGATGAAGGACATCATCGGAATCGCGCAGACCGGGACGGGCAAGACCGCGAGTTTCGTGCTGCCGATGATCGACGTAATGGCCGCGGGCCGTCGCCGTGCTCTGATGCCGCGCTCGCTGATCCTCGAACCGACGCGTGAGCTTGCCGCGCAGGTGGCCGAGAATTTCGAAAAATACGGCGCAAACCACGATCTCAAGATGGCGCTGCTGATCGGCGGCGTGCAAATGGGCGATCAGGTCAAGGCGCTGAACGAAGGCGTCGATGTGCTGATCGCCACGCCGGGCCGTTTGATGGACTTGTTCGAACGCGGCAAGATCATGCTTAACGGCTGCGAGCTGCTGGTGATCGACGAAGCAGACCGCATGCTCGACATGGGCTTCATTCCCGATATCGAGTTCATCTGCGACAAACTGCCTGAAACCCGCCAGACCATGCTGTTTTCGGCGACCATGCCTGCGCCGATCGAAAAGCTGGCGAAGAAGTTCCTCAACAATCCCAAGCGGATCGAGACGACTCGCGCAGCGACGACCAATGCGGACATCACCGCGTTCAAAGTACCGGTGAAGGCCAAGCAGAAGCGCGACACGCTCGAATGGCTGCTTGCCAACGATCACATCGAAACCGCGATCATCTTCGCCAATCGTAAGACCACCGTGCGCGAGCTTAATAAGCACTTGCAGCGGCGCGGCTTTGCGAGTGGCGAAATCCATGGCGACATGGACCAAAGCTCGCGGCTGAATGAGTTGGAACGGTTCAAGAAGGGCGAGGTCAATATCCTCGTCGCTTCCGACGTCGCCGCGCGCGGACTTGATGTTAAAGGCGTGTCCCACGTCTTCAACTTCGACACGCCGTGGCACCCTGACGATTACGTGCACCGCATCGGCCGCACGGGCCGTGCCGGAGCCAAGGGCCGCGCTTTTACGTTCGTCGCGGATGAGGATGCCGAAGCAATCGCGAATGTCGAAAAGCTGACCGGCGCCGCGATCAAGGTCTTCGGCAAGGAAGACGTACGCGTCGAACTGGCCGAAGCCGGAGCGAAAGCCGACAAGAGTGCGGACAACGACGCCTCGGATGGCAGCAAGCAGGGCGACGACACCAAGTCGGGCGATGACGCGCCGCGCGAGCAGAAACGTTCTCGCAGCCGCAAACGCGACGATGCGGGTGAAGCCGAAAGCGCCCCGCGCAAACCGCGCCGTGAACGCGGCTCGAAGTCAGAAGGGCGCTCGGAAGAACGCGCCGAACGCAAACCCCGTCGCCAGCGTGACGAGGATGATGAGCCGGTTGCAGCAGGCGAATGGAACGGTCCCAAGCCCGGCTTTCTCGACATCGGCGCTGGCTGAACCGGTCAGGACCGGCGCAGACTTTGACGCGCTTAGGTACTGCCACGGTATGTAGTAATCCGAGGCAGACAGCTTTTGAATATTAATGAAACTTCGGTCCAGCGTTTGCGGGGCGGGTCAAACTTTAGTCGCGCTCGATTGGAATCGGAGCGCGTATGGATTTGCAAAGCGTTACCCGCGAGCGAGCCGATTTGCTCGCACCCAATCACCGTTCGCGGCCTCAAAGCTCGCGTCAGGCGTATGCGGATGATCTTCAGAATGTTCCTCTGCCCCCCAATTCCGCTGATGAAATCAACCGCAACCATGTCGAGTTGCTCGGTGCCGAGGTAATCGAAGAAAAGGCTCTACAACTACGGCCCTTCGGCAATTCCCTGCTGGCGATCTGCGCCCTTGTTTCCGGCATCGTCCTGATCATCGGTTGGGGGCTGGGTGTCGAGGCGGTGACCCACTTCGGATATCAATTTTCTGCAATGGTTCCGTCAACAGCGGCGCTGTTTCTATTGGGAAGCGGCGCTGTCCTGCTGTCCGATTGGCATCCGCTGGGGCATGATCCGGTCGATTTCCGCATTACCGCCGGCTACGTCATACTCGCTGTCGCTTTTGCCAATCTGATGGTTATCGCATCGGGCAACGCAAGCGGCATTGACCAGCTCATTCTTCCTCGTCCTGAAGTCTTCGCCGACATACGAATGTCGGAGGCGACTTCGGTGACATTTATCATGTTGGGAGCAGCGCTGGCATCGTCGCTGAGGCCACAGATCAAATCTGTCTTTGCAACGATTGCGCTGATGCCGGCCTTGCTCGCTCTCACCATGTTCATGTTCGAAGCGGAATCGCTCAGCAACGCGATGTTCTTCTCTACGATCTCGCTCCCTACTGCTGTATGCTTCGCGTGCCTGATCGGTGCTATTCTGCTGCGAAACGGGGAGCGCGGCTGGGTGTCTGTGGTGCTCGGCAACGGGACCGGCTCGATTGCTTTGCGACGGGTGCTGCCGCTCGCACTGATCCTACCATTCGGGCTCGCCTTGGCGACCAGCGTCGCGATCCGCTACGAGGTGTTCGACACCCGTTTCCAGCTCAGCCTGCTTGCACTCGCGAGTGCCTTTGCGGTTGCGGGCCTGCTCATTTCGGGCGCACACCGATCAAACCTGATCGAACGCGAGCGCGCAGCATCCGAGGTGCGCGAGGCCGAGCATGCAATGATGCTGCTCAAGTCCAAGTCGCGCTTCTTTGCCAATATGAGCCATGAAATCCGCACCCCGATGAACGGAATTCTCGGCTTTTCGGACCTGCTCCTGCGCGACGAATTGCCACTCGAACAGCACAAGCGGGTTCGTCTGATCCACGAATCAAGCCAGAATATGCTCAAGCTGCTCGACGCTATCCTCGACTTGTCGCGGATCGAGGCGGGGCAATTGACCATCAAGTTGGAACGAACCGATATCCACCACCTCGTCCAGAGCTGCACGAACCTTTTCAAAGCCAGCGCAGCAACCAAGGGAATCCGGCTTAAGCCGAAGCTGGATGCCAGCGTTCCCCGTTATGTGATCGGTGACGATCTGCGGATCCGGCAGGTGTTGTCCAATCTGATCGGCAATGCTGTGAAGTTCACTTTCACGGGCGGGATCGACATCGCTGCCAGCTACAAGGGCGGCGCGCTGATGATCAGCGTTTGCGATACCGGGATCGGGATAGCAGAAGACAAGCTGGCAACGGTGCTGGACGAATTCGTACAGGTCGAAGACGGCGATTACCGCAGCAGTGGGGGATCAGGACTGGGGCTGCATATCTGCCGCGAACTGGTCGAATTGATGGGCGGAACCATCGCGCTGGATAGCGTGTTGGGTAAGGGGACCTGCGTCAATCTTTGCCTCCCGCTTGCCGCCGATGAAGCGCATGACGAGGCAGATAACCAACGAAAATCTGCAGGGCCGGGCCAGCAGTTGAACCGTTGGGCGGGTCGCCGTGTGGCGCTCGCCGAAGATCACGACATCAATCAGATGCTGATCATGGAAATGGCCGAGCGCATCGGGCTTGAGGTCGAATTGTTCGAGGACGGGCAGGAGGCGGTCGAGGGCATTATTGCCGCCGAACAGGACGGCGATCCCTTCGACCTGGCTTTGATGGATGTGCAAATGCCGAAGCTGGACGGGATCGCTGCCACTCTGATGATACGGAAGGAAGGCCTTGATGCCCGTTCACTTCCGGTTGTCGCGATGACTGCCAATGCGTTCCGCTCCGATGTCGAAGCGTGCCTCGCCGGACAAATGCAGGCGCATCTGGCCAAGCCATTCACGCTCGAGCAGCTAGAAAAAGTCCTCGACAAGTGGATGCCGCCAGCCGCGTGATGCTGGCGCGTCTGGCCTAGCCTACGACTTTCACAAAGCTGTCGATCACGCGTTTTTCACCCGCGTCCTCGAAGTTGATCGTCAGCTTGTTGCCCTCCTGATCGATAACGCAGCCCGTGCCGAACTTGGCGTGTTCGACCATTGCACCGATGGCGATATCGCTGCGGGGTTTGGCAGCAAAGCTTGCCGCGCTCCGGCCCGGCTCGGCGACACGCTGCTGGCGCGGCTCATAGCCGGTCGAGACTGCGCGGCGCCAGCCAGGACCGCGCGCCTCGGCACGGTTGGGACGGTCGCGGGCGACATGAGCAAAGGGGTCTTCATTCTCGGACCAGTTCGCCCGCCACAGCGATGCGCCGCCGGTAAGGGTCGATTCCTGCTCGATATGCTCTTCGGGGAGTTCCTCGATGAAACGCGAGGGGATCGAGCTCGTCCATTGGCCGTAAATCCGGCGATTGGCGGCATGCAGGATGATGCAGCGTCGCTTGGCGCGCGTGATAGCGACATAGGCGAGCCTGCGTTCTTCCTCGAGGCTGGCAAGCCCGCCTTCGTCTACCGCGCGTTGTGACGGGAAAACGCCTTCTTCCCAGCCAACGCAAAAGACGTGGTCGAACTCCAGCCCTTTGGCCGCATGAATCGTCATGATGGTGACGGTCTCTTCCTCGTCGCCGCGATCATTGTCCATGACGAGGCTCACATGTTCGAGGAAGTCGCTGAGCGTCTCGTATTCCTCCATCGCGCGTGCAAGCTCGGAGAGGTTTTCCGCGCGGCCCGCGCTTTCGGGCGAGCGGTCTGCGGCGAGCATGTCGTTATAGCCGCTTTCGTCGAGCACCAGCCGCAGCAGGTCGGATGGCGACATATCCTCCGCCGCCTCACGCCATGCCAGAAACTGCCGCATCAGACCGCCGATCGTGTTCGCGGCGCGCGCGGGCAGTTCATCGCTGTCCGCCAGTTGCAGCGAGGCGGCCGCCAGCGGCAAGCCGGTGCGTCGCGCATGCTGGTGCATTTTTTCGAGCGTCTTTGCACCAAGCCCGCGCTTGGGCTGGTTGTAGATACGCTCGAACGCAAGATCGTCCTGCGGCTGCGCGATCACCCGTAGATAGGCAAGCGCGTCACGGATTTCGGCGCGTTCGTAGAAACGGAAACCGCCGATAATGCGGTAATTGATGCCTGTCTGGATGAAGCGGTCTTCGAATTCGCGCGTCTGGTATTGCGCCCGCACGAGGATTGCCACCTCATCGAGCGGTGCGCCTTCGCGTTCGAGCCGTTCGATCTCCTCGCCCACGCGGCGCGCCTCTTCGGGGGCGTCCCACACGCCGATCACACGCACCTTGTCGCCGCCGTTCACCTCGGTCCACAGCGTCTTCTCATGGCGCTGGCTATTGGCTTCGATCAGGCCTGATGCCGCGCCGAGGATGTGCGGGGTAGAGCGGTAATTCTGTTCAAGCCGGATCACTGCCGCGCCGGGAAAATCCTTTTCAAACCGCAGGATATTGGCGACTTCTGCCCCGCGCCATGAATAGATCGACTGGTCGTCATCGCCGACCACGCAGATATTCTTGTGGCTCTGCGCTAGCAATCGCAGCCACAGAGACTGGACTGCGTTGGTGTCCTGATATTCGTCCACCATGATGTATTTGAAGCGTTGCTGATATTCGGCCAGCACATCGGTGTGCTTGCGGAAAATATTGAGTATGTGGAGCATCAGGTCGCCGAAATCGCAGGCGTTCAGCGATTTCAGCCGGTCCTGATACATCTGGTAGAATTCGCGCCCACGGCCATTGGCAAAAGCCTCGCTTTCGCCCGCATCGAGATCGGTCGGGTTGAGGCCGCGGTTCTTCCAGCGGTCGATCAGCCCGGCCAATTGGCGTGCAGGCCAGCGCTTTTCATCCTCGCCATTGTCCACGATCAGCGCCTTCAGGACGCGCAACTGATCGTCGGTGTCGATGATGGTGTAATTTTGCTGCAGGCCGACCAGTTCGGCATGGCGGCGCAGCATCTTGGCGCAGATCGAGTGGAAAGTGCCCAGCCACGGAATCCCTTCCGAGCCCGCCCCCAGATGCGTCGCCACACGTTCGCGCATTTCGCGTGCAGCCTTGTTGGTGAAAGTGACGCACAGAATCTGGCTCGGCCAAGCGCGCCGCGTCGCCACCAGATGCGCAAGCCGTGAGGTGAGCGCTGCCGTCTTGCCCGTACCGGCACCGGCTAACATCAGCACCGGCCCCTCGGTCGTCAGCACAGCCTCGCGCTGCGGCGGGTTCAGCCGTGCGGCGTAAGGCGGGACACCCGCATCGGGCGCGCCGTTGGAGGCGGGGGAGGGTAGATTCGAACTCATGGCACCAGGGGGAACAATTATAGAACAAATAGATTGCGCGCAAGGTCGCACATATGATCTGCGAGCGCATCTGCAAGTCCGCTGCCGTCCCCCGAAATCCGCACAAATGCAATCCAGCCCGTTTGTGCAACGCCTCTCGCCGGAGCGTGCGCGTGACGGGTTGCGGGGGAAGGGAGGGTGGCTTCCCGCCCCGCGCAATGCCTGTCATCCGGTTCAAGTCCGGTCCGCAGGGTGAGGCGAGCCAGATTGAAGAAACGAAGCTGCGTTCGTCCACGCTTGGGTCCAACCACAGGAGAAACCCATGCGCAAATCCCACTATGCCCTTATCGTCGTCGCGATTGCGACAATCGGTTATGTCACTGCCGCACCGAGCCACGCCCGCGGCGCGCAAGAGGCAGAGCGGCTTGTCCCAGCCGATCCGGAACTCGGTCCCGAACAACAGGCCGAACTCGACAGTTGGAGCCGCCAGCAACAAGTCGAATATGCCGCGTGGCCTGCCGAGACGAAGCGCTACTACTGGTCGCTTGTTCCCGCCCGGCAGACGCTGTTCTGGGCGCTGGCGGATACGGACAAAATCGCGCTGACCGCCATGACCGGGCCCGAGCGCGAGGCGAAATGGGAACGGATCGAATATCTCGCAGGCGCAAAGCCGGGCGAGGTCTAGCTTTCGGCTGACCGCCGCATCAGCGTGAGACGGCCTTTGCCGACCTTGCGCGATGTCTCGACATCGAGGCCCGCAATCTGCGGTTCTTCCTTGGCTGCGGTTTCGAGTGCGATCCACGTTGCCTCGCCGATCCAGCCCAGCCGCAGCAGCCGGTCGAGCGCAACCTCGCCCGCGCCAGTGTCATAGGGCGGGTCAGCGAGGATGACGTCATAGGGCTCATGCGCGGCGCGTAGGCCCATGACCGAACCCGCCTCGACAGCGGTGCGCGCACGGCAATCGAGCGCGGCGATATTGGCGCGGATCGCATCGAGCGCGCCGCGTTCCTGTTCGACGAAGAGGCAATGCGCCGCGCCGCGGGACAGCGCCTCGATACCGAGCGCGCCCGAACCTGCAAACAGGTCCGCCACGCGCAAATCCTCGAAACTGCCGAGCCTGCTGGTCAGCATCGAGAACAGCGCCTCGCGCGTGCGGTCGGCCGTGGGACGGGTGGCATCGCCTTTTGGCGCGGTCAGCTTCCGTCCGCGCCATTCGCCTGCAATAACTCTCATTCGTGGCCCTTCTTGAGCGTGCTCACGAAGCGGTCGAGGTCGCCCTTTCGGATGCGCGTAGCCTGCCCACGCGGCAGTTCGCCCAGCGCAAAGGGACCGTATCCGACGCGGATCAGGCGGTTCACCTTGAGGCCGAGATATTCGAGCACGCGCCGCACTTCGCGGTTCTTGCCTTCGGTGATGGTCATCTGGATCCACTGGTTCTTACCGCCCGAACCGCCTGCGCCGCGTTCAAGATTGGCGTCGATCGAACCATAACGCACACCGTCGATCTCAACGCCTTCGATCAGTTCTTCGAGCTGTTCCTGCGACACTTCACCGAAAGCGCGCGCGCGATAGGTGCGCGGAATGCCGGACGCGGGCAGTTCCATCTTGCGCTTCAGCCCGCCGTCATTGGTGAGCAGCAGCAGCCCCTCGGTGTTGAGGTCGAGCCTACCGATAGGCATTAGCCGCGGCGTATCCTTTGGCAAGGCATTGCGCAGCGCGTCATAGATCGTGGCGCGCCCCGCCGGATCGCGCTCGGCAGTGATGAGGCCGGTGGGCTTGTGAAAAGCGTAAAGCTGCGCAGGCTCGGGCCCGGCGACAGGCTTTCCATCGACGCTGACGCCCTTGAGCGACTTCAGAAAGGTGGCAGGCGTTTCGACCGGCTTCCCGTCGAGCGTGATGCGCTTATCGGCAATCATGCGCTCGATCTCGCGGCGACTGGCCACACCGGCGCGCGCCAGCAGCTTGGCAATCCGGTCGCCTTCGGGGCGGTCGTCTGATTTCTTGGGGTTGGTGGGCATAAGCCGCCCATACCAGAACCTCACCCCAGCGAAAGCGGCGATTGCGTGCGTCGGTGCGTCAGTTGGCCGCTCGCAGGGCCTCCTGCACGATTGCATCGAAGCGCGCGATGCCGCCTTCGAGCGTGCCGAGCGTAATGTGATCGACCACTCCGGTCGAAAGCCCCTGCTGGCCCAATTCGGCGGCGCGGAAATCCTCAGAGGCGAAAACCCCGCCGTCGAGCAGCTTCCAGCTGCGTTCCCAGTGATCGCGCGCTTTGTCGCTTGTAGGTTCCTCGGGGATGAGCATGAAATCTTCGACCAGTGTGAGGT
>JAYPMZ010000048.1:300-18987 GCA_038130205.1 Erythrobacteraceae bacterium | reverse complement strand
CGCTACCGTCGCGCCGAGGATGGACTGCCGGTGGCGCTGCTGTTCGTGGTGCTGATCACGCTGCGCGGTTTTGGCGTCGAAGATATGATCCGTGACGCTATGCGAACCGAGCTGCGCAGCGACGGAAGCTACGAAACACGGCGTTTCGGCCAGGGCATTGCGGTGTCGATTGTGCTGGCGGTCGTGAGCGCGGCAGGTTTGTTCTGGGGCTATCGCCTAGCGCGCCGGTCACGCGGACGTCGCAATCAGGCGACGCTGGCTGCGGTCGCGGCGGGAGGTGTAATGGCCTTCCTCGTCGTTCTGCGCGTCATATCGCTGCATATGATCGATCGGCTGTTATTCGGTCCGCTCAAGCTGAACTGGATCGGCGATATCGGCGCAAGTCTCGTCGTGCTGGGCGCGGCGATCTATTACATGAAACTGGTTCGCAAACGCCCTTAATGCGCTGCAGCGATGAGCCGGGCGATGCGCTCGCTCGCTTGCCCGTCGCCATAGGGATTGTGCGCTTTTGCCATCGCTTCATAGGCGGCAGGCTGATCGAGCAGGCGCTCGACCTCGCCGACAATACGCGCCGTGTCGGCACCCACCAGCTTGGCGGTCCCGGCTGAAACACCTTCGGGCCTCTCGGTCGTGTCGCGCATCACCAGCACCGGCTTGCCGAGGCTGGGGGCTTCCTCCTGGATGCCGCCCGAATCGGTCAGCACCAGTGTCGAGGCCTCCATCATCGCGACGAAGTTGAGGTAATCGAGCGGCTCGATAAGCGCGATATTGGCATGATCGCCCAGCGCCGGACGCATGACTTCTACCACATTGGGATTGGGATGCATCGGGTAGATGATCGCGGTATCCTCGCGGCTGGCGAGCTGCTGAAGCGCGGCGCCGATCTGGTGCATTCCCTCGCCGAAATTCTCGCGGCGGTGAGCGGTCACGGCAATGATGCGCTTGCCTGCAAACCGCTCTTTAAGCGGCGCGATGGCAGGGGCAAGGCCGGGGTCGGCCTCCAGCTTTGCGCGCGCGGCGAGGAGCGCGTCGATCACGGTGTTGCCGGTGACGTGGATTGCGCCTTCAGCGACGTTCTCTGCGCGCAGGGCGGCGGCCGCGTTCTCGGTCGGGGCGAAGTGCAGATCGGCCACCGCGCCCGTAACCTTGCGGTTCACTTCCTCGGGCCAAGGCGCGTAGATGTCTCCGCTGCGCAAGCCCGCCTCGACATGCCCCACAGGGATACGGCGGAAATAACAGGCGAGCGTCGCCATCATCGTGGTCAGCGTATCGCCATGAACCAGCACGCGGTCGGGTTTTTCGGCGTCCAGCGCTTCGCCAAAGCGGGTGATGATACGCGCGGAGAGCGCATCGAGGCTCTGCCCTGCCTGCATCAGATCGAGGTCGATATCGGGCTTGATCCCGGCAAGCGCCAAAACCTGGTCGAGCATTTCGCGGTGCTGTGCGGTGACGACGACACGCGTGTCGAACCCGCCGTGCTCGCGCAGGGCGGCGACCACAGGAAACATCTTGATCGCCTCGGGACGCGTCCCGAAGGTCACCATGATGCGCGGTTTGCTCACCGCTTCAGCATGCCGCGTGTGTCATACACCAGCTTGCCCGCGAAATCGGCAGGCGTGAGGTGTTTGAAAGCGGTGTGATCGACCAGCACGACGACCACTTCGGCGGTTGCAAGCGCGTGGTCAAGGCTGACCAGCTCGGCGCCGGTTCCTGCAAAGCCCTTGGGCAGTTCCTTGGCGAAGGGTTCGACCACCATTATCCGCTGACCGCGCGTGCGGGCGAGGTCGAGCGCGATTTCGAGCGCCGGGCTTTCGCGGAAGTCGTCAATATCGGGCTTGAAGGCGAGGCCGAGCAGCGCAACCTTGCCGGGCATGGCATCGACGAGGCCACGGATGCGGCGTTCGGTATAGGTTGCCTTGAAATCGTTGACTTCGCGCGCGGTGCGGATGAGGCGCGCAACCTTGGGGGCGCTGGCGACGAGGAACCATGGATCGACCGCGATGCAATGCCCGCCCACACCGGGGCCGGGCTGGAGGATGTTCACCCGCGGGTGGCGGTTGGCGAGCTTGATCACATCCCACACATCCACGCCGAGATCGTCGGCGATGACGCTGAGTTCATTGGCAAAGGCAATATTCACGTCGCGAAAGCTGTTCTCGGTCAGCTTGACCGTTTCGGCGACGCGGCAATTGGTGGTGAGGCAGTCGCCCTCGACAAAACTCTTGTAGAGCGCCGCGGCGCGGGTGGCGCAGGCAGGGGTGACGCCGCCGATCACGCGGTCATTCTGGACCAGTTCGCGCACGATTTTGCCGGGCAAGACGCGTTCGGGGCAATAGGCGAGCGCAATGTCGCCGGCTTGCTGTGAGCCATAGACCGGAACTTTCAGGTCGGGGCGCATTTCGGCGATGATCTGGCCCACTCTTTCGGTTGTGCCGACGGGAGAGGTGCTTTCGACGATGATACAGGCGCCGGGCAGGATCTTTGGCGCGATGGCGCGCGCGGCGCTTTCTACATAGCTGATATCGGGTGTGTTTTCGCTCGTGAGCGGGGTCGGGACCGCGATCATGTAGAAATGCGCGGTTGGCACTTCGAGCGAGGCGGTCAGTTTTTCGCTCTCGATCGCTTCATGCACCAGCCGGTCGAGGTCTTTCTCCTCGATATGCACGCCGCCCGCATTGACGGTTTCGACAACCTTTTCAGAGACATCGATACCGCACACGTTCCAGCCATAGCTTGCCAGCACGGCGGCGGTGGGGAGGCCTATATAGCCTAGGCCGATCACCGCGACCTGATGGTCGGGCGCAGGCTGCACCGTCGCATCGGGGCCGATGGCGCTGGCGGTATCGAATGGAGCATTCATGGGTCTGCAATTCCTCGCGTTTTCGCGCCGAGGTCATGCACCCGAATGGGTAAATATCGCGTTAGGCACGCGGCAACTTATGGGCACTGTCTAAGGGCACACAGGCGCACCCGATCGGCACCTAGAGGTCGAGAGCCTGCTTGTATGCGGCCAGCAGCGGGTCGATCTGGTGCTGCCAGTTCAATTCCTTCACCACCCGCTCGCGGCCATACTTGCCCATCGCCGCGCGGCGCGCAGGATCATCGACCAGCTCGCAAATCTTGTCCGCCATATCGACCGCGTCATTGGGCGCGGCGTAGAGCGAGGCTTCGCGGGCGGAAAACTTGCCTTCGGTCACGTCGAACTGAACCATCGCTTTTTCGAGGCTCATATATTCCATGATTTTGTTCATGGTCGATTTGTCGTTCATCGCGTTGACGCGGTCCGGATTGACCCCGAGGTCCATCGTCGAAAGCACTTCGAACAATTCCTGATCGGGTGCGCGGCCGGTGAAGGTGATGAAGTCAGCGAGACCCTTGTCTGCGGTCAGCTGCTTGAGGTCTTCCAGCGCAGGCCCGCCGCCGACCAGCACGAACTGGATATCCTCGCGCCCCTGCTGGCGCACGATGTGATCCACCGCGTCGATCAGCAGGTCGATGCCCTCCTGTTCGCCCATGACGCCGACATAGCCGACCATATGCGCGCGGCCATTCTTCCAGGCAGCGACCGGCTCGACCCGCTTGAGCCGCGAAAGGTCGGGGCCGGAGCGTACGACATGCACGCGTTCGGGTTCCATCCCGCCGCGTTCGACCGCGATTTTCTTGTAGCTTTCGTTGGTGGCGATCGAGACGTTTGCGACCCCGAAGGTCAGCTTCTCGAACAGCACCATCAGCCGCCAGAAAAACCCGCGCTTGTCGAACTTCGCTTCGTAAAGCTCTGGATTGATGTCGTGGTGATCGAAGATGTATTTCACGCCGAAGAGCTTGAACGGCAGCGCGACAAGGAAGATCAGATCGGGCGGGTTGCAACCCTGAATGGTATCGAACCGGCGCTTGAAGAAAATGCGCCATGCCAGCCACGTCTCCCAGAACAGCGCCGCGCCATATTCGAGCAGAAAGCCGAGCGCGCCCTTGGCTTCCAGCGGCAGCGGGTGGCGATAGATATCGACCCCCTCGATCTGCTCGAAGCGCTTTTCATGCCCCTTGCCCGTCGGGCAGATGATCGAGACATGCGCGCCCGCTGCTTTCAGCGTGCGCGCCTCCTGCCACACGCGCCGGTCGAACGGCAGCGGCAGGTTCTCGACCACGATCAGCGCGTGCTTGTCCTTGAGCGGCTCGCCTTCGATGACCGCAGGGATTCCTTCTTCGGCGTTGAGATCGCTCACGGAATGCTGCTCACATCGACAACATTCGCGCGGTCCAGCGACAACGTATCGACGAGGCGGTTGGTTGCGATCACCAGCGCGTAATCGCCGCTTTCAGCCGCGTCCTTCGACACCAGCAGATCGTCGATCTTCGGCAGCCACGCATAGGCATAGCCGAGGTTCTGCCCGACGAGGTTTTCCGGCTCGATCTGCGGATCGTAAATGTCGAGATCGAAGCCGCCTTCAAGCAGCTTGCGCGCCATATCGACCGCCGGGCTCTCGCGCAGGTCGTCGGTCTCCAGCTTGAAGGCGAGACCGACCAGCAGCACCTTTGCACCGCGGGGCAGATCCGAAGTGGCTTTGAGGAACTGGTGATGCTTGTGCGCCTCGTTCGAACGGATCAGCGAATCCACCAGATGCGTCGCAGAGCCCGTGTCGGCAGCGATATACTGCAGTGCGCGCACGTCCTTGGGCAGACAGGATCCGCCGAACGCGCCGCCGGGGCGGGTGTAATAGGCCGACAGGTTCAGCTTGGTGTCGCTCTTGAAGATCTCGTGCACGGCCTTCGCCGAGATATCGAGGTTCTGGCACACGCGCCCGATTTCATTGGCAAAGGCGACTTTCACCGCGTGCCATGAATTGTCGACGAATTTGGTGATTTCGGCCTCGCGCAGGCCCACTTCGAAAATAGGCGCCTCGATACCTTCGTGCAGCGCGTGCATATTGGCAGAGGGCTGTCCGCCGAGCGTGCCGATCACGATCTTGGGCGGGTTGAAATAGTCGGCAATAGCCGAAGCCTCGCGCAGAAACTCGGGGTTGTAAACCAGCTCGACTGCGTCGGTCGCCTTGTCGCCCAGCGCGCCTTCGATGATCGGCCAGATGATGTTCTCGCAAGAGCCGGGGCGCATGGTCGAACGGTAGGCGAGGGTCAGCGGTCTTTCGCGGTCCGGCTTCAGCGCCGCTGCGATGTTTTGCGTGACCTGCGCGATGTAAGTCATGTCGTGCGCGCCATCGACCCCGCTCGGCGTGCCGACGCAAACGATGGCGATATCGGCATCGTCGAGTTGGTCGGTCAGCTGTGTCGTTGCGCTGATGCGGCCTTCGGCATGCGCCTTTGCGATCAGTTCGTCGAGGCCGGGTTCGTAGACCGGCGCGCGTGCGGAATTGAGCGCGTCAACCTTGACCGCGCTGACATCGACGCCGACCACCGTGTGGCCTTCGCTTGCGATGCACCCGGCAGCGGTCGAACCGACATAACCGAGACCGAAAATAGCGATTTTCAAAATGCGGCTCCAGAAATTGTGCCGTTGGAAGATAGGGCCGTGAAACTTAGGGGGTTTCGCGTAGCAAGGGGGGCTTTGTGGTGCAACGCACAATCCCGAAACGGTGCCACAAGGGCACTTGCATGCACAATCCGTCCGCGCCAGAAAGCCCCGCGAATAGGGAGAGAGTTTATGAGCAAGGCCGCCGGACCGCTTGCAGGGCTTAAAGTCATCGAATTTGCAGGGATCGGACCGGGGCCGCATATTGCCATGCTGCTCGCCGATCTGGGCGCGGAAGTGGTGCGGATCGATCGTCCCGGCGGCGGGGTGATGAACCCGATTGTCGAGCGCGCGCGAAACCGCGTGATGGTCGATATGAAGTCCGAAGAAGGCAAGGCGTTCTGCCTCGATGCGGCGAGCAAGGCCGATGTCCTGATCGAAGGCCTGCGTCCCGGCGTGATGGAGCGGCTGGGCATGGGGCCCGACGAATTGCTCGCTGCCAATCCGCGGCTTGTCTATGCCCGCATGACCGGCTGGGGGCAGGATGGCCCGCTCGCAAAAGCTGCTGGACATGACATCAATTATATCGCGATTACCGGCGCGCTGGACGCGATCGGCAAGCCGGGCGAGCCCGCGATCCCGCCGCAGAACCTCGTCGGCGATTTCGGCGGCGGGTCGATGTATTGCGCATTCGGCATTATGGCTGCGCTTTATGAGCGCGAGCGTTCGGGCAAGGGGCAGGTGGTCGATGCGGCCATCGTTGACGGCGTTACCAGCCTGATGAGCTTTTTCTTCGGCCAGCAGCATGGCGCAATCCGCACCACCAAGCGCGGCGAGGGCCTGCTCGGCGGCGGCGCGCATTTCTACCAGTGCTATGAAACAGCCGACGGCAAGGAGATCTCGCTCGGCTCGATCGAGCCGCAGTTCTACGCCGAACTGGTCGCGCGTGCGGGCCTGCCCGAAGATGTCGCGACGACCCAGATGGACCCGTCGAAATGGGGCGAAAACAAGGAAAAGCTCGCCGCTTTGTTCAAGACCAAGACGCAGGCCGAATGGAACGAAATGCTCGAAGGGACCGACGTTTGCTACGGTCCTGTCGTCCCGCTCGACGAGGTGCACGAGCATCCGCATATGAAAGCGCGCGGCGCCTATGTGGAGCACGAGGGCAAGCTCCATCCCGCTCCCGCACCGCGCTTTAGCCGCACGCCCGGCGAAGTGCGCTCGAGCGCCGATGACGGTGCTGCCGTGGTTGCCGGCTGGTCGAAGGAATAGACGCACATGGCAGGCAAATTCTTCGACGAATGGACGGTGGGCGAGCGGATCACCCACGAAATCCGCCGCACGGTGACCGAGACCGACAATCTGCTGTTCTCGACCATGACCCACAATCCGCAGCCTTTGCACCTCGATATCGAGGCCGCAAAGGCGAGCGGCTTCGGGCAGATTCTGGTCAATTCGACTTTCACCTTCAGCCTGCTCGTCGGACTGTCGGTGGGCGACACCACGCTCGGCACGCTGGTCGCCAATCTGGGGTTCAACAATGTCGTGACCCCGAACCCGGTCTTCATTGGCGACACTCTGCGCGCCGAGACCGAGATCAAGGAATTGCGCGAGAGCAAGTCGCGCCCCCAGGCCGGTATCGTCACCTTCACCCATGAGCTGTTCAACCAGCGCGATGAAGTCGTCTGCCGCTGCGAACGCTCGGCGCTGCTGAACCGCAAGCCTGCTTGACGGCCCCTCCTTTCCGGGCGCATTACCGTTCGGTAGAGAGAGGGAGGGAACCCATGCGCAAGACATGGATTGCGTTTGCGACCGGTAGCGTATTGGCGCTGGCCGCGTGCAGCAGCGAGCCGGAAGCAACGCCCGAGCAGGCGGGCAATGGCGAAGACACGATCGAACTCGCCGAATTTCCCGACCGGCCCTATTGGGGCGACACCCATCTCCACACCGACAATTCGGTCGATGCCTTTGGCTTCGGCGTAAGGCTCGGGCCCGAAGAGGCGCTGCGCTTCGCGCGCGGCGAGACGGTAACTGCCACCACCGGCTCCGATGCACAGCTGTCGCGGCCGCTCGATTTCCTTGTGATCGCCGACCACTCCGACGCGCTTGGCGCGACGCGGCGGCTGTATGATGCGCCGCGCTGGTATGTCGACTGGGTCATCAGTGATCCCACCGTGCTGCGCTGGTACGACATGATGCACGAAAGCCCCGAGCAATCGACGCTCGCGATTGCCGAGCTGATTACGGCGGCGGCGGACGGAACCGTGCCGGAAGCGCTCGCCGACCCCGAGAGCGCGCAGGAGGGAACCGAGGACATCTGGACAACCCACCTCGGCCTGATCGACCGCTATAATGAGCCGGGCGTCTTTACCGCACTGGGCGGGTTCGAATGGACCGCCATGCCCGACGGCAACAATCTGCACCGCGTGGTGATGTTCCGCGATGGCAGTGCGCGCACTCTCGAAGTCCTCCCTTTCCCCGGCATCAACAGCACGGTCGAGCAATTGTGGGATTACATGGACGCCTATCGCACGGCGACCGGCGGCGAGGTGCTGGCGATCCCGCACAATTCGAACCTGTCGAACGGGCTGATGTTCGAAATGATGCTCGCTGACGGTTCTCCCATGACCGCCGAATACGCCGCGCGCCGCGCTGCGAACGAGCCTGTGGTCGAGGCAACCCAGATCAAGGGCGATAGCGAAACCCACCCCTTCCTTTCGCCCAATGACGAGATGGCAGGGTTTGGCGTGAAGGGCTGGGAACTGGGCAATCTACCGCTTACCCACCGTGCCACGCCAGATATTTATGCAGGCTCCTACGTGCGTTCGGCGCTGCTGCGGGGCCTCAGTCTCGAAGCGCAGCTGGGAGTGAATCCTTATGCTTTCGGCATGGTCGGCTCAACCGATAGCCACACCGCTCTGGCGACGGCGGATGAGGACAATTTTTACGGCAAGCACACGGGGAACGAACCGTCCTACAAGGACCGCGCCAATCATCCGCAAAACCTCGGCACGCGCGAAGGCCGGTTCGGCTGGCACTACCTAGCGGGCGGCTATGCGGCCGCCTGGGCGCGCGGCAACACGCGGGCGGAAATCTTTGACGCATTCAAGCGGCGCGAGGTCTATGCGACCACCGGCCCGCGGATGACGGTACGCGTGTTCGGCGGGTTCGACTTTAGCGCCGAGGATTGGGACGGCGACTGGGTGCGCGCAGGCTACACCCGCGGCGTGCCGATGGGCGGCGAGTTGCAGGACGGCGGAAAGGCACCGAGCTTCCTCATTAGCGCCTTGAAAGACCCCGACGGGGCCAATCTCGACCGTGTGCAGGTGGTGAAGGGCTGGCTCGATGCCTCGGGACAGGCACAAGAGCGCGTTTATGACGTCGTGTGGAGCGACATGGACAGCCGCGTGCGCAGAGACGGCAAAGTTCCGGCGGTGGGCGACACGGTGAACCGCGAGGATGCGACCTACACCAACACCATCGGCACCGCGGAGCTGCGCACCACATGGGTCGATCCCGATTACACGCCGGGCAGCAGTGCGTTCTACTATGTGCGTGTGCTGGAGATTCCGACCCCGCGCTGGACGCTGTTCGACGCGGTGCGTTTCGGGATCACGCTGTCCGAGGATGCGATGGCGGACGCGGTCGCGCAGGAGCGCGCCTATACCTCGCCGATCTGGCTCAAGACCAAGCCCGCCTGATGACCTTGTCAGGCTGGACGCGCGAACCGCTGGTCCATTTCCTTGTCGCAGGCGCGGCGCTCTATGTCGCGCTGACATGGGGCGGCACGCCGGTCGACCCCGCCTCCCGCGTGATCGATGTCGGCGCGCAAGAACAGGCGCAGATCGCGCTCACTTTCGAGCGAACGATGGGCCGCGCGCCGACCGATGCCGAACTCGACGCAGCGATCGAACGCTATGTCCGCGACGAGGTGCTTTACCGCGAGGCGCTGCGACTGGGGCTCGACCAGGGCGATGTGGTGGTGCGTCAGCGCATGGTGTCGAAGATGGATATGTCTGCAGGGCTCGCTGCCGAAGCCGCCGATCCCGACGAGGCCACGCTGCGCGCCTATTTCGACGCCAATGCCGCGCGCTATTCGGGCGGGTCGGTGCTGACATTCGAACAGGCGTTTTTCGAAAGCCAAATGGCGGCCCGTTCGGCGCGTGCATCGGGCATGGTTCTGGGAGACGCGATCAGCCTGCCCGCTTCGCTGATCGGCGTGCCAGAACGCGAGGTGCAGAACCGCTTTGGCGAGCAGTTTACGCGTGAATTGGCGGCGCTTCAGCCGGACGATGGCTGGCAAGGGCCGGTGCAATCGGGTTTCGGCTGGCATCTCGTCAAACTGAAGGACCGGACGGCGCTTCCCGGCGACTTCGAAGCGATGCGAGAGCGCGTTGCAAACGACTGGCGCACTGATGAAATGGCGGCCCGAAAAGCGCGGGCCTTCGAAATCCTCCGAAGCGCCTATCGGGTTGAAATCGAACGATGATCCGCTGGTTGGTCGCCATATTACTGGCGCTCGCCGCAGCGCCGCTCGCAGCAGATGAATTGCGCCCGTCGGTGATCGAGATGACCGAACGGACGCACGGCGAATGGGTGCTCGACTGGAAGCTGCCCGTCGCCGCATCGGGCGCGCAGACAGCCGCACCGTTTGCGCAGCCCGTTATCCCTCAAAGTTGCTCGATCAAGGGTGAACCCGTGCAACGCGCCGAGGCTCTGGCCCTTGTGGGCCGCGCCGATCTCGCTTGCGAAGGCGGCCTTGCCGGCGAGAGTTTCGGTCTCAGCGAACTCATCGGCAATGCCGACGCCATCGCGCGCTTCGTGCCTCTGGAACGTCCAGTGCAGAGTTTTCGCCTTACAGCGGACACCCCCGCCGCGACAATCCTAGCCAAGCCGGACCGCTGGCAGGTTTTGCGCGATTACCTGGTGATCGGCGCCGAACACATCCTGTTCGGCTGGGACCATTTGCTGTTCGTCATTGCGCTGGTGCTGTTGGTGAGAGGGGCCTGGTCGGTGGTGAAGGCGGCGACGGCGTTTACCGTGGCGCATTCGATCACTCTGGTGGCGACCACGCTCGGCTACACCGGCCTGCCTGGCCGCCCGGTAGAGGCGCTGATCGCGCTCTCCATCGTATTCCTCGCGGTCGAGGTTGCTCTGGTGCTGCGCGAACCCGAGCGGCAGACTTTCACGCGGCGTTTCCCGTGGGTGGTCGCTTTCGGTTTCGGTCTGGTCCACGGTTTCGGCTTTGCAGGCGCGCTCGCCGATATCGGCTTGCCGCAAGGCGAGATTGTAAGCGCGCTGCTGGCGTTCAATCTCGGGGTAGAGGCAGGGCAATTGCTGGTGATCGCAGCATTGGTTGCGCTGCTCGCCCTGCTCACTCGCGCCGCGCCCAAGGTCGAGGCTCCGGCGCTTCGGTTCGCCACCTATGGCATCGGCATCACAGGCAGTTTCTGGCTGATCGAGCGCGTGATCGGTTAGTCCGCCGCGTAATCTCCGCCGAGCGCTTGCCACAGAACAATCCGCGCACGCTGTGCCCGGCCCAGAGCCGCAGCTGCCCGTTCTCCGCTCGCATCGGCAGCGCGGCGCGCTTCGAGCACTTCGAGGAAGCTGGCGAGCCCTGCGCGATAGCGATCATTAGCGAGGCTTGCAGCGCGTTGAAGCTGGTCGTGTTCGTCCTGTGCCAGCGCGGCTTCGGTGTCGGCGGCGTCGATCAGGCCATAGGCCGCTTCGGCATCGCCCAGCGCCTGATAAACCGCGCCGCGATAGGCTTGAAAGGCCGCGCGCTTGTTCGCGGCCGCGCCATCGATCCCGGCTTCGATCCGTCCGAAGTCGAGTAGCGGGGCGGCCACGCCTGCCGTCAAGGAACCGACCAGAGAATTCTCGTCGAACAGGTCACCCGGATCAAACGCGAGCAACCCCAGCACCGCTGACAGCGTCAGCTTGGGGAAGCGCGCACGGGCGGCGGCGGCGAGGTCTGCGTCGGTCGCGGCCAGCTCGGCAGCGGCGGCGGCGACATCGGGGCGGTTCGCGAGCAATTGCGACGGTAGCGCCGCTGGTACCGACTGCTGGCGAAGCGCCGGACCTGCCTGCGCGAGCGCCGCGTTCACTTCCGCGCCCGTCTGACCGGTCAGGGTAATCAGCCGTCCGACGATCCGCACCCGCTCGCTTTGCAGCGCGGCGAGGCGCGAGCGCGAGGCGCTGGCGGCGGCTTCGGCGCGGACACGGTCGAAACCCGGAGCGATACCCGCCTCCTCGCGAGTGCGGGCAAGGCCTGCGAGCCTTTGCGCAGCCTCGACGTCGCTGGTGATCGCTGCGCTGCGCGCTTCGATCACGCGCCAGTCGGAAACACTCGCGGCGATCTCGCCCAGCAGAGCAAGCCGCACGGCAGCCGCCGATGCGCTCGCCGCATCGATCCGAGCAATCGCCGCGCGTTCCTGTGCGCGCAACTGGCCGAAGATGTCGGCGTCCCAGCGCGCGGTGAGGTTTGCGCCATAGGAAACGCGCTCAGTGTCGATGAACTGCGCGAATTGTGCGCTTGAGCCGAACTGGTCGGGGTTGGTGCGCGTTCCGGTAACGTTTGCGTCAACGCCGATATTGGGCAGCCGCTCGGCCCCTGCTCGCCGCGCTCCGGCGCGTGCCGCATCGACACGGGCCAGCGCTTCGGCAAGGTTCGGCGCGCCTTCGAGCGCGGCCTGCGAGAGCGTGCGATAGGCCGCGTCATTCCCCGGCATCAGCGCGTCGAGCGCCGCCTCGCTGGCGTGGTCGGGCGCGTAGAAGAAGTCTTGCGGAAGCTCCGGCGCAGGGGTCGCGATTTCGGGTGCTGGCCCGGCAGCACAAGCGGCGAGGCTTGCGCTCATTGTGAGGACGATCAGGCGGCGCATCGGACTATTCCTCCCCGCTCGCCGCGCTTTCCTTCGCGGGGATAAAAGCGTCGATCTGCTGGCCGACACGGAAAGCGTCCGTCCGCGCACTCTGCGGCAAAGCGTAGATCAACTGGAGCACGCGCACATCCACGCGCTCCGCCGCGCTGTTGGTGAGCGAGCGCTTGGGGACGACCTGCGGCTCGGCGCGAACGAAAGTGGCCTCGACCTGTATTTCCGCCGCACCGCGCGGCGAAACGATGGCAGGCGCGCCCAGTTTGACGCGGGCGGCCTCGTTCTCGTCGATATCCACGCGGATGTGCAGCGGGCTGGTCTCGCCCATCTGGATGAACGGCGCGCTGTTGCCGCCCTGCGTTGCGACATATTCGCCGGGCCGGATGTTCACCGCCAGAATTTCGCCTGCAATCGGGGCGCGCACGGTCAGCCGGCCAAGCTCGGTGCGGGCCGAGGCGGCCTGCGCTTGTGCAGCGTTCAGGCGCGCGCGGGCAAGGGTGAGGCGGCTCGCAGCCGCGCTGGCTTCGCCTTCTGCACGGATGACTTCGGCGCGGCTGACAGCGGCCGGATCGTCGAGGCTCTTGTAGAGCGCGAGCTGCTGCTGCGCGGTGCTTTGCGCTGCCTGCGCTTCGCCGATGGCGGCACGCGCCTCTCCGATTGCGGCATTGGCTTCGGAGAGTCGTGCACGAGTCGCGCGGTCATCGACGAGGAACAGGGGCTGCCCCTTCTCCACGCGGTCGCCCGGCATAACGCGCAGATCGGTGACGAGGCCCGACAGCGCCGAACCGATATCGATGATCTCGCTCGCCGGTTCGACAATCCCCGAACCTGCCACCCGGTCGCTGTTCGCCAGTTCGCCGGTGGCCTTGGGAGGTTCGTTGACGGGCTCGGCGGTCTCGCGGTCGGGCAGGTTGGCGACCAGATAGATCACCGCAATGATCAGTCCGACACCGGCAATCACCGGCAGGATCTGGCGCGAGAAGCTGATGTTCGAAGGAAGGAGAGCCATAGGTCAGGTTCCGTCAGTGGTCGTGCGGCATGTCGGTGCCGTCATGGGTGACGCGGCCGTCCTCAAGCACGAGGATGCGGTCGGCGAGATCGAAAATACGGTTGTCGTGGGTGACGATGATGCAGGCCCGGTCGGGAGCGACCGCGACTTCGCGCAAGAGGTCCATCACCCGGCGCCCGGAGGAGGCGTCGAGCGCGGCAGTCGGTTCGTCGCAAACCACCAGACGCGGTTCGTGCACCAGCGCGCGGGCAATGGCGACGCGTTGTTGCTGGCCGCCCGAAAGCTGGTTGGGCAGCTTGTCCGCCTGATCGCCGATGTTGAGCTTATCGAGCAGCACCTTTGCCTTGGTGCGCGCCTTGTCGATCGGCATCCCCTGCGCGATTAGCGGCACGGCAGCGTTGGCGGCGACGTCGATCGAGGGGATTAAATTGTACTGCTGGAAGATGAAGCCGATGTTCTGGAGCCGGAAATTGACCAGATCGCTGTCCGACAGACTGTAAATGTCGGTGCCGAACACCTTTACCTCTCCATCGGTCGGCCACAGAATACCGCACATGATCGAGATCAGCGTGGTCTTGCCCGACCCGCTCTCGCCCACGACGAATGTCATCTCGCCGGCGCGGATTTCGGTATCGATGCCGTGGAGCACGCGGATCGTCGATTGACCCGCCTGAAAATCGCGCGTGATCCCGCGCGCATGAATCGCGGCTTCGCCCATGGGTTTGTCGATTGCGCCGCTCATCTGAATACCGAAGCCGGTTCGGTGTTGAGCACGCTGCGCAGCGCCAGCCAGCCCGTGAGGGCGAGGATCAGGACAACCGCGAAAAGGCTCACCAGCGGGATTTGCCACGGGATGTAAAACCCCTTGAACTGCGGCACCGCGCTGAATGCGTACATGAAGCCCGCCGTGCCCAGCACGCCCAGCGCATAGCCTACCGACCCCACCAGCAGCGCCTGCGCGCCGACCATGCGGACGATCTTGCTATTGGTTACGCCGATGGCTTTGAGCGCACCGAATTGCTTGATGTTGTCGCGGATGAAGAGGCTGAAAGTGAGGCCGACAATCGCGACCCCGACGATAAAGCCCAGCGCCACGGTGATACCGAAATTGGTCGGGATGCCGGTGTTCTGGATGATGAAGTCGATGCCCGCCTGTGCGAACTCGTCACGCGTCTGCGCTTTCAGTCCGGTCTGTTCCTCGATCCGCGCCGCGACCGTTGCCGCGTCCTGCCCCTCGCTTACGCCTGCGAGCACAAAGGAAAGGCGATTACGCGAGCCCGGCACGTAATTCAGCGCATTGGTGTATTTGGTGTAGAGCACGACCTGGCTGGTGAAGGCGGGGATCGAATCTGCCACGCCGCGGATTACCGCGCGCTGGTCATTGAGCTCTAGCCGCTGTCCGATCGGGTCGGTCCCGTCTGCGAACATATTGGTGACGCCGACATCGTCGATAATCACAGAATCAGGCCGCGACAGGACGTTTTTGTCGCCTTCGAGCATGTTGCGCGGCAGGCCGATCAAAGTGGCGTCGTCGACCCCGATAATCGCCACGCCTTCCAGATCGCCTGTGCTGGTGCGAACCGACGCAGCGGCGCGCAAATGCGGCACCGCCCATTCAACCCCGCGCACTGAGCGCACTTCGTCGAGCGCGGTGGACGGCATTTCATATTTCACATCGGTGGTGCGGCTTACCGGGTCCATCACCCAGATTTCCGCCTCTGGCGCGTTGAACACGCCGCTCGCCCCGCGTTCGATCAGATTGACGAAGATCGTCAGCTGCTGGGTGATGAGCAGGGTCGAAAATGCGATACCGAACAGCAGACCGTAGAATTTCTGCGCGTCGCCGGTGAGCATTCGGATCGCGATCCAGAGCATCGGGCAGGGCCTTTGGAGTTGAAGGGGACTTGCGGAGAAGGCGGGAATCGACAATATTGAACGTTGTCGTTTAATTGAACGTTATCGTTCACTATGTCAATCGGCCAAATCCGACGATCCTCCCAATCGCGAAACAGGAAGCTTCTCGTGGCCTCAGCGTCCGACAAGAAAAAGCCGGGCCGCCCGTCCGATACCGCCAAGCGCGAAGCGATCATTGCGGCTGCCGGACGCCGCTTTTTCGAAGAGGGCTTTGCGGGAACGGCGATCGAACAGGTCGCTGCCGATGCCGGTGTGTCCAAGGTCACGATCTACAACCAGTTCGGCGACAAGCGCGCGCTGTTCGCTGCCGCCGTGACCAGCGAATGCGAGAAAATGCGCGGACACTTCAGTCTCGATGGCGCGCCGCAAGGAACCATGCGCGAGCGATTGATCGACATTGCCAAGGCGATGTTTGCATTCCTTTCGCGCCCGGAAATGATCCAGTTCGAGCGCCGTATTGCAGCAGAGACAGAACATGATCCGGCTGTCGGGCAGGCTTTTCTCGAAGCGGGGCCGTGGCAGATGAAGGCATCCTTCGGCGCATGGCTCGCGCAAGCAGATGCCAAGGGCGAGCTGGCAATTGCCGACCCCATGCTGGCCGCCGAACAGTTTGTTTCGATGACGAAAGGCATGGGCGATCTGGAACGCCGTTTCGGCAAGGTCCCGACCGCCGAAGCCACCGAAAAGCGCATCGCCAGTGCGGTCGATGCATTCCTGAGGGCCTACGCGCCGGCCTAGGACCGGGCGCGTTCGCTCCCAAACCGGATCATCGGTGGCTTCGCAGGAACACGCATTAGCTTGCCATTCATTGGCCGCGTCCTACATAATTCTCTCGAGAAAGGACTCCGAATATCATGAGCGAGCAGAACGACCCGAACCAGCAGCCCCCCGAGGGCCAGAACCCGTGGGTCCGGCACCTGTTGATCTGGGGCGGCATCTTCATGGCGCTGCTTCTGGTGGTGTCGATGGTAAGCGGCAACGGACAGGCGCCTGCATCGCAGATTGCCTATTCGGATTTCCGCGATCAGGTCGAGGCCGGCGAGATCAAACAGGTCGAACTCGGCGATGATGTGATCACGGGCGTTTACAACGACAACCGATCCTTCAGCACGATCCCGGTTCCTTCCGACACGCAGCTGACCCAGCTATTGCAGGCCAATGATGTCAAATTCACGGGCAGGCAGCGTGAAGAGATGAACGTCATGTGGGTCATCCTGATCCAGTCGCTGCCGTTCCTCCTCATCCTCGGCATCGCCTTCTTCGCGCTGCGACAAGTGCAGAAAGGCGGCGGCGGTGGCGCGATGGGCTTCGGCAAGTCCAAGGCCAAGATGCTCACCGAACGTTCCGGCCGTGTGACTTTCGACGATGTCGCGGGCATCGACGAAGCGCGTGAAGAGCTGGAAGAGGTCGTCGAATTCCTCAAGGACCCGCAACGCTTCTCCAAGCTGGGCGGCCAGATCCCCAAGGGTGCGCTGCTGGTCGGCTCGCCGGGTACGGGTAAGACGCTGCTCGCACGCGCCATCGCAGGCGAAGCAGGCGTGCCGTTCTTCACCATTTCGGGTTCGGACTTCGTCGAAATGTTCGTCGGCGTCGGTGCGAGCCGTGTGCGCGACATGTTCGAACAGGCCAAGAAGAACGCGCCGTGCATCGTCTTCATCGACGAAATCGACGCGGTGGGCCGCAGCCGTGGCCATGGCCTCGGCAATTCGAATGACGAGCGCGAGCAGACCCTGAACCAGTTGCTGGTCGAGATGGACGGTTTCGAAGCCAATGAAGGCATCATCATCGTCGCGGCGACCAACCGCCCCGACGTGCTCGACCCCGCGCTGCTGCGTCCGGGCCGTTTCGACCGTCAGGTCGTGGTGCCGATCCCCGACATCGACGGGCGCGAGAAGATCCTGGGCGTGCACATGAAGAAGGTGCCGCTGGCTCCCGATGTGAACCCGCGCACGATCGCGCGCGGGACGCCGGGCTTCTCTGGCGCAGACCTTGCGAACCTCGTGAACGAAGCCGCTCTGCTGGCAGCCCGCCGCAACAAGCGTCTGGTCGCGATGCAGGAGTTCGAAGACGCCAAGGACAAGGTCATGATGGGCGCCGAACGTCGCTCCATGGTCATGACCGAGGACGAGAAGAAGATGACCGCCTATCACGAAGCGGGCCACGCGCTCGTCTCGCTGAACGAGCCTGCATCGGACCCGATTCACAAGGCGACGATCATCCCGCGTGGCCGCGCGTTGGGCATGGTGATGCGACTGCCCGAACGCGACAGCTATTCCTACCACCGCGACAAGATGCACGCGAACCTTGCGGTTGCCATGGGTGGCCGCGTTGCCGAGGAAATCATCTTCGGCCACGACAAGGTATCGAGCGGCGCTTCGGGTGACATCCAGTACGCCACCGATCTTGCCAAGAACATGGTCACCAAATGGGGCATGTCCGACAAGCTCGGCCCGTTGCAATACGAGCAGCAGCAGGAAGGCTATCTCGGCATGGGCCAGTCGGCGCGCACCATGGCGGGCGCGGAAACCAACAAGCTGATTGATGCCGAGATCAAGGGACTGGTCGAGGGCGGCCTGAAGCGCGCAACCGACATCCTGACCGATCAGGAGGACAAGCTCCACCTGCTCGCACAGGCGCTGCTCGAATATGAAACGCTGACCGGTGAAGAGATCGACCAGCTGATGAAGGACGGCACGATTGACCGCCCAGACGAACCGCGCGGCCCCGCGCTGGTCAAGCCGACGCAAGGCTCGGCCATTCCCAAGGCGGGCAAGCGCTTCGGAGGAAAAGGCGGCGAGGCTCCGCAAGGAGCGTAAGCCTTCAAATCATGACATTGCGAGCGGGCGCTCCGGCTTGGGTCGGGGCGCCCGTTTCATATCTGCGCCTCAAAAGGCCCCTAGCGCCAGCAGGATTTGCAGAAACAGCAGCAGCACGATCCAGATGCACATGCTGAGGAACATCAGCCGCCAGAAGGCTGAAAAACGCCCGATCTCATAGGCGCCGCGCAGCTGCTTGTAGAGGTGGATCGGCGGCACGAACATCACCATCAGCGCGACCATCCAACCCACATTGGGGATCAAGGCGAGCAGTGATGCTGTGATGAACAGCAGCGACATGAAGCTGAGCGAGTAGGTCACGAAGATCGCATGGTCATAGGCGCGGAAACGCCTGCGCCATGCAAAGGACAGCCAAACGAAGGGGATCGACAGCGGGATCAGCAACCAGCTGAATTTGTAGCCATTGGCTTGCAGCTTGTAGAGCATCAGTTCGGGCTGCTCGCGCCATTTCTTGAAGAACAATATCTGAGAATTTTAGCGGTATGCATTTATACACTTAGGGAATCTTTTTTTCTGGAATTCAGATTCCAAGGACGCGCCTCACTACGGCCGCCGCCTCATTAATTTTCTCGTCAGCACGTGCGGGGC
>JAYPMZ010000048.1:0-290 GCA_038130205.1 Erythrobacteraceae bacterium | reverse complement strand
AACGGAGTGTCAAAGTCTCGAAGGTCGGAAATGGTGGCTGTCACGTCCTCGTTTGCCGTTTCTGCAGGTTGTGAATCGCTCCCGGCCTCGTCCTGACCTTGCCTGACTTCGACGAAGGGCAGGTCGTTAGCAGCTTGGAGCCCCTCTTTCTGGTCGAGCAACTCCTTGCGCTGCGCCTCAAATCGGGCGCGGTCGGCTGCGGTGAGACCCGGCGAATCCAGTTCGGCATCGAGTCTCTCGATCTCGCTGTCGACCCGCTCGGCCTGTTCGTCGATCACATTCGATAGCCC
>JAYPMZ010000047.1:18596-19153 GCA_038130205.1 Erythrobacteraceae bacterium | reverse complement strand
CCGATGTGCTGGCCGAGGCGTTTTCGGCTCTGCCAGGCGAGGTTGAGCTGGTTGATCCTGCGCCGGTAACAGCGGTTGCCGCCGACGGCAGCGAATTCGAAAAGCCGCATGGACAGCACATGGTGCTGCGCGTGCGCCCGCAGGCCAACCGCCGCATCCTGCTCACCGGACACATGGACACGGTGTTTCCACTCGATCATCCGTTTCAGAACCAGACATGGCTCGAAGACGGTGTGCTCAATGGCCCCGGCGTTGCCGATATGAAGGGCGGCATTGCCGTGATGTTGCACGCGCTGATGGCTTTCGAGGAAAGCGCGAGCGCGGGCAGTCTGGGCTATGACGTGCTGATCAATTCTGACGAAGAGACCGGCTCGCTCGCCAGCTCGGCGGTTATTGCCCAACTCGCACAAGGCAAGCTCGCCGCGCTCACCTATGAACCTGCCGCGCTTCCCGACGGGACACTCGCCCACGCTCGCGGCGGCACCGGCAATTACTCGATCACCATCACAGGCAAGAGCGCGCATGCCGGACGCAACCCGCATGAAGGGCGCAATGCG
>JAYPMZ010000047.1:15320-18586 GCA_038130205.1 Erythrobacteraceae bacterium | reverse complement strand
TGAGTACGGCCTATTGGAATTGCTGTGTCCTGAGGCCGCCGATCTGATCCTGCAGCTGAAGGCAATGGAGCGCGAAGACATCACCGTTAATCCCGCCAAGGTTGAAGGCGGCGGTCCGAACAATGTCGTCCCCGACCACGCTCTGCTGCGCTTTAACATCCGCCCCAAGTCGACCGAGGCGATGGAAGGTTTCGATAGCAGTCTCAATGCTTTGCTTCGCAACATTGAAAGCACTCATGAAGTGTCCGCTCATCGTCACGGCGGCGTTACACGTCCACCCAAGCCTGTCGATGAACGTGCACAGGCGCTGTTCGATCTGGTCAAACGGTGCGGAGCCGAACTGGGCCAGGACATCCGCTGGCAATCGACCGGCGGGGTCTGTGACGGCAACAATATCGCAGCCTGCGGCGTCCCCGTCGTCGACACCATGGGCGTGCGCGGCGGAGCGATCCATTCTGCAGACGAATTTCTCATCACCGCAAGCCTTGCCGAACGTGCCGCCCTGTCCGCGCGCGTGATTACAGCGCTTTCCGAAGGAGCCCTCACTTGACCATGCGCCTGCGCGCTGCGCGCCTTTCCGACCTTGAGCATTTGTACGAAATGGCGAAGCTCACCGGCGGCGGCTTCACCAATCTGCCCGCTGACCGCAAGGCGCTGTCGGGTAAACTTGAACGCGCTGCGGCTGCGTTCGAAAACACCGTCGATGAACTCACCGACGAGCAGTTCGTGCTCGTGCTTGAGGATACCAAGACGCGCGCGGTGCGCGGGACCTGTCAGCTGATGACCAAGGTCGGGCAGCACTGGCCGTTCTATTCCTACCGCCTCAACACGCTGACCCAGTACAGCAAGGAGCTCGACCGCACGGTGCGGACCGAGATGCTCAACCTCGTGACCGATCTCGAAGGATCGAGCGAAGTCGGCGGGCTGTTCCTCCACCCGAACGAGCGAGCCGGCGGCCTCGGCTTGCTTCTTGCCCGTTCGCGCTACCTTTTCATCGCCATGCACCGCCAGCGCTTTGCGGCGCGCGTGCTCGCGGAGCTGCGCGGGATTATCGACGAGCGCGGCGATTCGCCCTTTTGGGACAATGTCGCGGGGCGGTTCTTCGGAATGAGCTTCAACGAAGCGGACTATTTCAACGCGATCAACGGCAACCAGTTCATCGCCGACCTGATGCCCAAATACCCGGTCTATGTCGCAATGCTCGACGCAGAGGCGCGCAAGGTGATCGGCGTGCCGCATCTGTCGGGCCGTGCCGCCATGCGGATGCTCGAAAACGAAGGCTTCCACTTTGATGGTTATGTGGACATTTTCGACGGCGGCCCGACCATGGTCGCGCAGACCGATCAGGTGACGAGCGTCGCTGCCAGCCAAGAGGCTAAGGTCACCCGCATGGACGTGCGCGAGGGCGAACGCGCCATTCTCGCCACCGGCCGCCTCGCCGATTTCCGCGCCTGCTACGGCGCGCGCGTGCTCGACGAAGACGGCGGCATCGCGATCGATTCCGCCGCAGCGGACGCGCTCGACGTAAGCGCGGGCGATGTCGTGTGGAGCGTGGCGCGATGAGCCTGACAGAGATCAACTTCGATGGCATCGTCGGCCCCAGCCACAATTACGCCGGGCTCAGCCTCGGCAACATCGCCAGCGCAAGCCACAAGGGCGATCCCTCCTACCCGCGTGCCGCTGCGCTTCAAGGTGTTGCGAAGATGCGCGGTAATCTGGCGCGGCTGGGCGTGCAGGGTTTTCTGCTTCCCCTGCCCCGCCCCAACGCCTTGCTCGCCAATGTGCTGGCAATGGACGGCACAGAGGCGCCGCAATTGCGCGCCGCGCCGTGGTCCGCGTCGAGCATGTGGACCGCCAACGCCGCAACCGTTTCGCCCGCACCCGATTGCGCCGACGGCAAGTGCCACCTGACGGTCGCAAACCTTGTCGCCATGCTCCACCGCGCGCAGGAGTGGCCCGATACGCTGCGCATGCTCGAAGTCGCGTTTGGCGACGCCGAGCACTTCGCAGTCCACGGCCCCGTCCCGCCAACTTTTGGTGACGAAGGCGCTGCGAACCACATGCGGCTTTGCGAAGGCCATGGCAGCGCGGGTGTCGAAGTGTTCGTTTACGGCAGGCCCGGCGGCAAGTTTCCTGCACGCCAGCACGAACAGGCAAGCCGCCTGATCGCGCGCTCGCACGGGCTCGATCCGGCAAATTGCGTCTTCATCGAGCAGAACCCTGCGGCAATCGAAGCCGGCGCTTTCCACAATGACGTGGTCTCGGTCGCAAACGAGCGGGTGCTGTTCACTCACGCCGAAGCCTTTGCCGACCAGCAGGGCGCTTATGGCTCGATCCGCGACGCGTTCCCCGCGCTCGAAGTGGTCGAAGTGCCCTCCAGCGCAGTCAGCCTCGAAGAAGCGATCCGAACCTATCTCTTCAACGCGCAGCTTCTCACCCTGCCCGACGGCAGCATGGCACTGATCGTGCCCGAAGAATGCCGCGAGAGCGCGAGCGTCTGGGCGTGGGCGGAGGCGATGATGGCCTCCAACGGCCCGATCCGGCAGGTGATCCCGGTCGATGTGCGGCAAAGCATGGCCAACGGCGGCGGCCCCGCCTGCCTGCGGCTGCGCGTGGTCTGCGATCCGGCGACGGTCGATCCGCGCTTCATGCTCGACGAGGCCAAGGCTGACCTGCTCGAAAGCGTCATTGCGGCGAACTGGCCCGAACAGATCGACCCGGCGGATCTCGGCTCGGAAAGCCTTGCCCAGAGCATTGTCGCCGCACGTGCTGCACTGCTCGACGCGCTCGATCTGGGACTGCTCGAATAATCGCGGTTAACGCGATTGCTACCTCGCGTCGGATGCGCTTACACTCCACAAGACGTTAACCAATAGAGCCCGCACCGATCCACGGTTGGCATGGGCTTTGCTATTGGAAATGTTAGGATTTGGAGGCGAAATGCTGCGCAAGATCAGTCGGCTGTTTGTGATCAAGAACCGCTTGGAAGCGTTCGTGATCATTTACGCCCTGGCCCTTGGGGCGACGGCGCGCGGCGTCACCTACCTCGAAACGTTCCCGCCCTATTGGCGCGAGGCTCTGTTCCTCGCCTCGACCGGCGCGGTGTTCCTTGCCGGTGCGGCAATTCTCGATTTCCTCAAGCTGAAGAAAGAGAACGCCGAGCTGAAAGAGCAGCTGGCGCAGCGAGACTAACGACGTTTTGGAAAATAGGTGGGAGATTCTGTTGCTAGCTACCCGCCCCTTTTTCTTAAGGGAGAGGATGACCG
>JAYPMZ010000047.1:10170-15310 GCA_038130205.1 Erythrobacteraceae bacterium | reverse complement strand
ACGCGAGCCTTTTTCATCTTCAAAACGGGATAAGGTGGGGAGATTCTGTTGCTAGCCTCTCCCCGGGGCCCCGGAATCCGCTTCTGTTGCCCGGTGGGTCCAACCGCGCTTTAGCTTTGTAAGATCAGGCCGTTAGGCCGTCAGGTTACGCTGCGAGAGCGAGTGCTTCGTTATCGTTGGCACTTATGAGTTTTGAACAGTTTTACGGGGTTTTCAGCCCGGGCAAAAACAACGCTTTTCAGCCCACGTCGATCCTAGTTCGCCCCCGTCAAAACACCCTTTTACCAGGGAGTTATGGTGGAGGCGCCGGGTACTGCCCCCGGGTCCGTTGTGCCTATTGCACGCCGCAATTTATCGCCATAGTCGGCAAGCCGACGCTGCCTATATAGCGATAAATTGCTGAATGAGAAGTGAGCGGGACGCTTTGCGTGCTACTTCTTTAAGGCGTCGCGGATTTCGATCAGCAGCTCGATCTCGGTCGGGCCGGTGGGCTTTTCAGCAGCCACTTCCTCTTCTTTCTTCTCAAACTGCGTGGTCACCTTCTTGGCGTAGCGAACGAGCAGGAAGATGATGAAAGCAAGGATCACAAAATTTAGTACCGCCGTCAGCAGCGCGCCATAGCCGATCATCGCTGCTCCCGCCTCCTTGAGCGCGGCATAATCGGTCATCGAGCCTTCATAGCCTTCGGGCGTCGAGAGCAGGATAAAGTGCGAGGAAAAGTCGGCGCCGCCGAAGATGTAGCCCACAAACGGCATAATCACATCGCCAGTCAACGAGGTGACGATGGTGCTGAATGCGCCTGCGATGATCACCGCAACGGCCAGATCGAGCACATTGCCCTTGGCGATAAATTCCTTGAAGTCCGAAAACATTGCGTTCCCCTTGTTGTCGCTTGTATCGCGTTGCCTATTCGCACCAAGCTGCGTGCTTGCCAAGCAGGCTTGCACACCCCCTCCCCCGCTTGAAAGACCCCCGAGGTGCGCTATATGGGTAATACAGACATCGCGCGCATCCATCCCCGTTTTCGCGCGCCACAGGAGGGACCCACATGAACCTACGCAATTTCGGGCGCGCCTTTGTTGTCGCTGCCGTTTCGCTCACGCTTGCCGCATGCGGCATCAATTCGGTTCCGACCGCTGAAGAAGCTGCCAAAGCGCAGTGGGGCAACGTCGAAAGCGCGCTGCAGAACCGCTCGGACAAAATCCCGAACCTCGTCTCGGTGGTTCAGGCCGCTGCGATTTCGGAGCAGAACATCCTGCAGGGCGTGATCGACGCGCGCGCCCGTGCCACCTCGATCAATATCACCACCGATGATCTGTCCGACCCGGAGGAGTTCCAGAAATTCAGCCAGGCGCAGAACCAGCTGACGCAGGCGCTCGGCCAGCTTCGCACCGTGGTAGAAAACTACCCCGAACTCGCCAGCCAGCCGCGTTTTGCCGATCTGATGGTCGCGATCGACGAGGCAAACAACCAGATCAACACCGAGCGCGTGCGCTATAACGAGATGGCGCGCGATTATAACACGACGATCCGCACCTTCCCGGATTCCATCGGTGCAAACATTATCCACGGCGCAGAGCCGCTCTAATATTTAGAAGCGAGCGAATCGGCGCAGGAAAACCCTTAAGTCGATATTAGCGGCATCACCGGCGACGCTGTCTAAAGTGGTCGCGACGCATGCTCTGTTTCGCCGGGCAGCGCTGTTTCTCGCTGCCCTTGTGATGGCGCTGGGGGCGCTGGCACCTGCCCATGCGCGGGACCTCCCCCCGCGCCCCGACGGCCCAGTCTATGACGGCGCGGATATCCTGTCGGCTGCGACCGAAGCCCAACTCGATCAAGAGCTACGCGCCTACAACCGCGACACAGGCCGTGCGATCATCGTCGCGACCGTTCCCACGACCGGCGGCGAATCTATTGAAAGCTACGCCACGCGGCTGTTCTCGACTTGGGGCATCGGCGGCGCGGAGCGCGACATGGGGCTATTGCTCCTGATCGCGCGCGATGACCGCAAGATGCGGATCGAGGTGGGCTATGGCCTTCACGGATATTTCGGCGGCATCATGGCGGGCCGGGTCATCCGCGACACGATCACGCCGCGCTTCAAGGAAGGCAATTTCGATGCGGGCGTGACCGACGGCATTAACGCCATCATCGCCCACCTTGCCAACTCTCCAGAAGACGCAATCGCGATCGAAGAGGCCGCACAGGCGGCTCAGGCCGAACGCAGCAGCGGCGGCGGGTTCCCCGTGGGCGCGCTGATCTGGCTCGGCTTCCTGTTCTTCTTTTTCGTGCTCCCGATCCTGCGCGGCATCGGCAAAAGCCGCAAGTATCGCGCCAAGGGCAAAGGCCCTTGGGGCGCACGCGGCAAGCATGACGATATCGACGGCAGCAGCGGCCTAGGCACGGGCGCGGCCTCGATCATCCTGTGGGAGATCGGCAAGGCTATCGCCAGCAGCGGCGGCTCTGGCGGCGGCGGTGGCGGCTGGAGCGGCGGCGGAGGCGGGTTCTCCGGCGGTGGTGGCGGCGGCTTCGGCGGCTTCGGTGGTGGCTCATCAGGAGGCGGCGGCGCCTCCGGGGGATGGTAAGACATGGGTTATCTCAGCGAAGCCGAGCACAAGCTCGTATCCGATGCCGTAGCTGCGGCAGAATCCACCACCTCGGGCGAAATCGTCACCGTGCTGGCCGACCGCAGCGACGGCTACACCGACGTTGCCTTGTGGTGGGCGGTGGTGGCCAGCTTTACCGCCATGTCGGTCATGGCGCTGTTCCCGCAATTCTACCTCGATTGGTTCGACTGGCTGACGGGCGGCTGGGGCCATGAATGGACGACGGGCGAATTGTTCGGCCTGGTGGTAGGTGTCGGCCTACTCAAATTCATCAGCGTGTTGCTGGTCCAGCAGTGGCAGTGGCTCAAGTTCGCGCTGATCCCCTCTCCCGTCCGTACCGCTCGCGTGCACGAGCAAGCGATCAAGCATTTCAAGGTTGGCGCGGAACGTCGCACCCACGGGCGCACCGGCGTGCTTATCTATCTTTCGATGCGCGAACACCGCGCGGAAATATTCGCCGATGCCAGCATCGCATCTAAGGTTGAAGCAGAGGTCTGGGGCGAAGCGATGGGGGATATGCTCGCCGAGATCAAACAGGGCCGCATTGCCGAAGGCATGGCCGCTGGCGTGCGCGATGTCGGCTGGGTACTCTCCCAGCATTTCCCGCGTGACGAATTTGACGAAAACGAGCTTCCCGACCGCTTGATCGAGGTTTGATCCGCAAGCACTCTTGACCCGTTCGCCCTGACCATGTCGAAGGGCGGGAACACACTGTCGTTGCGATCCTGCGCTGCGATATACCCAGTACGAACGGAGCTTCGATGACCGGATTCGATCCCAGCAAACTGATCAAAGACAAAGACGCCAATCTTGCCGAAGAGCAGATGTGGACCGGCCGGTTTATCACCGCGAAGAAACGCGGCCGGTGGGAATATGTCGGCCGATCCCGCGGGATACGCGCCGCGGCGATCATCGCGATTGACGAGGATGCGGATGGCATGCGCCATGTAATCCTCGTCGGCCAGTATCGCGTCCCGCTGGGCTGCTTCACGCTCGAAATTCCCGCCGGGCTGGTAGGTGACGATGCAGGGGCGGAAGGTGAACCCGCGATTGAGGCGGCCAAGCGCGAGTTGGAGGAAGAAACCGGCTATGCGTCCGACAACTGGGAAGTCCTGGGCGAGTTCTATTCCTCCCCCGGCATGGTCTCCGAAAGCTTCACCCTGCTGCGCGCTCGCGGCCTCACAAAGATCAGCGAGGGCGGAGGGATTTCGGAAGAAAATATCGAGGTTTATCGCGTGCCGCTCGCCGGCCTTGCCGATTTCGTCGCCGAATGGCGTGAAGCAGGCCACGGCGTCGATGTGCGCGTCGCCATGCTTATGACACCTGGTTTTCTGGGATGAATTTGGGATTTTTGGGAGAGGATTTGAAATGACCACCGCAACGAAGGGCCGCTGCGCCGGCAAGCTCGCACTGGTAACGGGCGGCGCGCAAGGGCTTGGCCGTGCGCATTGCATCCGGCTCGCGCAAGAAGGCGCGCGTGTGCTCGCCACCGATATTAACGGCGACGGCGCAGCAGAAACCGCTGAAATCGTGAATGCGGAGATGGGCGCAGGCACCGCCTTCTCAATCGCGCACGACGTCACCGACCCCGCGCAATGGGAAGCGGCCGTCGATGCCGCGCGCGAGAATATGGGCGGGCTCAACGTGCTGGTGAACAACGCCGGTATCGGCGTTCCCGGTAATATCGAGGACTGCGAATTCGAAGGCTGGCAACGCTGTTTTTCGATCAACGTTGATTCGATTTTCCACGGCTGCCAGAAGGCTCTGCCGCTGATGCGCGAACACGCGCCGGGCTCGATCATCAACATTTCGAGCATTGCGGGCCTCATCGCCAGCGACACCATGCCCGCTTACAACGCCTCGAAGGCGGCGGTGTGGATGCTGTCAAAATCGATCGCGCTGCACTGTGCCAAGAAGAACATGCAGATCCGCTGCAACTCGGTCCATCCGACCTTCGTCGACACGCCGATCCTAGACGGGACCGCACAGGCGCATGCGCTCGACAAAGGGGTGCTGCTGGAGAAGCTCGCGCGGCAAATCCCGCTCAAATTCGTCGGCGAACCCAATGATATCGCCAATGCGGTGGTCTATTTGGCTAGCGACGAAAGCCGCTTCATGACCGGCGCCGAGCTCAAGCTCGATGGCGGTATCAGCGCGATGTAAAAAGAAAGGGGCCCCAAAAGGCCCCTTCCCGGTTCTCATGATTGTGTGGGCGCTTTCGCCTGTGGTGACGCTGGCCCGAAAACCGGGTTCAGCTGGTTGGCTCAGGCGCTTCCATCAGTCCGCGATCAGTGCGGTAGCGATGTAAACGGGGATCGTCAGGCCAGTGAGCAGCAGCGTGGCTGCGACGAGGCCGATGCGGATCCAGACCGCTTCAACGCCGGTGTAATTCGCAAGGCCTGCGCAGACACCGAAGACTTTGCCGTCGTGCTTGTCGAGGCGGAAACCGTTCTGCGGGGGGCGACCGTTGCGGTCGGTAAGGTTGTTCATGCCAAAACTCCTTTGGTCAGTGTGGCGCTAGCCGGGCTAGCGGT
>JAYPMZ010000047.1:1576-10160 GCA_038130205.1 Erythrobacteraceae bacterium | reverse complement strand
GGCGAGGGCGAAGAAAGAATACATTCTCGTCACTCTCCTGTGGTCATCTGGTGGAGTTACGCGAGCGCCGGGCTGGCCGGAACGATTGCGTAGGCGAAGAAACCTGCGGTGAGCACGACCGAGAAAGCGGCGGCGAACAGGCGGTTGGCGGTGTCATTGGCAAACATGATGTGTGGTCTCCTTGAAAGTGTTGTGGTCTGAAGATCAGGCCAGTGCGGGGCTTGCGGGAACGATTGCGTAAGCGAACATCGCAGCGGTCATGACCAGCGAGAAAGCGGCGGCAGCGAGGCGGTTCGAGAAGTTGGTAGCAGTCATTTTCAGTCTCCTGTTTGGTGCTTCCGGGACCATCCCGGGGATGCCAAATAGATTGCAGGAGGTGTGCCAAACTCGAAAAATGGCGGAATTCTGCGGTTTTCGGGAGTCGGCGGACTTAACCCGCCGTTCATCAATCCGAAAGGTTGGGAAAATTCCCCACCTGTTGGGATCGGGGATTTGGGCGAGGTTGTCGCTGGCCTTCTCGCGCTCGCGTGCTAACCGCAGAGGCGACCATGGCGCTTGCAAAAATCACCCTGCAAACATTTCGCAATCACGCCGCGAGCGAGCTGGGCGAAACCGCTCATTTCAATCTGCTGGTGGGCGAGAACGGCGCGGGCAAGACCAATGTGCTCGAAGCGCTTTCCCTTCTGTCGCCAGGACGCGGCCTGCGCCGTGCGGCTCTCCCCGATCTTGCCAAGAGCGGCAGCACAAGCGGGTTCGCTATCGGTGCGAGCCTGATCGAACAGGGGCAGACCTCTGCGCGAATTGGCACCTATATCGACCCGGAGCGCCCTACCCGCCGCCTCGTGCGGATCAACGGCGCCGATGCGAGCGCGACGGCCCTCTCGGAGTGGCATGCGGTGGCTTGGCTTACGCCGGCGATGGACGGGCTTTTCACCGATAGCGCAGGGGCGCGGCGGCGTTACATGGACCGCATGGCGCTCGCAATCGAGCCTGCCCATGCGAAAGCCGTAAACCAGCTTGAAGTGGCTTTGCGCGAACGCAACCGCCTGCTCGAAGATCACAGCGATGCCCGCTGGCTCGACGCAATCGAGGCGCAGGCGGCGCAACACGGAACCGTGGTAGCTGCCGCAAGGTCGCGGCTGGTGGCAATGCTGGCCGACGAGCTTTCCGCCCTTCCCCCCGAACCATTCGCTCGCCCAATCCTGACCTATCGCCCCGGCGGACCGACCTCGGCGGAAGAATTGCTCGCAGCTTTCGCCCGCGCCCGCCCGCGTGACCGTGCCGCCGGAAGGGCGCTTACAGGGCCGCATCGCGACGAATTGGAAGTGGTGATGAGCGGCAGCGGCCAGCCCGCCGCGCAGTGCTCGACCGGCGAGCAAAAGGCGATGTTGATCGCGATCACGCTCGCACACGGCGTGCTTGCCTCATCAGGTCGCCCGAGCGTCCTGCTGTTGGATGAGGTCGCGGCCCACCTCGACCCCGTGCGCCGTGCAGCGCTGTTCGACCGCCTGCGAGCGGGCAAGGCGCAGGTCTGGATGACAGGGACCGAGCTCGCCCCTTTTGCCGAGATCGAGGCCGAGGCCGCGATCTGGCGCGTCAGCGGCGGCGCGGTGGAGCGGCTTTAACCTTCGTCGCGCTCGGGCAGTTCGGCCTGAACCGCGTCGATTGTCGAGGCGACCAGTGCCTCAATCCCTTCCTCGGTCGGGTGGATACGGTCGTCCTGGAACAGTTCGGGCTTCTGGTAGATATCCTCCAGCCAGAACGGAATGAGTGCCGTTCCGTATGTATTCGCCAGCGAACCATACATCTCGTCAAACTGCGCCTGATATTCCGGCCCGTAATTAGGCGGACTGCGCATTCCCATCAGCAATACCGGGATTTCGCGCGCCTTGAGCTGGTCGAGCATCGCTTCGAAATTGGCGCGTGTTTCCTCGACCGAGATACCGCGCAGCAGATCGTTGCCGCCGAGTTCGAGAATAAAGAGGTCGGGCTTCTCGCTTTGCGCGTCGAGCACAAAGGCAAGCCGGTCGCGCCCTGCGGCGCTGGTGTCACCCGAGACGCCCGCATCAACGACGCGGGCGTTGACACCACGCGCCCGCAGCGCGGCTTCGAGCCGTTCGGGATACCCTTCATTCTCAGCCAGCCGATAGCCTGCAAACAGGCTGTCGCCGAAAGCCACGATCCGCACTTCCTCGCCCATGACGGGCACGGCAAGCTCGCCTTCGGCAATCGCGCCAGGCTCGGTTCGCGGTTGTTCAACGGGGGCTTCTGACCCACAGGCGCTCAGGGTGAAAGCCAGTGTGAAGCCAAACGCCAGTGCAATCCGTTTCTGCAAGCAGCCCATAATGATCTGCGAACCTTTCTCTTCGATCTTGTTTGAACACCGTTCCTATCCCATCTCTGACCTGTGACAAACCCAACATCCTCTGCCGACATGGCAATCTCAGCCCGCAAACTCACCCTCACGCTCGGCAGCGCCAGCGCGCCGGTCGATATCCTCAAGGGGATCGACCTCGACATCGCACATGGCGAAGTGGTCGCGCTGCTTGGTCCATCGGGTTCAGGCAAAAGCTCGCTGATGGCTGTGCTCTCCGGCCTCGAACGCGCGAGCGGCGGTTCGCTGACTGTGGCGGGACAGAATTTTGCCAGCCTCAATGAAGACGGTCTGGCGGCAGCGCGCCGTGGCCGGATCGGGATCGTGCTTCAGGCCTTCCACCTCCTGCCCACCATGACCGCAGCTGAGAATGTTGCGACCCCGATGGAACTGGCCGGATCACCCGATGCCTCTCTGCGGGCGGTGGCGGAACTCGAAGCGGTCGGCCTCGGTCACCGCACCGCCCACTATCCCACACAGCTTTCGGGCGGCGAACAGCAGCGCGTTGCCATCGCCCGCGCCATTGCACCGCGCCCCGGTCTCATCTTCGCCGACGAGCCGACCGGCAATCTCGACGCACACACCGGCGAGGAAATCGTCGAACTGCTCTTCGCCCGCCGCGCCGAAACGGGCGCGACCCTGCTCATTATCACTCATGACGCGGGCCTTGCAGAGCAATGCGACCGCGTGCTGACCATGGCCGACGGAGTCATCGTCTCCGACACGCGCTCGGGTGCGGCGAGCGAGGCAGCAGAGTGAGCGCAGCAGGACTAGGCTGGGGCGGCGCGTGGCAGATCGCGCGGCGGGACATCAATGCCCGCTTCAAGGGGCTGCGGCTGCTGCTTGTCTGCATTTTCCTCGGGACAGCCGCGCTTGCCGCGATTGGCACGCTGACTGCCTCGATCGAACGCGAACTGCAGTCCTCCGGACAGTCGCTGCTCGGCGGCGATCTCGAAGTCGAGGTCTGGCAGCGCGATCTCAACGAAGATGAACTGACCGCTCTCCGCGAATTGGGGGATGTTTCAGGCGGTATCCGCTTGCAAGCCATGGCGAGCACCGATGACGCCGCCGCACCTGTCGAACTGAAGGCGGTGGACGCCAAATGGCCGCTCTACGGCAGCTTCACACTTGTCGATGGAAGCGAACCCGGCGCACCGACCGCGACCGACGCCTACCTCGCGCAAGGCGCGCTCGACCGGCTCGACATTGATGTTGGGGATGAATTTCGCGTCGGAACCATGACCTTGCGCGCAGCAGGCGTAATCTCAGACGAGCCGGACCGCCTCTCCGAAGGCTTCCAGCTTGGCCCGACCGTGCTGGTCGCGCGCGACATTCCTGCTGCCGCCGGACTTTTGCAACCCGGATCGCTCTACCAGAGCAAATACCGCATCGCTTTCGAAGATCAGTCCGCTGATCTCGAACAGGCCGAAGAGGCGCTAACCGAAGCGTTCCCCAATGCCGGCTTCGACTTCCGCAACCGCGACCGCGCCTCACCGGGTGCAGACCGGTTTGTGCGGCAGATGAGTGACTTTCTGACCCTCGTCGGGCTCGCTGCGTTGGTCATCGCTGGTATCGGAATTGCGGGCGGGGTATCCTCCTATCTAGACCAGCGGCGGGCGAGCATTGCGGCGCTCAAAGTGCTTGGAGCATCCTCGCGCGACATCGTGCGCATTTACGCGCTCCAGATCGCCGTAGCCGCACTCGCCGGCAGCGCGCTGGGTCTCGCAACCGGCGTGCTGGTGACACCGTTTCTCGGTATGGCTCTCGAAGGTTTGCTTCCTGTCGAGAGCGGCTTTGTGATCGAGCCTGCGCCGCTGCTGCTCGCGGGCGCATACGGCCTGCTCGTGGCTTTTGCCTTTGCCGCCGCGCCGCTGCTGCGCGCGCGCTCCTATCCGGCGATGGCGCTGATGCGGAGCCGGATTGTACCACTCGCCCGCGACAAGCGCGCGCTGATTGCGACCGGCATCGGGCTTGCGGCGATTTGCGCTCTCGCGCTGCTCACCACCGCACAGCCGATGTTGGCAGGAGGATTTCTTATCGGTGCAGCCAATGCGCTGATCCTGCTTGCCGCTCTCGGCCTTGGCCTGCAATGGGCTGCGCGCAAGCTGCCCCGCCCTGCCAATCCGCTGCTGCGCTCGGCGCTTGCCAATATCCACCGCCCAGGCGCGCCGACCTCCGCACTCGTTACCGCGCTCGGTTTCGGCCTTGCCGCTTTCGTATTGCTCGCTGCGGTCCAGAGCGCGATTGACGGCAATATCCAGAGCCGTGTGCCGCAAGAAGCACCCGATTACTTCGTGCTCGACGTGCCGACCGACGGTGAGGAACGCTTCCACGAACTGATCCACACCCCCTTCCCCGAGGCCGAGGTCCGCTCCGTCCCCACCATGCGCGGCGCAGTGCTCGCCTATGGACCCGAGGGCGAGATGCAGCTCGTGTCCGAGCTTGAGGAAATCCCCGATGGTGCCTGGGCGCTGCGAGGCGAACGCGGTATCACTTATGCCGACACCGCCCCTGCCGGCAGCCGCGTGGTCGAAGGCGAATGGTGGAGCCCGTTCCACCAGGGCGATGGGCTTGTCTCGATCGACAAGGAGTTTGCCGACGCGGCAGGCATCGAAGTCGGGGACATGCTGACCATCGGTATTCTGGGCACAGAACGCACTGTTCGGGTCGCCAATCTGCGCGAGATCGATTGGGAGACGATGGGCTTCAACTTCTCGATGGTGTTCTCGCGCAATGCAATTGCGGACGCGCCGCACAAGCTCGCCGCGACGATCGAACTTCCCGAAGGCGTGGATACTAAGGCCCGCGGCGAATTGCTTCGCACGCTGGTACGCGAATATCCGTCTAGCTCGGTCATCGAGGTCGGCGACGTGCTGGTGCAGGCACGCGAGATACTGGAGCAGGTCGGCCTGGCAACTCTCGCCGCTGCGGCTGTCGCGGTGCTTGCCGGCCTTGCTGTCCTGATGGGCGCGATTGCGGCGGCACGCGCTGCGCGGACCTATGACACGGTGATCCTGCGCGTTATGGGCGCCAGCAGACGGCAGATCCTGTCGATGCAATTGGCCGAATATGGCCTGATCGCTGGCGCCCTAGCGCTGGTCGCGCTGGCGCTGGGATCGGCGCTCGCCTGGGTTATCATCACTCAATTGTTCGAATTCGACTGGCTGCCCGATTGGGGCGCAGTGCTGGCTGTGCTCGGGTTGGGGCTAGCGATGGTGCTGGCCTTTGCCCTCGGCGGGTCGCTGCCACTGCTGCGAGCGAAACCGGCGCAAGCATTGAGAGAACTCTAGAAAAGCAAAGGCCCGCGCGCCTCCACAGCACGCGGGCCTTCAAAAACCCGTTATCGGGATGACGCCTTATTCGAAGGCGGTCGGATCGGCCTGACCCTTGGGATCGGGGCCGTACTGGTTCGGACCGGGTGTGCCCTCGGTGCAGTAGAACACCAGCAGGATGATGCCGCCGATCAGCGGGATGAAGCCGAGCAGGATCATCCAGCCCGACTTGTCCTGATCGTGCAATCGGCGCACGGCCACAGCGAGCGACGGGATGATCAGGCCGAGCATTGCGATCGCGAAGATGATCATCACGATTCCCGCAAGCGTCTCGGAAATCGCGCCGAGGATTGCGCCCAAAATAACGACCGCAATGTAAAGCAGGACGATTCCGAGCTGGAACATCCAGAACTCTTTACGCCGCGAGCGGCCCGAGAAGTCGGCATAGCGCCGAACAGGCATTAACATCCATTCCATGAGAAGATCCCCCTTCTTGTTAGGGGCGCATAGCCACCACATTCGCGCTCCAAGGGCAATCCCCTAGCGTAAAAAAGGGCCCCGCTGTCACCAGCGAGGCCCTTTATTGTCGCGTTTCGACAAGCGAAACGGATTAGAACTTGAAGCGAACGACACCGCCGTAAGTGCGCGGTGCACTGGGGTAGCCCGACACTGTACCCGACTGCGCAACGCCGTCGAACACCGTCAGAATGTACTCGTCGTCGAGCAGGTTGCGGCCCCAGACGCCGACTTCCAGCCCGCTGTTGAGTGCCAGCGTGATCGAACCGTTCACCAGATTGACTTCGCGCTGGAAGATCTCGGTGTTGCCCAGCGACGCATTGTAGGTCGGCAGGCCGTTGTTGAGATCAGTGTTCGATTCATGACTGTAATCGAGACGCGAGATCAGGCGCGTGCCGCTGTCCCATTCGTGGGTGTAGGTCGCGCTGGTGGCGATGCTCCACGCAGGAATGCCGCCCGGACGGGCGCCAGTCAGATCGCCGACAGGGCTTTCGACGAAACTGTCGTAGATCGGATCGAGGTGGGTCACGGCAAAGGTGAACACCAGCTCGGGGACCGGGCTGATCGTGGCATCGAATTCAAAGCCCTTTACCGACTGTTGACCTGCATTGTTGAGCTGGAAGCCCGTGCCGGTGAACAGGAAGCTCTGGAAGCCTTCGATCGTCTGGTCGAACAGCGCGAGGTTGAAGCCGAACCCTTCCCACTGCGCCTTCAAGCCGATTTCATAGACTTCCGCCTCTTCAGGACCGGCAAAGCGCGATCCGGTGGTGAGGTTGGCAACGCCAAGACCGGCATCGCGGATCGGCGAGGACGGAGCAAGGATCGAGGAACCAAGCGGCCCCGGGATATAGTCGCCGAACAGCGGACGGCTGTCGCGCGACAGGTTGACCGAGCTCGCCTTGAAGCCGGTTGCATAGCTGGCATAGACGTTGACTTCGTTCGACACCTGATACGCAGCCCGGAACAGGTAGGTCAGCTTGTCATCGTTCGTCCGGCCATCTTCGACCGCGTTCGGGATGGTCAGGAACGGCGGCTGGAACTGGAACGGAGTCAGCGCCAACAGCGGGTTCTGTGCCGGATCGGTAGCCGCCGCCGCGATTGCGCCAAAGGTTGCCGGGTTGGCAGCTGCAAAGGCCGCGATCGTTGCCGGATCGGTGGTGCCGATGGCGCCAGCGATAAAGGCATCGACGAGGTTGATGTTCGCCAGTTCGTCGAACGCCTGACCGGAGAGCGCGAAGTCCTTCTTGTCGTCGGTGTAGTTGAAGCCCGCGGTGAACACGAGGCCATCAATCGGCTCGAGGTCGACGGTACCGAAGATCGAGTAAGACTCGTTGTCCATCGTATAGGTTTCGGCGGTCAGCGGACCCTGCGAGAAGATGCTGTTCTGCGGCAGACCCAGAGCCTGTTCCACACCGTTGAACACCTGCGGGTTGCCGGCGAGCAGCGAGAAGAACGCACGCGAATCCGCGCCGGTAATCAGCGTGCTTTCCTGCGTGATCGACTCATCGAAGTAGTAACCGCCAAGCAGGAAGTTCAGCGGGCCGTCGAAGTCCGAGGTGATCCGCAGTTCCTGTGTAAAGGTTTCGACCTGCTGGTCGCGGATTTCGTTGACGATGTCCGCACTGGTGAAATCGACGTCCTGATCGACGAAGTTCTTCAACTCGCGATAGGCAGTGATCGAAGTCACCGAGATCGGGCCGGTTGCCCAGTCGACCTGGCCCGAGAAGCCGTAGTTCTCGACTTCGTTTTCGGGGACCTTGTTGAGGAAGACATCATAGCTGAAGAAATCGGTGTTGAGCGCACCACCCACGCCGAACACGGCGGGTGCGGTCGGACCGGCAACCATGGTGCTGACCACGCAGCACGCTTCGTCGATCTTCGAATAGTCGCCGATCAGGCGGACCGAGAGATCGGGGGTCGGCTCGATCAGCAGCTGGCCTCGAGCGGCGTAGCGGTTACGCTCCGAAACTTCTTCGTTCAGGTTGACGATGGTGCCGTAGCCGTCGCGGACGTTGTAGCTACCGTCGATCGAGAATGCGATGTTGTCCGAGATCGGACCGGTCACGTCGCCCTTGACGATCAGCGCGTTGTAGTTGCCGTAGCTGACTTCGGCCGAACCGCCGAAATCGAACTGCGGCGGGCGGGTGACGACCGAGATCACACCAGCCGAGGCGTTTTTGCCGAACAGGGTCGATTGCGGGCCGTTCAGGACTTCGATGCGCTGAACGTTGGGAAGATCGGACAGAGCCGATGCCGAACGCGAACGGAACACGCCGTCGATGAACACGCCAACCGAGGGTTCGATCCCGAAGTTGTTGTCGCCGTTGCCGAAGCCGCGAATGATGAAGGTCGACGACGACGAGTTCTGCAGCTGGCTGACACGCAGCGAGGGAGTGACCGTCTGAAGGTCGAGAACGTCGCG
>JAYPMZ010000047.1:0-1566 GCA_038130205.1 Erythrobacteraceae bacterium | reverse complement strand
AACGTCGCGAATCTGCGCCTGTTCCAGCGTTTCGCCGGTGGTCACGCTGACCGAAATCGGTGTTTCCTGAAGCGTCTGCTCGCGCTTCGACGCGGTCACGATGATCTGGTTGCCGCTGGTCGGCGCGTCGAGTTCTGGCTGTTCGCTATCCTGCGCGAAAACCACGCCGGGTGTGCCCAATGCAACAGCGCCGGCCCCTGCGAGCAGCGCAAAACGGAACGAGCCCTTGGGCCCGGAAACGGGTGAAGTCATGGTAAAATCCTCTCCTCTTACCATCAAAAATGCCGGTCACTAACAAACGCATCCCCAAGATGCTTGCTCGCGGTCAATTCTGATCGGTGATGCATGTAACCCGCTGTGGCATCAGCGACAAGCGCGAAACCCGCAGAAATCCGCGGGATTCAAGGGTATTGTTGCAAGGCCGACACACCTCATGACATACTTACCGCATGGTAGATCCGAAGAGCTGGCGAATTGCCGCTACGGCACCGGAGGCATGCGGGATAGTACGTGGCGTAGTCGAAGCTAACGCACATTGGCGCTGTACAGGGCGCCCGAAGGCGGAAATTACCGCCGCGTCATCACGTATTCGACAAATTTGTCATAGGAACCGGCATCCATAACCAGTTGACTTCCGTCATATGAGACGATGGGATAGGTCTCGGTCTCGCGCATTCCCTGCGACAATTCCTTGCCCAGATAGGTCATCGCATCGCGCTTTGCGGCAGAAGCGTCGTCGGGGATCACCGGCACAACCCAGGCCTTGTCGACAGCCCAGGTGATTTGTTCCGAAGCGATCGAGACGCGTCCCTCGCTTTTGAACAGGTAAAGGCCGTCGAACTGCGGATTGCCGCGAAACTGGAATTCGATTTCAAGCGCATCGTTGAACCGGCCATCGGCACCGATGACGACGACATTCTCGCTCCCGCGGGTTATCACAGTGCCATCGTCGCTTTCGGTTACCGGCTCGATCCACGTGCCCTCCAGCTCACTTACCTTCAGGCGCGCAACCGCAGTCGCGGAACCTGATTGTGCTGCCGCAGGAGCAATCAGGCTACCGGGTGCGAGACCCGCCGAGGCCAGCCCGGCAAAGGCAAGTCCCGAGACCAGCGCCACCGTAGCGACAACTTTAGAAACCGATTTCTTCATGATTGCCCCATTTTGCCCGCACTCAAGGCGCGCAATTTCCGCCTGAAAGATTGCCTATCCTTCCTACACTCCCTATGGCGCGCCGCAATGCACAAAAAGTCGCTGCCGAAATGCGGCGCGACCTCCCTCCTGATTCGATAATTTGAAGGCACTTCTTTCTCATGGCCGCTGCACCCACTTCGCTGCGCAATGTCGCGATTATTGCTCACGTTGACCACGGCAAGACCACTCTGGTTGACCAACTGTTCCGCCAATCGGGCACTTTCCGCGAGAACCAGCGGGTCGAAGAGCGCGCGATGGATTCCGGCGACCTCGAAAAAGAACGCGGGATCACCATCCTTGCCAAGTGCACCAGCGTCGAATGGGAAGCGCCCAGCGGCGAAGTGACGCGCATCAACATCGTCGACACCCCCGGCC
>JAYPMZ010000046.1:17069-19198 GCA_038130205.1 Erythrobacteraceae bacterium | reverse complement strand
TCTCCCTATGGCTGGTCGTGGGCATCTGCGAGCTTCCACCTGCGTCCACGCGGCGATTGGCGCATTTTCGGCTCGACCCCGGAGTATGGCGATATCGTCATCCCAGTGCACCCCGACCGTGACGAGGACTATATCAAGCGCGTCGTAGCGCTGCCGGGCGACATCATTCAGGTCGAAAACGGCGAGATCGTTCTTAACGGCACCCGCGTGAAGCGCGAGATCGTGCCGCCCGTGCGTATCCCGTTCGAACCCGATCTGATGTGCGAGAACGGCCCGTGTCTTGCCGCATTTGACGCCTACCGTGTGCGTGACCCCGACGGCTCGATCTGGTTCGAACCGCCGACTTTCCGCGAAACGCTGCCCAATGGCGCGACCTATCTGGTGATCGACCACGAGAACCAGCCGCTCGACAACTTCGGGCCCTACACCGTTCCCGAAGGCAATGTCTTCGTGATGGGCGACAACCGCGACGAAAGCGCCGACAGCCGTGCGCCTGCAAGCATGCGCGGTCTGGGCGGAGGTATCCCGCTCGAGAACGTCGGCGGACGTGCCGAGTTCATTACCGTATCCTTCGACGGTTCGGGCACGTGGAACCCGCTCACTTGGTTCTCATCGGCGCGCGGCGAGCGGGCATGGACCACGCTGCGTCCGGCGATTGCCGAAACAGGCGACACCCAAGGCGAAACCGCAGAATAACTGGAGAGGCGCGTAGCCCATGGCAAAGAAGTTTCTCTATTTCGTCGCAATCTGCATCGTTCTGGTGCTGGCTGGGCTTATCGCGCTGCGTTTCTGGTCGGACGAGATCGCAGCAGTGGCGCTCGTCCCGACTACCGAATTCGTCGAGCAGGAACCGCTTGAGCTCAACGCCTATCAGGACCCGGCGATGTGGTATTCGCGCCCGGGTATCGGGGTGAGCGACCCGGCCCGCTGGCAGCCTGCCTATGTCGAGGACGCGGCCATCGAACCTGCGAGCGATGAGACGGATGAGGCGGCCGGGGAGACGCCCAAGTTTGCAGTCTTCTTCATCCACCCCACCAGCTATCTCAGCCGCGACAACTGGAACGCGCCCATCGGCGAGGACGAGGCCGAGCGGATCGCGGGGATCTATGTGCGCGGCATGGCGAGCCCTTTTAACTCTGCCGATGAAATCTGGGCTCCGCGCTATCGTCAGGCGACGATGGGCGCATTCCTGACCGATGCTCCCGAAGGCCAGCAGGCCATAGATGCTGCCTATGGCGACGTGCTCGAAGCCTTTACGTTCTTCCTTGATTCGATTGACGAAGACACCCCCGTCGTACTCGCCGGACACAGTCAGGGCGCACTGCACCTGATCCGGTTGCTGCGCGAACAGGTCGCCGGATCTCCTGTCGCCGAGCGGCTGGTGGGAGCCTACGTTATCGGTTGGCCGATCTCGGTCGAGCACGACATGCCGCAGCTGGGCTTCCCCGCTTGCGCGACATCGCAGCAAACCGGCTGCGTGCTCTCGTGGTCGAGCTTTGCCGAACCTGCGGACCCATCATCGCTGATGCGGGCCTATTCGGAATCGATCGGTTTCGACGGTGAACCACGCGGCGAATCGCAAATCCTCTGCACCAACCCGATCACTGGCACTTTCCGCGGTACTGCCGAGGCAAGCGCCAATCTCGGCACACTGGTTCCCGATGAGAGCATTTCCAACGGCCGGCTTGTCCGCGCATCGGTTCCCGCGCGCTGCGATGCGCAAGGACTGCTGCTGATCGGCGATCCGCCCGATCTTGGTTCGACCGCAGGCGCCTATGTGCTGCCGGGGAACAACTACCATGTCTATGACATTCCGCTGTTCTGGGCGAACACGCAGGCGGATGTGAACCGCCGCGTGCGTGCCTTCGCAGGGACCGAGGAACCGGCAAGCTGATTACCGAATTCGCACCCGACTTCGCAGCTGCACTTCCTGACGGGGGCGTGCTGCTCGGGCTGGACCTCGGAACCAAGACCATCGGCACCGCCTTCTGCGATGCCGGATGGCGTTTTGCGACAAATGGAAAGACCATCGGGCGCAGCAAATGGGGCAAGGACCGCGACAAGATTGCCACGCTGATCTCCGAACGCGGAGTGACGGGCATCGTGCTGGGCCTTCCGCGCAATATGGA
>JAYPMZ010000046.1:14504-17059 GCA_038130205.1 Erythrobacteraceae bacterium | reverse complement strand
GACGAACGCTGGTCCACCCAGAGCGCGGAAGGCGCGATGATCGCGCAGGACATGAGCCGCGCCCGCCGCGCCGAGGCCATCGACAGCCATGCTGCGGCGATTATCCTGCAAGGGGCGATTGACCGGCTGGCTGGCGGGATACTCTAATCGAGCTCTGACCGACGCTTGCTCGCCACAGCCGCGACCATCCGGCTGCCGCACAGTTCAGCCTCGCGCCACAGCGCATCTTTCTCTGCAACCACTCCGCTCCGGGCCTCGAAGCTTGCGAGCCGCAGACGCTCGCTGGGGTGCGTGCGCCCGACCCATCGCGCAAAATCCAGCGCCTCGTCCGCTCCGCTTGCAACGGCCGCGCGTAGGAAGACTTCGGTTGCATTGGAGTTGAGCAAGCGCGTCACCTCCCCGCTTTCAAGGTCGAAACCGTATTGATCGAACCAGCATTGCGCCGGATCGACATGCATCACGTTGAGCGAAACCGAGAGGCTTTCGGGTGGCAGCTGCGAGTGCACATCGCGGTGTGCGCGGTAGAGCATCAGCTTGCCTTCGTGCAGCGCGCTGCGTTCCACGAAGCGCAGCCGTGCATCCTCTCCGCGAAGACCGCAGACTGTCTCATAATCGAATTCGAAATAGTCGCTTCGATACCCCGGCCCCAGATAGCCGCAGGTCAGGAATGCGAAATTGTGATCGTGCGGAACTCCGTAGACAAAGCTGCGCGCGCCGCTGGTGCGAAAACACAAATCGTGCTCGGCGGGCCAGATATTGGCGCGCAGGAACATATTGCCGCGCACCTCGCTCAGAAGGATTGCCTGTGGGCCATACCCACTGACGGCCGCACCCGCGCTGCGGCCCGCCAAGCGATCGAGCAGAATGTCTGCAAGGAATGTCCGGTTGTTGCCGAGCCGCCGCAGCCAGCGTGAGGCTGCCAGCACGCTGCCCTCCTCGCGCGGATCGAAGTGCAATGCGGCGAGGGCTTCGATTGCCTCCGGCAGTGAACAGCTTTCAGCGGCAGAGTTTTCGATGACTTGCGGCATTATGCCGTAACCGCTTGCAGCTGCGGGTAAGCGCTGATCAGCTGTTTGCGCAGCTTGGCCGCAGGGCGCGACAGAACGTCTGCGCTCATTTCCGCCAATTGGTTCAGCAAAGCAAAGCCAGCCGCGCTGTCGAGCGCAAGCAATTGCCGGACGGCCTCCCAGCGCGCATCCCGGTCGTGCGCGGCATGCCGCGCGAAGTCTCTGATCGGCGCTCTCGCAGACGCCGCGCCCATCGCGCCGAGTAAGCCGAGGGCCATGAATTGTTCACTCGCACGCTTGTCTCCGCTCGTCTCGCGAACCAATGCGCCGTCGTTCAGTCGATATTCGCACGATGGCCTGGGGGCTTGCGCTGCGCGGGTGAGTTGCAACACCAGCATGGACTTCTCGACATGCAGGACATGGCGTGAATGCTCCATCGGCTTGCGCTCAATTCGATCCCCGCTTTGCCAGTCCCGGTTCCACGCGGAGAAACCATGCGCACGTCCCGAGAGCCGATAGGCCCTGCCCCGGGCTGCTCCGGAGATAACGATTTCGTGGCTTTCGCAATCGACGAAGCGGACAGTTTCAGGCGTCTGGTTCCAATGCATCGGCTCGTACACGCACAGGGACAGGGTCACGCCGCCGCTTTGAAGCAGTTGGATGCGCGCAAACCCCTCGCCTGTGTTGTGCCGGAACGGAATCTCGCCCAATGGCTCTGCGCGCAATGCGGCGATGAAGGGTTGCACGAAGGCAGCGACGAACTTTGGTGCGGTGTCACGATCGCCCATTAATGCGGCGAGAGCGGGAAAGCGAGAAAGAGCCCCACCCGCAGCAAAGCCTTCGCACTGGTGCCCCAATGCCGAACCCGCGGTCATCTGGTGCCAGGCCGCGAACCCCCAACCCAGGCAATCTCGGGAACGGCCCTGCGAGGCTGGAGGGCCTCGCTGCGCGGCAATGGCGGGGTGGACCTGCATTGCGAAGGCCCCGGTCAGAACAGACCCGGCGGCGGCGGCGGGCTTGAATCGTAGAGGTAGATCATGATCTCCACGATGTCGTCACCGGGTCCTGCGGCGAAGTCGCTGATGGCGCCGAAGAGCGCCTGCGCGCTTTCGAGGCCAGGAAGGCTGGAGAGTTCTATTTTTGGCATGAATGCGCCCCTTTGTCATATGAACCAAGGCAGCATTGCCTCGGCACAAGGGGGAGACTGACCGAGTTCGTAAGCTGTGATAAATTAAATCATTGTAATGGAATTCGCCTGCGCACAGGGTCGAAAAATCATGAGCCAAGAGCACCGCACACCCTTGCAGAAATTCGATGCCAGAGCGGTCGCACCGCATTTTTTCAAATTCGGCCATCCCGGATGGCTCGGCCTTGAATTCAGTGATTGCGGTGAGGATTGGGTCGAGCTGAAATTGCCGTGGCGCGAAGATTTGCTAGGCGAGCCCGAACGCCATGTGCTCGCCTCCGGCCCGATCATCAGCCTAATGGATATGGCGAGCGGCATGGCGATCTGGCACAGCAGGGGTGAATTTCTCCCCGTCGCCACGC
>JAYPMZ010000046.1:11004-14494 GCA_038130205.1 Erythrobacteraceae bacterium | reverse complement strand
TCGATTACCAACGACCCTCGCGCGAACGGAGCGCGGTCTGGGGACGGGTCGAATGCTACCGGGTTACCCGCTCTGCAGCCTTCGTCCGGGGTATCGCTCATGACGGCAACAAAGACGATCCTGTTGCGCATATCGCGGGCGTGTTCATGACCATCGGCCAACACAAGCCGCGCGCGCTCGAAAAGGTTGACGACACTCCACCGAGCGAAGCGGGGACCGGCGATGCCTGAATTCGACGCGATCAACCAAAGCCTGCCCGCCTACGCGCGCGCACTCGGTATCCGCGTCTGCGATGTCGAGGACGGCTCACCTGTTCTCACGGTCGAATTCGGTCCGACCGTGGAGGGGCGCCCGCAGCACTATCATGGCGGCGCAACTGCCGGATTGCTCGAAAATGCAGCCTATGCCGCATTGCGTTCGGTCTTGTCTGCCGAAGGGCGCGAGGCGCAGCTCAAGCCGGTCAACATTACCGTGCAATATCTCTCCGCGGGCAAATCCCAGACCAGCTTTGCCAAGGGGCGTATTACCCGCATCGGGCGGCGCAACGCCAATGTCACGGTAGAAGCGTGGCAGGATGATCGCTCGCGCCCGATTGCGAGCGCGGTCATGAACATCCTGATGGCGGACGATTAACCGCTAATTCGGGGGTTCGGCGGGCTCCAGTCGAAACCCGTCTTCGTCGAGGATGACATCCAGTGGAACCCCGTCTTGCGACAGGATAAGCCCGTCCTCCTCGAAGCGCAGCGACGTGCCATCCTCTCCCAACGGAATCTCCTCGCCCTCGCCAATATCAAGCGGTTGCACGGGACCTTCGGGATCGGGTGAGGCGCTCGGCTTGGGAGCCGGGAGTTCGAGCGCACTGCGCATGAAATCTTTCCAGATACGCGCCGGAAGTCCGCCGCCCGTCACGCCGCGCATGGGCGAATTGTCATCATTGCCGACCCAAACGCCAACGACGAGATCGCCCGCATAGCCGACGAACAGCGCGTCACGGTAGTTCTGCGTCGTGCCGGTCTTGCCGAAATTCGGGATCGGAAGCGTTGCCGCCCTGCCCGTGCCGCGGTTGATCGCGGCGCGCAGCATTTGCTCGATGTCCTCATGCGTGCGGCCCGAGGCGCTGTCCGACGAGGTTGTCAGCCAATCCCACCAGCTCTGATCTTCAGGCGCGAAGGCATAGGGTTGCACGGGAAACTGGTTCGCCGCGACCCCGGCATAGGCGGCGGTCAGTTCAAGCAGTGTCATCGTCGAGGTGCCCAGTGCGAGGCTCGGATCGCCCTCTGTCATCGATGATGTCACGCCGAGTGCACGCGCCATGCGGATTACCCGTTCGCTGCCGACTTCGTTGAACAGGCGGACCGCTGCCACGTTGGAAGAACTCGCAAAGGCATCTTCCAGCGTAATCTCGTCAGTGTAGCGTTCACGGGCATTTTTGGGCCGATAGGCGCCGCTGGTCATTTCGGTGTTGGGAATCGTGTCTTCAGGGTCCCAGCCGGCTTCGAGCGCGGCGAGATAGACGAACAGCTTGAAGGTCGAGCCCGGTTGGCGGCGAGCCTGCGTTGCGCGGTTAAAGGGGCTGTCGGCGTAGCTCTTCCCGCCCACCATCGCGACCACTTCCCCCGTGGGACGCATCGCCACCAGCGCGACCTGCGCATCGCCCAATGCCGCACGGCTCGTCACGCGATTGGCGAGCGCCTGAAGCTGCGCGTCGAGCGTGGTGGTTACGACCTGCCGTTCATAGCCCGGCTCCATCCCCTCACGCGCGAGCGGTAGCGCCCAGTCGGCAAAATAGGTGCCGGTCGGCAGATCATCGCGGGTGCGAACGTCGAGCTTCGGGTCGGGAAGCGCATCAGCCTCTGCCTGCGTGAGATATCCCGCTGCAACCATGGACCCGATGACGAGGTCCATACGGGCCTTGGCGCGATCATAGTGATTTGTCGGCGCATAGCGCGAAGGGGCCTGCAAAAGCCCGGCCAGCATCGCTGCCTGTTCGGGTTTGAGGTTTTCGGGCTGACGGTAAAAGTAATGCAGGCTGGCAGCGCGCAGGCCGTATTGGTTGTCACCGAAATAGGCGTTGGAGAGATAACGTTCGAGGATCTCGTCCTTGGTCAGCCACCCTTCGAGCCATAAGGCGATCAGCGCCTCGCGCGCTTTGCGGGTCATGGTCTGCTCGGGCGTCAGAAAGGTGAACTTCGCAAGCTGCTGGGTAATGGTCGAGCCGCCGCCATTGCCGGTCCAGATGGCGCGGGCGATCCCGCGCGGATCGATGCCCCAGTGCGAATAGAACCGCCGGTCCTCGATTGCGAGAAAGGCCTCAACCACATGCGGGGGCAGTTTTGCTACTTCGACCGGCTCAGCGACCATCGCGCCGCTGCGCGCAATCGGTGTGCCATCACTCGCAAGCAGCGTTATCTGCGGCGCGGCGATAGGCTCAAGGCTTTTCGACAGCGGCGCGGTGACTGCGAGGTAAGCGAACAAAAGGAAGAACGCCATGAAACAGGCAGCGACGATCCGCACCGCCCACCAGCGCTTGCGCCGTGCGTGCCAGTACTCACGGTTCCACCAAGGACGCTTGCGGCGTTCTTCGTGCTCAACCTCGCTATCGAGTTGCGAAAGGCGGCTGTCCCATGCATCGTAGTCGGGCGTCGCCGAGGCGCGGTAGCGCGGCAGGTCGTCGTCGGATTCATAAGGCCGCTGGCTCTCGTAGAGCGCATAGTATCCCGCCTCGCCATGGCGCGGCTCGGAAGCTCTCGAGCGGTTCCAGATTCGGTCAAACAGGCCCATTTGTCACTGTGTTAGCAGAGTAACACGGCTGGGCGCAAGACGGTGAAAATGCTCATCGTGTCGAAGCACTAGCCACCGTCTGCCTGAACAGAAGATTTCAGCATCCCGAAGCGGGATGCCTAGCCGCCCTTGGCAGCGCCTTCGGGCAGGTCTTCGTTGAACACGCGCTGGTAATATTCGCTCACCAGCGTGCGTTCGGCCTCGTCGCATTTGTTGAGGAATGACAGGCGGAAGGCAAAGCCGACCGAATTGAAGATCGCCGCGTTCTGCGCCCAGGTGATGACGGTACGCGGGCTCATCACGGTCGAGATGTCGCCGCTCATGAAGCCCTGACGGGTGAGTTCGGCGACCTTGACCATATCGGCGACCAGCTTGGGATCGGTGCCCGGCGTCTTTGACTGGACGATCTTCTGCTCGGTTTCGGCAGGCAGATAGTTCAGCGCGACGACGATGTTCCAGCGGTCCATCTGCGCCTGGTTGATCGCCTGCGTACCGTGATACAGCCCGCTGGTATCGCCAAGGCCGACCGTGTTGGTGGTCGCAAACAGGCGGAAATACGGGTTCGGCGTAATCACGCGGTTCTGATCGAGCAGCGTCAGGCGACCATCGAATTCGAGCACGCGCTGGATCACGAACATCACATCGGGGCGACCCGCGTCATATTCGTCGAACACCAGTGCGACCGGGCGTTGCAACGACCAGGGGAGCA
>JAYPMZ010000046.1:0-10994 GCA_038130205.1 Erythrobacteraceae bacterium | reverse complement strand
CGACCGGGTGCTGAAGCGCCCACGGCAAGATGCCTTCCTTGAACTCTGTAACCTGCAAACCATCCTTGAGGACGATCGCATCGCGCCCGACGAGGTCGATACGGCTGATATGCGCATCGAGATTGACGCGGATGCTCGGCCAGTTGAGGCGCGCTGCGACCTGTTCGATGTGGGTGGACTTACCCGTGCCGTGATAGCCCTGAACCATGACGCGGCGATTGTGCGCAAAGCCTGCAAGGATCGCGAGCGTCGTGTCGGGATCGAAGACGTAGCTTTCGTCGATCTCGGGCACATGCTCGTCATTCGACGAAAAAGCAGGAACCTGCCAATCGACGTCGATCCCGAACATGTCGCGCACGTCAACGGTTGCATCTGGCTGAGAGGGCATCCCGCCCTTGCCGGCGAATTCTTCGGTAGAATGTGAGTTCATTTCATCAGGGGCGTTAATGGCCCAAGGCCACGCGGGCAAGAGGGGCTTTTCGGTTCATCGCCATTCCCTATCCTCAAACCGCCCCTATATTCGCTTTCATGGCCGATCCGATCGAATCCCTGCGCTTGAAGCTCGTCGAGCAGGTTCGCGGCACATTCAACGATCGTGCCGCCGGACAGGAGCCTGTCGCCATTTCGGATGAGGCGCTGTTCGAACGCGATACGCCGATCCGTCTGGTTCATGCCGATATCGTCGGCATGATGACCGGCGGTGTGCGCGCGCTGCTTCTGCAAATGCTTCACCCGCATGCGCTGCAAGGGGTGCTCGACCATTCGAATTTCCGCGAGGATATGCACGGCAGACTGCGACGCACGGCGCGCTTCATTGCGGTGACGAGCTTCGGCCATCGCGACGATGCAGTAAAGGCGATCGAGCGCGTAAATCGCATACACGCCAAGGTTGGCGGAGTGCTGCCCGATGGCTCGCCCTATTCGGCCACCAATCCGCGCACACTCGCTTGGGTGCACGTAACCGAGGCGCAAAGCTTCCTCGCCGGTTATCTGCGCCATGTCCGGCCCGATATGCCGGGCAACGAGCAGGACGGATATTACCGCCAGTTCGCAATTATCGCTCGCGCTCTGGGTGCCGACCCCGTGCCTGAAACGCGGCGCGAAGTGGACGCGCTGATCCGCGAAATGCGCAGCGACCTCACACCATCGCCCGCTGCTCGCGAAGTGGCGCAGCTGGTGCTCAGCCAGCGCCCCGAGAACACGCCGCCAGCGATCCAGCGCATGATCGGAGCAGAAGCGGTCGCAATGCTACCTGACTGGGCGCGACACATGCTGCAACTGCGCCGGCCGATGCTCACCGCCCTACCCGCCCGCGCGGCGACATGGGGCATGGGTCGCACGTTGCGCTGGGCATTTCGGCAGAATTGAAGTGATGAGGCGTTAGTTTCGGGCTAAATGTTTTCTTGGATGAGCGATCTCCCGGCTGGCACTCCACGGGGGCCGGTACAAACCATCATTAATGTGCTGATAGGCTGGCCTGCCAATAAAGAGGCGAAAGCCATTGATGCGGAACTTACCGGGCCAGCGCCCTCGCAAAGCTAACCGATAGCGCGCGATTGTCGCAGCAGCTGGTACGCCTCGACGACGCGGCCCAGCCGCGCTTCGTAGCTGCGATCACCGCCGTTGCGGTCGGGATGGTAGCGCCGCACCAGTTCGGAATAGCGCCGCCGCAGCCGCCGTTTGTCGGTATCACTGCCCAGCCCCATCGTCTCGAGCGCTGCCGCCTCGTCCTTCGAGAAGCGCCCTTCCATTGCCATCGCAGCTTCGCGCTGGGCGCGGCTCTTGATGCCGCTGGCGCGCGCGGAAATGGCATCGAGCGGATCGTCGAAATCGGCCCAGCGCGGCATGCCGTCGACTTGCGCGCGCGGACTGAAGGCCGCGCTTTCGGTACGCCAGCCGCTCGCAGGGGATTGCGCGGCGAGGATCTCCTCGGCGTTCATGCCTTCGAACCAGTCATAACCGGCGTTGAACTCGCGCACGTGTTCAAGACACATCCAGCGCCATTCACCCGGCCCGTCAAAACCGTTGGGGCGGAAACCGGGTGCACGGAATTCACCCGGCTCCTGGCACATCGGGTGTTCGCACACCCGCTCTTCGGTTTCGTACCGTCCGTGGAATCGTGATTGAGACATGAACCCTTGAGAATGGCGACGGAGTTGCCAAATTCCAACCCACCCACAGTTGCAGAGAAGGAATTCGATGATGAGCGGAAGCGTAGCAGCAGAGATGCAGGCCCTGCTGATCGAGGCCTTTGCCCCTACCCAGCTCGAGATCATCAATGACAGCGCCAAACACTCGGGCCATTCGGGTGACGACGGATCGGGCGAGTCGCATTTCACCGTGGTGATCGAAGCACCCGCCTTTGCAAAGATGAACCGCCTTGCCCGCCAGCGTGCGGTAATATCGGCGCTGGGTGATATTGTCGGCCAGCGCGTGCACGCGGTCGCGATCAAGGCAAGCGCGCCTACCGTATGAACGCGAAACGCGTCCGTCGCTCAGCGCGCATTATCCTGCTTGATCCGCAGGACCGGGTCCTGATGTTTCGCTTCGACGTCCCCGGTCGTCCGCCCTTCTGGTGCACGACAGGCGGAGAATGTGATCCGGGCGAGAGTTTTGAAGCGGCTGCGCGGCGGGAATTGTTCGAGGAAACCGGTATCACCGCCGACCCCGGAGAACAGATCGGGCGAACCACACCCGAATTCATCACTGTCGAAGGCGAGCCTGTGCAGGCAGACGAGCGTTATTTCCTTGTCCGCGTTTCCGAAGCGCACATCGAGACGAGCGGCCACACCGAGCTTGAACAGCAGGTCATGACACAGCACCGCTGGTTCACCGCGCGCGAGTTAAGCGACTGGCACGAAGCAGTCTTCCCCGCCCATTTGCCCGAGATTGCAGGCCTTTCGGACCCAAGCTGATTGCCCCACCCACTCCCGCCGATTAAGGCTTGCACAAACGGGAGAGAAATATGGATTATTCGGGCAAGGTAGCATGGATCACCGGGGCTTCCTCGGGCATCGGCGCAGCGCTGGCGCGTGACCTTTCGGAGCGCGGGGCGCATGTTATTCTTTCAGGACGTGACGAGGCGCGGCTTGCCGAGGTTGCCGCAGATTGCGGCGAGACGCTGATCCTCCCATTTGACGTGCGCGACGACGCGGCCCTCGCGGATGCGACGGCAAAGGCAATCGCGTGGAAAGGGGGCGTAGATGTCGCCTTCGCCAATGCCGGAGTCTCGCAGCGCAGCCGCGCGCTCAAGACGGACATGCAGGTTTATCGTGATATCATCGCAATCGACCTCACCGCTCAAATCGCCTTTTCCCAAGGGCTTATCGGACACATGGTGGAACGCGGCTCGGGCGCGATCGCCTTCATCTCCTCGATTGCGGGCAAAGTCGGTGTGCCGATGCGCACGGCCTATAGCGCGGTGAAATTCGGGCTTGCAGGCTATGGAGACGCTTTGCGCGCAGAGTTGTCGCAGACCGGTGTCAGCGTGCATGTGATCTATCCGGGCTCGGTTGCCACCGGCGTCTCGCGCAACGCGATGGTCGGCGACGGCAGCAAGCGCGGACGGTCCGACAAGGCCATCGACGAAGGCATTCCCGCGCCCGATGCGGCCAAGACCATGCTCGACGGTTTGGCCGCAGGTTCGCGCGAGATCATAGTTGCCCAAGGCGCCGAACTGGCGATGGGCGAGATGCGCCGCACGCCCGAAGCGCTGCTCGATCAGGTCGCAGGAATGGTCGCTGCGGGTTATATGGAAAAGATGGAAGAAGGAGCGTGAGCGGAATGAAACAGAAACGCGTCACCCTCGCAAACGGAATCGAGTTGGATGTCGTTGATGTCGGGCCAAGCGATGCGCCGGTGATGATTTTCCTTCACGGTTTCCCCGAAAGTCACCGGACGTGGCGCCACCAGATCGCGCATTTCAAGGATCGCTTTCGCTGTATTGCTCCCGATCAGCGCGGCTATCGCGGATCGTCCAAGCCGCAGGAGGTCGAGGCTTACACCGCCGACAAGCTGATCGGCGACGTGTTCCTGCTCGCCGACGCGCTTGGCATCGCGAAGTTTACAATCGTCGGTCACGACTGGGGCGGCGCGCTTGCGTGGGGCGTCGCCTATGCCGGGCAGCATGCTCGGGTCGAGCGCGCGATCCTCGCCAATGCGCCGCATCCTGCGATCTTTCAGAAGCTGATCCACACTAATCCTGTCCAGCGCGAGGCGTCGCAATATATCCGTGGCTTTCAGGACCCGGCGAACGACGCGCTGGTGCGCGAGCACGGACTCGTCGGCATCTTGTTGCAAGAGGTGAAATGGGACTCGCCCAACGCGATGGAACCCGAAGAACGCGCCGCACTGCTCGAAGATTGGCAAAACCGCGAGGCGGCTTTCGGCATGCTCAATTATTATCGCGCAAGCCCGATCAAAGTGCCAGAGTTGGACGCGCCCTTGGAACTGCCGGCCGATTTTTCGCCGCCAGCCCTGCCCAAACTGACCATACCGACATTGGTGATCTGGGCGCTCGACGACCTTGCGCTGCCGCCCGAAAATCTGGAGGGGCTGGAAGACGATATCGATCCGCTCACAATCGTGAAAGTGCCCGACTGCGGCCACTTCGTGCCGTGGGAAGCGCCAGAGGCGGTCAATGCGGCGATGGAGGAATTCCTCACCGGTTAGGCTGGGCCGACCCACTCCACCCACGCACCATGCGCATGGGCAAAACCGAGCAGATGCGTCTCGCCGTCATCGGTCGAGCCGTTCCAGTAGCGCACTTTCAATTCGTGCCGGAAAGTCGCCGGATCGGTTTCGAGCGCAATGGTTGCGAGCGGTTTCTCCGGCGTTGCCTGTGCTCCTGCTGCCTCGATAGCGGCGCTGATCCGGTCCTGCGTTGCAGCCGGCATATATTGCCACATGATCGAGTGGAACATTGCCCGTGTCGTCCCATCCGTCTGCGGGCGGGCGAGCATTTCATCGACAAAATCGCGTGCGTCCTGCTTGACCAGATCGGGCGGGTTCGCGCTGGCAAGTTCGATTGCTGCGTCGATCCGCGCCATGCGCATGGTCACTTCGGGCCAGACATAGCTTTTGAGCTTCAGCGCAGCGACCGGGTCCGACAGATCGACAGGCGAAACGTCGCAGCCCCGCACCGAGACGATTTCGAAGTCTGCTGGCGGTGCAGGCGGAGAGGCCTTTCCGCGCCATTCAGGCGTAATCTGCATCGGCGATGTCGCCGGACCGACTTCCACCTCTCCGAGCCGGAAATGGTAGCGTTCGAGCATGGTGTTCACCCCCGCGCTCGCGCCCGGTTCGAACAGGTCGAATTTGGGTGCGACCCGCTGGGCGAGCCACAAGAGCCCGCCCATAATGCTCGCCCCGCGCCCCGCTTCATTGGTCTGCGGAGGACCGTCCAGCCACGGTAGGACGAGATTATCGTAAGTCTCGACCAGATCGCGCACCAGCGCATCGACCTGCCCCTGATCGACAATCTGTCCCGAATACACCCGCGCCAGCCGGTCATCCGCGCCGCTAAGAAGCAGGTGATGCAGACCACCCGTCACCCGCAGCGGCACGGCGTCCTTGAGCGTCAGCCCGTGCCATCCGGCCAACCGGCGTCCGGTCGCCGTTTGCGTGTCGCACAGCGCCGGAAGCGCGCGAATAACCCGCGCGGTACACGGAGCGAGGTTCTTTTCCGCATGGTCGGCCTGCCACTCGACGGCCTTGCGGAAGTCCTCGAGCCCCATGATGTTCGTGTCGCTCATGCCGTTCCTCAGGCGCTTTTGATTGCCCTTTGCGCGCCCAGTCCCTAAGTCCCGCGCCGCTATGACCGGCCAATCAATCTCCAATCAGCTCACCTTTGCGGTGCCCAAGTGGCGCATCCTCGATGAGTCGCTGCCTGTGATGGCGCGCGCAGGCGTCGTGCCCGAGGATGGCTTTCACGACAAGGCCAACCGCTCGCTTTCCTTCGACACCACGCGCGAGGACATGCGTATCATCCGCGTGCGGGCCTTCGATGTGGCGACTTTTGTCGCGCATGGCGCAGCGCAGGTCGGTATCGTCGGCTCCGACGTGATCGAGGAATTCGACTACGCCGATCTTTATGCGCCGGTCGATCTCGACATTGGTCACTGCCGCCTGTCGGTCGCACGGCCCGTGGGCGATGAGGGCGAAGCCGCCGGGGCGACCCATCTGCGGGTTGCGACCAAATACCCCAACCTAACCCGACGCCACTTCGAACAGCAGGGCATTCAGGCCGAATGTGTGAAGCTGAACGGAGCGATGGAACTTGCGCCCTCGCTGGGGCTGGCGCGCCAGATCGTCGACCTTGTTTCGACAGGGACAACGCTCAAGATGAACGGGCTGGTCGAAACGCAGCGGATCGTGGACATCACCGCGCGGCTGATCGTCAATCGCGCCGCGCTCAAGACCGATCCGCGCGTGGCCGAACTGGTCGCCGCTTTCCGCGCCGATGCCGAAGCGCGCTCCGCCAGGGACGCCGCCTGATGCTACAGATTTCCACTCTCGATCCCGATTTCTCACAGCAATTCGCCCGCGTGGTCGAAGCGCGGCGCGAGACTGATAATGATGTTGCTGGCGTGGTGCAGGACATTCTGCGCTCGGTCAAAGGCAGCGGTGACAAGGCGCTGGTTGAATATACCCAGCGCTTCGATGGCTATTCGCTGGTTGAGGACGGCGACTGGCAGATTACGCCCGAACGCTGCGCCGCAGCCTATGAAGCGCTCGATTCCGGCCTGCGCGATGCGCTTAATCTCGCCGCAGACCGCATCCGGGCCTATCACGAGGCACAGCTCCCCGAAGACCGCGACTATACCGATGATGCTGGCGTTCGCCTGGGTGCAAAGTGGCATGCGGTGGATGCAGCCGGTCTGTACGTTCCGGGCGGACGCGCCGCTTACCCGTCCTCGCTGCTGATGAATGCCATTCCGGCACGTGTCGCAGGGGTTGAACGTCTGGTGGTCGTCACCCCGACGCCCAAGGGCAATTCCAACCCGCTCGTCCTGGCCGCTGCACATATTGCGGGCGTGGACGAAATCTGGTGCATCGGCGGCGCGCAGGCAGTCGGCGCGCTGGCCTACGGGACCGAGCGGATCAGGCCGGTCGATGTCATCACCGGCCCCGGTAATGCCTATGTGGCCGAGGCCAAGCGCCAGCTTTACGGTGTTGTTGGTATCGACATGGTTGCAGGGCCGAGTGAAATTCTGGTCGTAGCCGATAGCAAGAACGATGCCGACATCATTGCCGCCGACCTTTTGAGTCAGGCGGAGCACGATCCGACCTCGCAATCGATCCTGATCACCGATGATGCGGGTTTTGCGCGACAAGTGACCGATTGTGTCGAATTGCAGTTGAGCATGCTCGCGACCGGACAGACCGCCCGCACCAGCTGGGATGATCACGGTGTCATCATTGTCGTGAACGATATTGCCGAAGAAGCGCCCGCGCTCATCAACCGTCTCGCCGCAGAACACCTCGAACTGGCGATCGACGATCCCGAAAGCGTGATGGACAAGGTTCGTCACGCAGGCAGCATTTTCCTTGGCCGGATGACACCCGAAGCGGTTGGCGACTATGTTGCAGGCCCCAACCACGTGCTGCCCACTGCGCGCCGCGCGCGCTTTTCGAGCGGCCTCTCGGTGCTCGACTTCATGAAGCGCACCAGCTTTATTTCGCTCGACGAGGCCGCTCTGGGTGCTATCGGGCCCGCTGCCGTGAGCCTCGCCCATGCCGAGGGTCTGCCCGCACACGCAAAATCTCTGGAACTCCGTCTCAAATGAATCCCAATTCGAACCCCCGCTCGCAGGCCCGCTCGGCCGCCCGGCTCGCAGCCGTGCAGGCGCTCTACCAGCATCAGATGGAAGGCACCGCGCTGAACCGGCTGCTCGACGAGTTCCACCAGCACCGGCTTGGCCGCGAGATTGATGACGAGGATCACGAGGGCGAGGTCTATGCCGATGCCGATGTCGCGTTCTTCGACGACGTAGTGCGCGGTGTCGATGCCCGCCGCGACGAAATCGACGCGGCGCTGACAGCCAAGCTGACCGCTGGCTGGACGCTGGTGCGGCTCGACAAGACCATGCTGCAAATCCTGCGCGCAGGCGCTTACGAGCTGATGGCGCGTGTCGACGTGCCCAAAGCGAGCGCGATCAGCGAATATGTCGATGTGGCCAAAGCATTCTTCGACGACCGCGAGGCGAAATTCGTCAATGGCATCCTCGACGCGGTGGCAAAGGACGTTCGCGCCTGACCGAAGCCGATTTCATCGCCGCCTTGCGCGCCCTGCCGCTCCATCCCGGCGCGCGCGGGCTGTCCGATGATGCGGCGGTGATCGAGATCGGCGGCGAGACGCTGGTTCTCACTCACGACACCATGGCGCAAGGAACGCATTTCCGTGCCGATGCCGACCCTGCCGACGTCGCTTGGAAGCTGGTCGCCAGCAATCTGTCTGACCTCGCGGCCAAGGGCGCAGAGCCTGTCGGTGTGCTGCTAAGCTACGCTCTGGGTGCAGACGATGCGCGGTTTCTAGCCGGTCTGAATGAGGTTTTGGCGCGGTTTTCCGTGCCGCTTCTTGGCGGAGATACGGTGTCGGCCAAGGGGCCGCGGACGCTCGGCATAACCGCAATCGGCAAGGCAGCGCACACACCCGTTCCGGCACGGTCGGGCGCACAGATCGGCGATGGCGTTTTCGTCACCGGCACGCTGGGCCGCGCGATGCTGGGTTTCGAAGGCGTGGACGCGCACCTTGCCGCTTTCAATCGCCCTGTGCCGCGCCTGTCCGAAGGTTTGGCGCTCGCCTCGCACGTCAGTGCCATGATGGACGTCTCCGACGGCCTATTGCTCGACGCTTTCCGAATGGCGGAGGCAAGCGGAGTTACATTCGCCATCGACAGCACGGCTGTGCCGATCGCTGACAATGCGCGAAGGCTCGATGCGATGCGGTGGGGGGACGATTACGAATTGCTCTTCACCCTGCCCCAAGGCGTGGCTCCACCCATTGAAGCAAACCGCATTGGCAGCGTCGAACCGCACGGATTTGCACCGCTAGTGCTGGACGGCGATCCGATCGTGAATTGCGAAGGGCTCGGCTACCAGCACAGCTAGCGCCGCAGCACTACCCACAGGGCGCGCTTTCCCGCTTGCGCGCCGTCCGCCGAAGCCTATGCTCCGAAGTTGCGCGTCAATGGAAAACCATGGCGCATCTTCCACGCTTCAGAGGGGATTTTTCGTGGACCTTATACTCATATCAATCGGATTGGGCGTGCTTGCCGTGCTTTACGGCATATTCACAAGCCGCCAGGTTCTCGGCGCGAGTGCCGGGAACGAAAAGATGCAAGAGATTGCCGCTGCCATTCAAGAAGGCGCGCAGGCCTATCTCAACCGTCAATACACCACTATTGCAATCGTCGGGGTTGTCGCAGCGATCGTACTCGGCCTGTTTCTTGACTGGATTCCTGCCGTCGGCTTCGTCATCGGCGCCGTGCTGTCGGGCGTTGCGGGCTATATCGGGATGAACATCTCGGTGCGTTCGAACGTGCGGACCGCGGCTGCGGCTGAGAAGGGTCTGCAGGAAGGCCTCACGCTGGCGTTCCGCGCAGGCGCAATCACCGGCATGCTGGTGGCTGGCCTCGCACTTCTTGCCATTGCCGTGTTCTTCTACGTCATGGTCGGTCCGATGGGTCTTACCCCGAACGATCGCACCGTGATCGACGGTCTCGTGGGCCTCGCCTTCGGCGCTTCGCTGATCTCGATCTTCGCGCGTCTGGGCGGTGGTATCTTCACCAAGGCTGCCGACGTCGGCGCCGACCTCGTCGGCAAGGTCGAGGCTGGCATCCCCGAAGATGACCCACGCAACCCCGCCACCATCGCCGACAACGTGGGCGACAATGTGGGCGACTGCGCAGGCATGGCCGCCGACCTGTTCGAGACTTACGTCGTGACCGTCGGTGCCACCATGGTGCTGACCGCGCTGTTGCTGACCTCGATTGGCGATCTGCTGTTGCCGCTTATGGCACTGCCTCTGCTGATCGGCGGGGCATGCATCGTGACTTCGATCATCGGCACGTATTTCGTCCGTCTTGGCGGCGGTACGAATGTGATGGGCGCGATGTACAAGGGCTTCCTTGTCACGGCCGTAGGTGCGATCCCGCTGATCTATTTCGTGACGCAGTACGCGCTTGGAACTGCGGGCGTGGACATGAACACTGTCATCAATCCGGGGCTCGGCATGGTCGAGTTCACCGGTTGGGACCTGTTCTATTGCTCGCTGATCGGCCTCGCACTGACCGGGATCATCATCTGGATCACCGAGTATTACACCGGCACGAATTTCCGTCCGGTTCGCTCGATCGCCAAGGCTTCGGAAACGGGCCACGGCACCAACGTGATCCAGGGTCTTGCCATCAGCCTTGAATCGACCGCTCTGCCGACCATCGTCATCATCGCGGCCATCATCGCAGCCTACCAACTGGCCGGCCTGCTCGGTCTCGCCTTCGGTGCGACCGCGATGCTTGCGCTTGCCGGCATGGTCGTGGCGCTCGACGCCTATGGGCCTGTTACCGACAACGCCGGCGGCATCGCCGAAATGTCGGGTCTGGACGAAAGCGTTCGTGAAAAGACCGACCTGCTCGACGCGGTAGGCAACACCACCAAGGCCGTGACCAAGGGCTATGCCATCGGTTCGGCCGGTCTGGCAGCACTCGTGCTGTTCGCGGCCTACACCACCGATCTCGGGATCTTCTTCCCGACGCTGGAAGTCGATTTCAGCCTCGAGAACCCGTATGTGATCGTCGGCCTGCTGCTCGGCGCTCTGCTCCCGTACCTGTTCGGTGCGATGGGCATGACCGCTGTGGGTCGTGCCGCCGGTGACGTGGTGAAGGACGTGCGCGAGCAGTTTGCCGCGGACAAGGGCATCATGGCTGGCACCAGAAAGCCAGACTATGCCCGTAACGACGATCTCGTGACCAAGGCCGCGATCAAGGAGATGA
>JAYPMZ010000045.1:0-19222 GCA_038130205.1 Erythrobacteraceae bacterium | reverse complement strand
CTTTCGGGGGCTTTTTCGTGCCTGCTACTCTTCGGGCAGCAGTTCGAACTTCATCAACAGGGTGCGCTGCGAGGACGAGAATTTGTCGCGTGTGAGCTGGGTTTGCAGCACCATCAGTTCGCTGCGCGTGCAGTCGGGCGCATAGGAGACGATGGCGGCGGTGTTGCCCTCGGCTGGCGACTAGCCGCGGAAAAAGATGGGGAATTCGCCGAAGGTCAGTGCCAACACAGCCAAATATGCAATGCGATCGAGCGGCCCAGCCATCATCAGCCCTCCTCCATACACTTGGCAGCAAAGGCTTCGCGCATCGATTTGGGCGGCCCGGGAATTTCGATGGTATCTTCGCCAAACGTCAGCACAACCGGATCGCCTGAACCCAGTCTGGCCACGAGTTGGCTTCGCTCTCGTGCCTCGAACTGCGCGACGAGCGTGGCGCGGTCCTCGTCGCGAACTATGATCTCGCTAAGGTCGCTAGCCTCCATGCTTCCAACCCTGACCTTCAGCGCCGGCTGCGGCCACTGTGGGAGCGGAATGAAAGCAGATGTCGATACTTTGAGACGTTCCAGACGCAGCACCGCCGCGATGTCAGGATCGGTTCCGGACTGATCGAAGTTGCATGAAAAGTTGGCCTGCGGTTTCCCACTTTCCGAATAGTGGCTCATCAAGACGCCTTTGGCGCTGAAAAAGTACCGCCAATTGTCTTCCGCGAACTTCACGCCGTCGTCGGTGTATCCACGCGGATATTCGCGCCCGGACTCTTCGCAGGCGACAAGCGGAATGCTCGCCAGAACGGCGAGAAAAATCGAAGGAATTCTGGTTATTGTGCGTCCCACCAGCTTTCAGATGATAAGACGCTATCAAGACCGGAAAAACGAGGCAATGCCGGATTGCCTCGTCCGGATCAGCCCAGCTTGTCTTTCAGCAACTGGTTGACCACGGCGGGATTGGCCTTGCCCTGCATCGCCTTCATCGTTTGGCCGACGAAGAAGCCGAAGAGCTTGTCCTTGCCGCCCTTGTACTGCTCGACCTTGTCCTGATTGTTGGCAAGGATATCGTCGATGGCAGCCTCGATTGCGCCGGTGTCGCTGACCTGCTTGAGGCCTTCTGTGTCGGCGATCTCTTCGGGTTCGCGGCCCTCTTTCAGGACGATTTCGAAGATTTCCTTCGCCTGACCGCCCGAAATCTCGCCCTTGTCCTGCATTGCAAGAATGCTCGCCTGACGTTCGGCAGTGGCATTCGAGACATCGGCCTCATCGCCCCCCGATTCTTGGGCAGACTTGATCACGCCCGGAGCAACCGAAAGCGCCCAGTTGGCGACCTGTGTTGCGACGGCTTTCTCGTCCTTGCCGATGGCGCTCGCCGTTGCGGAAAGCAGCGTTTCGAAGCGTCCGAAAGTCTCCACCTCGGCGGTGAGTTCGCGTGCGTTGTAGGGCGTCAGGCCCAGTTCCTGCTCGTAGCGCGTGCGCTTGGCATCGGGCAATTCAGGCAGCGAAGCGCGGCACTCGGCAAGGAAGTCGTCTTCGAGCACCAGAGGCAGCAGGTCGGGATCGGGGAAGTAGCGATAATCATGCGCATCTTCCTTCGAACGCATCGTGCGCGTCGTGCCGGTCGCAACGTCGAACAGGCGCGTTTCCTGATCGACCGTTCCGCCGCTTTCGAGCACGTCGACCTGACGGTTCGCTTCGTATTCGATCACCTGCATGACGAAGCGAACCGAATTGACGTTCTTCGTTTCGGTCCGCGTGCCGAATTCCTCGCCAGCCTTGCGCACGGAGACGTTCACGTCGGCGCGCATCGAGCCTTCTTCCATGTTCCCGTCGCACGATCCGACATAGCGCAGGATCGAGCGCAGCTTGCGCACGTATGCGCCGGCCTCTGCGGGTGAGCGCATGTCGGGCTTCGAGACGATCTCCATCAGCGCGACGCCGCTGCGGTTCAAATCGACATAGGACATGGTCGGGTGCTGATCGTGCATCAGCTTGCCAGCGTCCTGCTCGACATGGATGCGTTCGATACCGATGACCTTGTCTTCGGGAATGCCGGCCTTTTCGTCCGCGTCGATCAGCAGCGATCCTTCGCCCACCAGCGGGTGATAGAGCTGGCTGATCTGGTATCCTTGCGGGAGATCGGCGTAGAAGTAGTTCTTACGGTCGAAGCGTGACCAAGCGTTGATCTCCGCCTCGATCGCCATGCCGGTGCGCACCGCCTGACGGATGCACTCAGCGTTCGGCACGGGCAGCATGCCGGGCATCGCGGCATCGACGAGGCTGACCTGCGAGTTCGGCTCTGCGCCAAACGCGGTCGAAGCGCCGCTGAACAGCTTGGCGTTGGAAGTGACCTGCGCATGGACCTCAAGGCCGATCACGACCTCCCATTCACCGGTTGCGCCCTGGATGCGATAGTTGCTCATCGTTTCGTCTCTTCGTCAGAAATCAGTTTGCCATCGGGCCCGAACCGCGCCTCGCCGTGATCGACATGTTTGCGCACCCAATTGGCGAACATGAAGGTTAGCGGCACGGCGAGCATGATGCCGATAGCGGTCAGGATGAGGGGCAGGTCGACGCTCACCACCACTTCTCCGGCGCATGGTCGAAGCCTGCACGCTGCTGGATCGCGAGGCCTGCATCGAGCACGGTCTGCTCGTCGAACGCCTTGCCCACCAGCTGAAGGCCCAGTGGCAGGCCATCGGGGTTGAGACCAGCAGGCACGCTCATCGCGGGCAGGCCTGCAAGCGAAGCGGGAACCGCGAAGACGTCGTTCAGATACATCGTCAGCGGGTCCTTGTTCATTGAGCCCAGCGGGAAGCTCGCCGTCGGCGTCGTCGGGGCAAGGATCAGGTCGCACTGTGCCCACGCCTTGTCATAGTCCTGGCTGACCAGCGTACGGATCTTCTGCGCCTGCGTGTAATAGGCGTCGTAGAAGCCTGCCGAGAGCACATAGGTGCCCATCAGGATGCGGCGCTTGACCTCGTCACCGAAACCGGCGGCGCGGGTGGCGGCATACATGTCCTGCAAGCCAGCGCCCTCGGGCAGATCGCGCAGGCCGTAGCGCACGCCGTCATAGCGCGCGAGGTTCGACGAAGCTTCGGCAGGCGCGACGATGTAGTATGCGGGCAGCGCATATTTGCTGTGCGGCAGCGAGATATCGACGATCTCGGCGCCTGCATCCTTGAGCCACGCCTTGCCCTGCTCCCACGAAGCGAGAATCGCCTCGTCGGTGCCGTCCATGCGGTATTCGCGGGGGAGGCCGACCTTCTTGCCCTACAGATCGGCTTTGAGCGCGCCTTCCCAGTCAGGCACGTCCATCTGGAGCGAAGTCGCGTCCTTGGGGTCGAAGCCCGCCATCGCGCCGAGCATGATTGCGCAATCCTCGACGCTGCGCGCCATCGGACCTGCCTGATCGAGCGAGGAGGCAAACGCCACCACGCCCCAGCGCGAGCAGCGGCCATAGGTCGGCTTGATCCCGCAAATGCCGGTGAAGGCGGCAGGCTGGCGGATCGAGCCGCCAGTGTCGGTGCCGGTAGCCGCAGGCGCGATGCGCGCGGCAACTGCACTGGACGAGCCGCCCGAGGAACCGCCCGGGCTCATCGGCTGGTTCGATCCTTCAAGCTTCCACGGCGAAGCGACATTGCCGAAGTACGAGGTTTCGTTCGACGAACCCATCGCAAACTGGTCAAGGTTGAGCTTGCCCAGCATCCCTGCGCCCGCGTCCCACAGGTTCTGCGAAACGGTGCTTTCGTATTCGGGCGTGAAGCCTTCGAGGATGTGGCTCGCGGCGGTGGTCTGCACGCCCCTGGTGGCGAACAGGTCCTTCATGCCGATCGGCACGCCGCCCATGCTGCCGGTGTCCTCACCCTTGGCGCGCTTGGCATCGACAGTGTCGGCGGCGGCGAGCGCATGGTCGGGTGTGGTCACGATGAAAGCGTTGAGTTCGGCCGCCTCGGCCACGGCAGCGTTGAAGCTCTCCGCCACTTCGCGCGCGGTGAAATCGCCGCTGCGAACACCGTCGCGGATTGCCTTTACGCCGAGTTTTGTCAGGTCAGTCATAATCTCAAAATCCGCTCATGCTGAGCTTGTCGAAGCATTGTTTATTCTTGGAGCGCGAGGCCAGAAGTGAAGGACAATCAATGGCGCTGCGCGCCCTCTTCGAGTCCGCCAAGCTCAGGATGAGCGGGGAAGGATTGTCGCCACGCTGGATCACTCGATCACCTTGGGCACGCCGAAGAATCCGTGCTCGGCCGCCGGCGCATTGGCGAGCACTGCTTCGCGCTTGCCGCCTGCGGTTTGCGGATCGGCATCGACCACATCGTCGCGCAGGCGCAAGCTGTTGGGGATCACCGCGCTCATCGGCTCGACGCCGGCCACATCGACTTCGGCCAATTGCTCGACCCAGTCGAGAATACCGTTCAGTTCGGGCACCATGCGTTCAAGCTCTTCGTCGTCCATCTTGATGCGCGCCAGCGACGCGATCTTGGCGACGGTCTGTTTATCAACCGACATATGTTTTCCTAATGTGTCGTTTGCGTGTCGTTTGCGTGGAGCCGCCCGCGAGCGACCCCTGCTTAAAGCGATTATTCGGCCGGAACAGCCTCGACCGGCGCACCGGCTTCACCGCCGGGCATGCCCATTTGCGATTGCATCTGCTGTTGCAGGATCATCAGATTGCGGTCGAAAGTCTCGCGGCTCATGATGTCCATCACCTCGATCTCGAACACGAGGTCCGCACCCGGCGGAATCGGCGCGCCCGCAGGCGGCTCGTCACCATAGGCGAGATCGGCAGGGATATAGAGCTTGTACTTACCGCCCTTCTGGACCTGCTTCAGCCCCATGTAGAACCCTTCAATCGATGCGCCCTCCTCGATCGGGAAGGGTGCGCCATCGGGAAAGATACCGGGTACCGGCAGAGGCGAGCCCTGCGAACGGTCGAATTCCTCGCCGCTGTCGGCAAAGGTGCCGATATACTGGACGAAGACCATGTCGCCTTCCTGCGGGGTCGGGCCGGTGCCTTCCTGCAGGGTCTCGATGCTGAAGCCCTTGGGCACGGCCGCCCAAGCGAGCCCCGCCCCCAGCAGCACGGCGACGATGACGCCGAGCCAGATCTTGGTCAGCGTGCCCTTGGCGACGGGCTGGAGCGGAACACGGGTAATTTCGGTCATGGGTAATCCCTGTGGAATTGCGCCGCATAAGCAAAAGGGCGCGGAAATCGACCGCGCCCTGATGGCTTATCCGCTGATGGGATTCAAGCATTTCGAAGGGGCATTGCCCTTTGAAAATCGCGCTTGATGAAAGCGGTCCCGAATAGGCTCCGGGACAACGGGTTTACTTGGCCCCGTCGCGCTCCATGCGCTTACGCTCGAGCTTGCGTGCACGGCGAACGGCAGCAGCCTTTTCACGAGCACGCTTTTCGCTCGGCTTTTCGTAGTGCCGGCGCAGCTTCATCTCGCGATAAACACCTTCCCGCTGCAGCTTCTTCTTGAGCGCGCGGAGGGCCTGATCGACATTGTTATCGCGAACCATGATCTGCATAAACGACTACTACCTCATTTCAAAAAACGCCCAGAGCCCGCCGGTCGTTATCGCGGGAGTGCGCGTGAATCTGACGCTGGAATTGGCGCGAATCCTTAAGCGGATCACGCTGAAACTGGGGCGCACATAACGTCGGACGGGGTAAATGGCAAGATTGCAATGGCGCTAAAGTGGGATTCGGTGTGGCGTAGCGGCAACGCTGCGGCTAAGGGAAGCCTTCAATGTCTGCCGCAACACTCTCCCCAATCACCGCATCGCTATACGTCGCCCTTGGCGGCGGGGTTGGTGCCGTGGGCCGTTACCAGCTGGGACGGCTGGTAACGCATTGGGCCGGACAGACCATGCATTTCCCGTGGCCCACGCTCGCCGCAAACGTCATCGGCAGCCTCGCGATGGGACTGCTGTTCGGCTGGTTCGCCCGTCATGGCGGCGCGAACGAGGGCCTGCGATTGCTGGTCGGCGTCGGCCTGCTTGGCGGATTTACAACTTTCAGCGCCTTCAGCCTCGAACTGCTCCAGCTTATCCAGCGCGGATCGCCGGGACTGGCGGTGGCCTATGCAGCCGTATCGGTCGCAGCGGGGCTTGCGGCGCTCTATTTCGGGCTTGTTATTATGCGGGGTGTGGCATGAACAAGCCGGCCGATGAAGTACGCCAGTTTACCGTCAGCGAAGATGACGAAGGGGTCAGGCTCGACCGCTGGTTCAAGCGAAATCTGCCGACCATCGGCTTTGCGACAATCTCGCGCTGGGCGCGCACCGGACAGATTCGCGTCGATGGCGGACGGGTAAAGCCCGACGACCGGCTCATGGCGGGCCAGGTGTTGCGCGTGCCTCCGGGCGGCGAGGCGGAGCATAAAAAGCCCAAAGCGAAGAAGCCGCTCACCGAAGAGGAGATCGCCGAAGCGCACGCGATGGTGATCCGCGAGACGCCCTCTGCCATCGTGCTCAACAAGCCGCCAGGCCTTGCAACGCAGGGCGGCAGCAAGACCACCAAGCATGTCGACGGGCTGCTCGATGCCTTCATCCAGAGCGAGGATGATCCGCGCCCGCGCCTCGTTCACCGGCTCGACAAGGACACCTCCGGCGTCCTGCTGATCGCCAAGACACCGGGCAGCGCAGCGACCTATTCGAAGAAGTTTGCGGGTCGTAGTGCGCGCAAGGTTTACTGGGCGCTGGTCGTCGGCGTTCCCGAAGTGCGCGAAGGCACTATCGACGCCCCGCTCGCCAAACAGCCGGGCACCGGCGGCGAGAAGATGCATGTCGACGAGGAGAACGGCGCGACCGCAAAGACCCGTTACCGCGTGGTCGAGCGCGCCGGACAAAGCGCGGCATGGGTCGAACTCGAACCGCTCACCGGCCGCACCCACCAGCTGCGCGTCCATATGGCGGCAATCGGCCACCCGATCGTGGGTGACGGAAAATATGGCGGGCAGGATGCATTCCTGACCGGCACCATCAGCCGCAAGATGCACCTCCACGCGCGTCGCCTCATCATCGGAACGCCCGAAAACAAGGGCGCAGGCGGCAAGCTCGACGTGACGGCGGACCTGCCAGAACACTTTGCTGCGAGCATGGAGCAGATGGGTTTCGACCTCTCGCTATCCGATGCCGCGCCAATCCGCGACGAAGCGCCCGAGCGCACGCCTGCGGAAAAGAAGCAGGCCGCGCGCCGCCATTACAAACAGGCGCGCAAGGAGCAACGCTCTCCCCGCCGTGCCCGCGGCGCGGCCAATGCGGCGCGTAAGCCGAAAGGCAAAGGCGCACCCAAAGGTAAAGGTGCGCCCAAGGGCAAGAAGCGCTGATGCACCCCAACCCGCTCTTCCGCAGCGACGACCGCGCCGCACAGGAGGCGCTGATCGCGGACACCGGCTTCGGCATGGTCTTCGCCGCCACGCCCGACGGCCCGCGCGTCGCGCATGTGCCGCTGTTGTCTGACGGCGAAGGGCGTATCCGTTTCCATCTTGCGCGCAGCAACGCGCTCACCAAACATCTAGCCAACGGGACCGCGTTGATCGTCCTCAACGGCCCTGACGGCTATATCTCGCCGCGCTGGTACGATGACCGCAACACGGTGCCCACCTGGGATTATGTCGCGCTCGAAATGGAAGGGCCGGTCGCGCGGCTCGAAGACGACGCGCTCGAAGGCCTGCTCCACGCGGTGATCACCAAATTCGAAAGCGGGATCGAAGGCGAGCCGTGGCTGGCCTCGGAATCGAGCGAGGAACTTTGGGCCGGGCTGTTCAAGGGCATCGCCGGTTTCGAACTCACGGTTGAACACTGGCGCCCCACTTTCAAACTTTCGCAAAAGCGCGGCCCTCGCGAACTGGCGCGGATTTCCGAAGGGTTGGTCGCTGCGGGAAACCCGGCGCTGGCCGCCTGCTATCGCGGGCAGCACGCATGAAGCTCGCCGTATTCGATTGCGACGGAACGCTCGTCGACGGGCAGGCCGATGTGCTGTGGTCCATGGCCGAGGCGTTCCGCCGCGCCGACCACCCTGCCCCCGAGCCTGCACTCGTTCGCGCAATGGTCGGCCTCAGCCTGCCTGTCGCGATCCGCACGCTCGCCAAGGACGCTGACGAAAGCACGCTGGCGGCGATTGTCGAGCATTACAAACACGCCTTCCGCACCCGTCGCGAACAGGGCCTGCTCAACGAACCGCTCTATGACGGTATAGCCGAGCTGCTCCATGCCCTACATGCAGACGGCTGGAGCCTCGCAGTTGCCACCGGCAAATCGGATCGCGGGCTTGCCGCCTGCCTCGCAGGCCACGGCCTCACCGACCTGTTCGTCTCGCTCCAGACCGCCGACCGCCACCCTTCGAAACCGCATCCCGCCATGCTCGAAGCCGCGCTGTTCGAAGCGGGCGCTCAGGCCGAAGACGCGGTGATGATCGGCGACACCAGCTTCGACATGCAGATGGCGCGCGCCGCCAATGTCCGCGCAATCGGGGTCGACTGGGGCTATCATCCGGTAGACGAGCTGTTTGCAGCCGGCGCCGATGTGGTCGTCCGCAGCGTCGCCGCGCTGGGTGAGGAATTGGGAATAGAGCCATGAACACCCCCGTCGACCCGCAAAAGCAGGAACAGGAGCTGGCGCAGTTCCGATACGGCCTGCTCCACCTCGTGCGCATTTTTGCGCTTGGCCTCGTCATCATGGGCTTTGCGATTGCCAATGACGTGCTGCCCGCGCCCTATATTCTGAGCTGGGTATTCGGCGTGGTGGGCCTCGTGACCTTCTTCTTTGCGCCACCACTGCTGTCGAAACACTGGAAAGCCAAGGATCGCGGCGAGAAATGAGGCGGTTTTACAAACAGGTCGATGTCGCCGCGGCCGACGGCGGCTGGCAGGTCACGCTAGACGGGCGCGGGGTCAAGACGGTCAAGGGCCTGCCCCAGATCGTGCCCACCGATGCGCTGGCCCGCGCGCTTGCCGCCGAATGGGATGCGCAGGGTGAAAAGATCGACGCGCAGAGCCTGCCGCTGCGTGATATGACCGATTACGCCATCGACATCGTCGCCCTCGATCAGGCGGCAGTGGCCGAAAAAATCGTCGCTTATGGCGATACCGACACGCTGCTTTATCGCGCCGACCCTGACGAGCCGCTCTATGCCCGCCAGCAAGAGGTGTGGGAGCCGATCGTCGCCGGCTTCGAGAAGCTTCACGGGATCAGCTACGTGCGCGTTTCGGGGATCATCCACCGCGAACAGCACGCAGCGACGCTCGACAAATTGCGCGAACTGGTCGCGGCGCAAAGCCCCTTTGCAATGGCCTCGCTCGAAGCCATGGCCTCGCTCGCGGCATCGCTGCTGGTGGGGCTGAGCGCGCTCGATCCGGATGCCGATGGCGTGTCGCTGTGGCAGGCGGCAAGCCTAGAGGAAGAATGGCAGGCCGAGCAATGGGGCCGCGAGGAGGAAGCCGAAGAGCGCCGCGTTAAACGCCAGTCGGACTTTCTCACCTCGCGTTCGCTGGCGCTGCTCGCACGCACGTAAAGCCGGCGACTAGAACTCTTCGGGTGTAAGCCCGAGCGGATTGTCGCGGCAGCCTGCATAGATCAGCAGGCGATTGCCCTCCCCCACCATCAGCTGCTGCACATCGGCGAGCGGAATTGCGCGGTCGAGCATATTGGTCGCGTGGTCGGCTTCGGGTGGAAGGATATATATCGCGCCGTCCACTTCGACCCCGTGGCCGGTGGTGTAGAGCAGCGAGCGGTCCGCGTCCTGCGCTTCGAGGGCGAAGGTATCGAGAGCATCGCCAAATCGTTGCGCATCCGCCGCGATCACGGTGCGCACCTTATAGCCTGCATCCGAAAGCGCGCGCCCGACGCGATATGCGTCGAAGGCGGCTCCGGGGAGCGAGACGAGCCCTTCCTCATCGCCGTAGTCGGCAAACACCAGCACCAGCGCGACCGCCTGTTCGCCCTCTCCCGGAATGAGGCGGGTCGAACCGTCGATTGTGTGTGTTTCGGGCGCCTGCTTGCCGTCGCTAAAGGAGAGCGTGTTGTACGCGAGCTGTTCGCTCAGATTGTCTTCCGGCTGTTCCAGCGCGGTGATGAGAGCGCTCGCAAAGGGATTGCCGCCTCTGCGGTCAAAATCGCCCGCAGGCTCACCGCTTTCGGTGGCGTAGATGGTGCGCAATTGCGCCGCAGCGGGTGCGGCGGTGGCAACGAAGCCGGCCAAGGCCAGCACCGCGACAAGAGCGGTTATGCGCCCCCGACCATCCATTCTGCAACCTCGCCCGCAACCGTGTTGGCTGCGCGGTTAAGCGCCGGACCGACATCACCCGCTTCGGGCAGAACGCCGCTCTCGCGAGCCTCGAACCGGCGCGAAACCGTAGTTCCATCGCCGACCGTGCGCACCGCGTCGAAGCGCACGATGACCGAGGACGTCGGCGCGTCATAGGTCATTTCCATGAGCGTTCCGCGCAGGGTCTGCGCTGCAAGCATGGGTGTATCGTCCGTGTCGAGTACCAGCGCCGCGCCGCGCGTCCGCAGCGTTTCGCCCAGCAGGCGGCGGAACAGGCGCGCAGGCTTTTCGACCCACACCGCTTCGGCAAGATAGGCGATGCTGGTATCCGAGACCTGCACCGGCACGCGGACCACATCGAGCTTCGCCGGAGTTTCAGGCGTCAGCACCGAAATCGCGCCCATGTTCGTCTCGCCGCCCGCAGCCGCGCCCGATCCGGCAGGCGCGCTGGCGGTCGAATTCAGCGTCAGCAGGCTTTCGGGCGGCTCGCCCCCGCCCAGGCTGACGCAGCCCGACAGCGCGAGGCTCGCCGTGACGACAGCCAGCATCGGCATACGCTTGATGGTCATCTTGGAGAGCTTCCTCATGTTCGGCTTACTCATTTGTGGCTGGCTCATTTCGGATCATATTCGGGCAGAGGCTGTCCGCCGAGCAGCGATCCCGCGCCCTGGTTCTCGAGCCGTTCCGTGATCGCTCGAAGCGACCGGCTGGTAGTGCGCAGATCCTGCAAGGTCGCCTCGGCAGCGGGCAGCGTCGTCTCGCGCAAGGCGCGGGCCGCAGGGCGCGTGTCTTCGAGCGTGGCGGCCAGCGCGGCGGAGGCTTCGTTGGCGCTGCGCAAGGTGGCGCGCAGTTCCTCGGCCAGCGCCGAGCCTTCCTTGTTGATCAGATTGTCGGTCGAAAGCGTGACCTGTTCGAAAGCATCGAGCGCTTCGCTCGATTCCCGCAGCGTTACCTGAAGCTCGGCAAGCGTCGCTTCAAGCTGCGGTGCGGCGTCCGCCAATTCGCCGGTCATGCGGTTCGAATTGGCGAGAATGCCCGAAATCTGTTCCTGATTTTCCGGCCCCAACAGCGTGTTGAGGTTCTCGGTCAGCGTTGCCAGCCGTTCGAGCAGCAGCGGCGCGTTGGCGAAAATCTCGCCCAGTCCGCCCTTGCCCGGCGGGATCACCGGACGCCCTTCGGGGCAGGCGGTGGTCTCGCAGCTGATCAGCGGCTGGGCCTTGCGCGCACCGTCCAGCAGAATGGTCGAAACGCCGGTAAAGCTGGATTGAATGGTCGCCTCGGTCCCTACGAGGATGGCAACCTCGTCCTTCACGCGGATTCGGACGCGGACGAATTCGGGGTCTTCACGCGAAAGCGAAATGTCGATCACCTGCCCGACCGGAACGCCCGCGTAGGAAACCTGGCTGCCATTGGCGAGGCCTGCCACCGACTGCTGGTAGAAGATGTCGTATTCGTTCGCCGCGCCCTGATTGAGGCGTGCGATCCAGATGACAAAGGCCGCAAGCGCTGCAAGCAGCACCAGCGTGACCGCCCCTACCCACAGGTGATTGGCTTTGGTTTCCATCAGTTGTCCCTATGAACGCCCGCAAGCGCCCCTGTCCATGTTCTTGTCATTCGCTCGCCCCAGCGCTGCTCGTGCCTGACACATTGGCCTCGGCCTCGCGCGCCTTGTTCTGCTCGTATGCGCCTTGTGCGGCGCGGCCACGCGGGCCGGTGAAATATTCGGTGATCCACGGGTGGCCGGTTTCGATCAGTTCGGGGATCGTGCCAACCGCGATCACTTTCTTGTCTGCGAGCACCGCCACGCGGTCGCAGATTTCGTAGAGCGTATCGAGGTCGTGCGTTATGAGGAACACCGTCAGCCCGAGCGTTTCCTTCAATTCGCGCGTCTGGCGATCGAAAGCCGCCGCGCCGATCGGGTCGAGGCCCGCGGTCGGCTCGTCGAGAAACAGCAGTTCGGGGTCGAGCGCCAGCGCACGGGCGAGGCCGGCGCGTTTCTTCATCCCGCCCGAAAGCTCGCTAGGATATTTGGCAATGGCGTCTTCGGGCAGGCCGGACAGCAGCACTTTGTAGCGCGCGATCTCGCGGCGCAATTCGTCGCTGATGTCGGGGTAGAATTCCTTCAAGGGAACCTCGACGTTCTCGCCCACCGTCAGCGTCGAGAACAGCGCCCCGCCCTGAAACAGCACGCCCCAGCGGCGGCGCACGCCGATCTTCTTGTCGAGATCGACGCCTGTGATCGTCCGGCCGAGCACGTCGATCCGCCCTTCAGTGGGAGCCTGCAGGCCGATGATCGAGCGCATAAGCACCGATTTGCCCGTGCCCGATCCGCCGACCACGCCGATAATCTCTCCGCGTTGCACGGTCAGGTCCAGCCCTTCATGAACCGTGAAATCGCCGAAGCGGTTTACCAGCCCTTCGACCACAATCGGTGGCTCGTCGGCGAAGCGCTGGTGGGCAGGGATTGCCCGCAGCGCCTCGATCTCGGCCTGTTTCCTGGAAGGTCTGCGCGCCATCGGCTCAGCCCCACCCGATCTCGGTAAAGAACACCGCGAAGAAGGCGTCGAGCACGATCACGGCAAAGATCGCCGAGACCACTGCCATCGTCGTACGAATGCCGACTTCTTCCGAATTCCCCTGCACACGCATGCCATGATAGCAGCCCGCCAGTGCAACGATCAGCCCGAAGACGGGCGCTTTGACAAGGCCCACCCAGACATCGTGCACCGGCACCACTTCCTGAATACGTTCGAGGAAGGTGAAGAACGGAATGCCAAGCGCAACCTGCCCGATTACCGCACCGCCGATGATGCCGACGATCGAGGAATAGAAGCCCAGCAGCACCATCATGAAGGTGCAGGCGATGATGCGCGGGATCACCAGCTGCTCTATCGGCGAAATACCGATGGTGCGCATCGCGTCGACTTCTTCTGTCAGTTTCATCGTGCCGATCTGCGCGGCAAAAGCGCTGCCCGAACGGCCAGCGACCATGATCGCGGTCATCAGCACGCCCAGTTCGCGCAAGGTGATACGCCCGACAAGGTTCACCGTCAGCGTCTCTGCGCCGAATTGTTCAAGCTGCACCGCGCCCTGCTGCGCGATGACGATACCGATGAGGAAGCTCATCAGCCCGATGATCGGCAATGCGGAGACGCCCACCATCTCCATCTGCCGCACCACCGCCTTCATCGGAAAGCGCGAGGGGTGGCGGATCAACACGGCGAAACCGATCAGGATCCCGCCCAGAAAGCTGACGACACCAAAAGCGCCGTTGCGCGCGGCGAAGACCTTCTCGCCCATCGCCACCGGCACGCGTTCCCACACGGGCACACGTTCAGGGACCAGCGCGGCGTCGCTGCTGACACCCTCGACCGCATCGAGCAGCCGCCTAGCGGCCTCGCTCTCGCCGACAATCTTGGCATCGTAGCGTTTCGCCAACTGGCACGCGACCCATGCGCCACTCGTGTCGATATCCTCGACAGCGGTCAGGTCGATGGTGTGGATATTGCCGTCGATGCGCGCAAGCTGATCATCCACCGCGCCAATGGTGGACACCAGATAGGACCCCGAAAGCGCCAGCGTCGTGCCGCCAGCGTCGTCGTCCGTCAGTGTATAGTGAGCCGCACCCGTCATCGCGGCGAGGTATGCGGACAAAATGCAGCGCAAACAAGCAGGCTTTTGGCTCTGCCCACGATCAAGGCGCTGTTCGGGCGAATAAGCGGTTGTCGGGCGCAACCGGCGATGGCAAGGGCTTCGCCCTATGAGCAACGAACTTGCAACGACTTTCGATCCCGCTGCCATTGAGCAGCGCTGGTATGCCCATTGGGAAGCGACCGGCGGTTTCCGCCCGCAGCGCCCCGACGCCGAACCCTTCACCATCGTCAACCCGCCGCCCAATGTGACGGGCAGCCTCCACATCGGCCACGCGCTCGACAACACGCTGCAGGACATCGTGATCCGCTGGGAACGCATGCGCGGCAAGGATGCGCTGTGGGTTGTCGGTACCGACCATGCGGGCATTGCGACGCAGATGGTGGTCGAGCGCCAGCTCGAGCAAAACCAGGACAAGCGCACCAATTATTCGCGCGAAGCCTTTGTCGACAAGGTGTGGGAATGGAAAGCCGAAAGCGGCGGCACCATCACCAACCAGCTGCGCCGTCTGGGTTGCTCGATGGACTGGAGCCGCGAGCAGTTCACCATGGACCCGCACTTTACCAAGGCGGTGCTCAAGACCTTCGTCGATCTCTACAACGACGGCCTCATTTACCGCGACAAGCGGTTGGTGAACTGGGACCCCAAGCTGAAGACCGCGATCAGCGACCTCGAAGTCGAGACGCAGACGATTGCGGGCAGCTTCTGGCACTTCAAATATCCGCTCGCAGACGGTGTGACGCTGGATGACGGGCGCGACTATATCGAGGTTGCGACCACGCGGCCTGAAACCATGCTCGCCGATATGGCGGTCGCGGTGCACCCCACCGACGAACGCTACAAGAGCGTGGTGGGCAAGCATGTGGTGCTGCCGATCACGGGCCGCCGTATTCCGATCGTGGCCGACGAACACGCAGACCCGGAACTCGGCTCGGGCGCGGTGAAGATCACGCCGGGGCATGATTTCAACGATTTCGAGGTCGGCAAGCGCGCAGGCATTGCTCCTGCCGAAATGTTCAACATGCTCGATGGCGACGCGAACGTGTGCCAGACCGCTGATGGCAAAGTGCCGGAGGAATTCCTTGGCCTGCACCGCTTCAAGCGAGACGGTGTTGACGGCGCGCGTGAATTGGTGGTGGCGCGTCTGAAGGAACAGGGCTTCCTGATCCCGCATGTCGCCAAGACCAAGAAGGGCGAAGAGGTCGAACACGACGCCGAACCGCGCCAGATCGCAACGCCCTTTGGCGATCGCGGCGGTGTGGTGATCGAACCGTGGCTGACCGACCAGTGGTATGTCGATGCCGCCAAGCTTGCTGAAAAGCCGATCCAACAGGTCCGCGACGGCACGGTCGAGATCGTGCCCAAGTCGTGGGAGAAGACCTTCTTCAACTGGATGGAGAACATCCAGCCGTGGTGCGTCAGCCGCCAACTGTGGTGGGGTCACCGCATTCCGGCTTGGTTCGATGCCGACGGCAATGTTTTCGTCGCGCAGACCGAAGAGGAAGCGCAGGCACAGGCAGGCGAAGGCGTAGCCCTGACGCGCGATCCCGACGTGCTCGACACGTGGTTTTCCAGCGCGCTGTGGCCCTTCGCCACGCTCGGCTGGCCCGACGACGGCGCGCCGCTGGTCGACAAGCACTTCCCCAATTCGCTACTCATTTCCGGCTTCGACATCCTGTTCTTCTGGGATGCGCGGATGATGATGATGGGCAATTACAACATGGGTGAAACCCCGTGGCCGCGCCTCTACCTGCACGGCCTCGTGCGCGCGGCCGACGGTTCGAAAATGTCGAAATCGAAGGGCAATGTGGTCGATCCGCTCGGCCTCATCGACCAGTTCGGGGCGGACGCGCTGCGCTTCTTCATGGCGGCAATGGAAAGCCAGGGCCGCGACATCAAGATGGATGAACGCCGCGTCGAGGGTTATCGCAATTTCGCGACCAAGCTGTGGAACGCAACGCGCTTCTGCCAGTCGAACGGCATCGGTGCCTCGTCCACGCTCAAAGCTCCGACCGCGCGCCTTGCAGCGAACCAGTGGATCATCGGCGAAGTGCAGGCCGCCTGCGCCGAAATCGACGCCGCGATGACCGACCTGCGTTTCGACGCGGCGGCCAATGCGATCTACCAGTTCACGTGGAGCAAGTTCTGCGACTGGTATCTGGAGCTGATCAAGCCCGTGTTCGCAGGCGACGACACCAGCCCCGCAGCCGCCGAAACCCGCGAAGTCGCCGGCTGGGCGCTCGACCAGATCCTCGTCATGCTGCACCCCTTCATGCCCTTCATCACCGAAGAACTGTGGCACGCGCAGGCCAAGAATTTCGGGGGTGATAGGCCGTACGACCTGATCGTCGCCAAATGGCCCGATCCGCGCGCCGAAGTCAGCAAGGACGCGACCGACGCAATCGACTGGGTGATCGACCTCACCACCAATGTCCGCTCGGCCAAGAACGAGCTTGGCATTGCGCCGGGTGCGACGCTTGCGGCCAGTGTGCCGTCTGCCTCGCCGCTGGCCGAAAGCACGATCGAACGCTCAAGCGCCGCGATCGAACGCCTTGCGCGCCTGACGCCGGTGACCATCGGCGACGCGCCCGCCGGTCCTGCCATGCAGGTGACGGCGCTTGGTGATGTATTCGTGATCCCGCTCGAAGGGATCATCGACATCGACGCTGAGAAAGCGCGGCTGTCGAAGGCACTCGAAGCCTCGCAGAAGGAAGCGAAATCACTCGACGGACGCCTGTCGAACGCGAACTTCGTCGAACGCGCGAAGCCGGAAGCGGTGGAGAAGGCCAAGGCCGACTACGCCCACCACACAGGTGAAATCGAACGGCTGACAGCGGCACTGGCGCGGCTGGGATAATCGCCAAACGCCCGCTTGGGCGCAGAGATACGTCCGTTTCGGGCACCGCAACGGGCGCGGCCAGAATGGCAACGCAGGCTGAAGCGCGTCCGCTTTCGGGGCGGTTGCTGGTGCTGCACCGAGGTCGCTTATTGGGGGTGGAGGGCGGACCTTGTCGTGAGTGGCTAGCTCGGCAGCCACAGAGTGAAGAACTTGGACCTCCCAACATCTGAATCTGAGTCGAGGTCAATGATGCCAATTTTCACACCAGCCTCATCGGCGAGCGATCTGACGATTGAGATTTTCTGTTCGATAGCAATTTCATCGATAGCGACCGGAATCTTGGCATAGACCCACCCCCCAGCGCCATCCGTTAGATTCTCGGCCTTCAGTTCTCTGAGGCCTGGTGCCATCGCTGCATGATATTCGGGCGCACCCTCTAGATAGAATGTTAGCCAGCCGTTCTGAGCAAAGGCTCGGTCTTCTCGTGCTTTTTGAATCGCCTCCGGATCAATCATGACCTTCGTTTTAGCCGTATTGGCTTTGGTCTGGAAGCGGGTCGCAAGCAGAATAGCAGCTTTCTTGCCAGACAAAGCGAATGCCGCCGTCTCGGATAGACCCTCGGTCGAACTTGCCGTGATCCCCTAGCGGCCCCTCAAATCGCCACATCCTGCAACGTAAGATTTCCTCACGGTTGCGCCTGCAAAGTGCCGCGTCCGATCACCTGCGCCTGGATCTCGCCAGCGCCTTCGAAGATGTTGAGGATGCGCGCGTCGCACAGCACGCGGCTGATTTCGTATTCGAGCGCGTAGCCATTGCCGCCGTGGATTTGCAGCGCATTGTCGGCATTGCTCCACGCGACGCGGGCGGCGAGCAGCTTGGCCTGCCCTGCCTCGATATCGCAGCGCTCGCCCTTGTCCTTGTGACGGGCGGCCGAATAGGTCAGCTCGCGTGCCATCACGAGCTCGGCAACCATCAGCGCCAGCTTGTCCGAGACGCGCGGGAAGGCGAGCAGGGGCTTGCCGAATTGCTTGCGTTCGAGCGCATATTTAAGGCCGAGATCAATCGCGTTCCAGCCGACCCCTATGGCGCGCGCCGCGGTCTGGATGCGCGCGCCTTCGAAGGTGCGCATGAGCTGTTTGAAGCCCTGCCCTTGCGCGCCGCCCAGCAGGCCCACGGCAGCAACCGGGAAATCGTCGAAGCCGAGCGCATATTCCTTCATGCCGCGATAGCCGAGCACTTCGATCTCGCTGCCGTCGATACCGGCATCGGGGAACGGATTGTCGTCGCTCCCGCGCGTTTTCTCGGCGAGCAGCATGGAAAGGCCGCCATAGCCCGGCGTCGCGGGATCGGTGCGGCACAGGACGGTCATCAGATCGGCGCGCGCGGCGTGCGTGATCCAGGTCTTTGCGCCCTTGATCTGCCAGCTGCCGTCCGCCTGCCGAACTGCACGCGTGCGGACCGAGGCGAGGTCGGAGCCGGTATCGGGCTCGGTAAAGACAGCGGTCGGCAGGATCGAGCCGTCTGCCAGCTTGGGGAGGTATTTGGCCTTTTGTTCGGGCGTGCCGTTCTCGCCGATCAACTCGCCCGCAATTTCCGAACGTGTGCCCAGCGATCCGGCGCAAATCCAGCCGCGCGAGAGCTCTTCGGACACGAGGCACATCGCGGTCTTGCCCAGCCCCAGCCCGCCGAACTCCTCGGCAATGCATACGCCGAACACGCCGAGCTCTGCCATCTCCTCCACCACCTCGATCGGGATGAGATCGTCGGCCAGATGCCATTTGTGAGCGTTGGGCGCGATGCGGTCAGCGGTAAAGGCGCGGAACTGCTCGCGGATCATGTCGAGCGTTTCATCGTCGAAAGTTTCGTCTGGCGTCGCACCTTCGGCGAGCGAGGCGGCGAGCGCGGTGCGATTCTTGGCGGTGTTGCCCTGCGCGATGAACTTTGCGGCAGCGGGATCGGCAGCAAGCGTTGTGGCCGCGTCCGCCGTGCCTAGCTCTGCCGGGCGAACAAACTCGTTCTGGCTCATCGGCACCGCGCTGGTCAGCTGGCCGAGATACTCGCCAAAACCCACCAGCAGGACAAGCTCTTCGACCTCGCCGAACCGCCCACCCTTTTCGGCGCGTGCGGCCCAATCGGCGGTGGCTTCGAGCGCGGCGACAGTCGTCCCGATCCATGCGTAGCCATGCACGATCCGCTGGTGCTGCTCGATCAGCGCAGCCTCGGGCTTTCCCGCAGGCGCGACAAGCGCCGCAGTGGCCGCGCGCACAGCCTCGCAATAGGTGTTGGCAGCAGCACAGGCCGCCTTGGCAGCAGAAATCCAGTCACTCATTAATCATCAGTCCCAATCGAAACGCCCAGCCGCGTGCAGCGGCGAGGCCGAAAGCTCGACAGATAGCTATCCGAGCCATTTCGCTATCGCCGTCAAGGATAACCTTGGCCATTGCAAGCCTCGGCTCACCCTACATTT
>JAYPMZ010000044.1:8624-19274 GCA_038130205.1 Erythrobacteraceae bacterium | reverse complement strand
GAGATGATCATCCCCTCGATGCTGCCGGTGCTCGCGCCGATCGTGACCTATTTTGCGATCTTCTATATCGCGGGTCAGGAAAACGCCTTTGCCGCGCTCGGTGCGCTGCTGTTGGGCGTGATCGTCGGCGGTCTCTTCGTGGCACTTTCCATGACTGCCGGTGGCGGCGCATGGGACAACGCCAAAAAGTACATCGAAGACGGCAATCACGGCGGCAAGGGCTCCGAAGCTCACAAGGCTGCGGTGACCGGCGATACCGTGGGCGATCCCTACAAGGACACCGCCGGTCCGGCCGTGAACCCGATGATCAAGATCACCAACATCGTCGCGCTGCTTCTGCTCGCGGCGCTGGCAGGCGGGGCGCACTAAGCCCTAGCCAATTGGCGACAAGCGAACCCCGTCCGGAGCAATCCGGGCGGGGTTTTGCTTTTGCGCACCGGTTTGTGCCGTTTCGGGGCAGGCTCTTGCTCCGCCCCCGCAATCCCAAAGCTTTGTTAACGCTGACCACCTATGTGCAGGCTCGGCGTGCGATAGGGCTCGCCTGACAAGGGTTAACGCGATGGATCTGGCGGGCACGCCTGCAATTCCGGCACACGCGCCCCCGCCCGCAACCGGGCGCGGCGAAGTCACGGGTGTGCGCCTGTTGAGCGTGGCCGAGGCTGCAAACCCCGCCTTTGTCGAAAGCTGGGAAACGCTGGCGCGGCTCGCGGTGGAGCCCAATCCCTTTTTCGAACCGTGGTTCCTGCTTCCCTCGTTTGCTCATTTCGCAGGCGACGAGGACGCCACCATCTTCGCATTCTACGATGGTTCGCGGCTGGTTGGCCTGATGCCGCTCGCCTCCGAGCGCCACTATTACGGCTATCGCCTGCCGCATGTCGCCGCCTGGCTTCACGACAACGCGTTTTGCGGAGCGCCTCTGGTTGCGCGCGGATCGGAGCGGGCGTTCTGGCAGGCGCTACTGTCCCAACTCGATGCGAGCTTTGGGAGCGCGCTGCTCCTTCACCTGCCACAACTTCCGGAAGCGGGCGCACTGACGGCTGCACTCGACAGCGTGCTCTCGGACCAAGCGCGCGCTGCTTACACCGCGCTGGCAAGCGAGCGCGCCATGCTTTCCTCCACCCTCGGTCCCGATGCCTATTTCGAGCAGGCGATGAGCGCCAAGAAGCGCAAGGAACTGCGCCGCCAGCACAAACGCCTTGGCGAAGAAGGTGCGCTGACTTTTGAACGCGCCGAGGGGTCAGAGGGTATCGAGGACTGGCTCACAGATTTCCTCGCGCTCGAAGCGGCCGGATGGAAGGGCGAGGCAGGCTCAGCGCTAGCAAGCGCGGATGCGACCAGCAGCTTCTTCACACAAACGCTCACCGGCGCGGCCGAGGCCGGACGGCTCGAACGGCTCTCCTTAAGCCTCGACGGCAAACCGATTGCCATGCTCGCAAACTTTCTCTGCGCGCCCGGCGCTTTCAGCTTCAAGACCGCTTTCGACGAGCGATATGCGCGCTTTTCGCCCGGTCTGCTGCTTCAGATCGAGAACCTCCAGCTGCTCGCCCGCGACGGTATCGACTGGACCGACAGCTGTGCTGTTCAGGGCCATTCGATGATCGAACGCATCTGGCGCGAGAAACGCACTATCGCCAGCCGCAACATCGCCATCGGCGGACCATTGCGGCGCACCGCCTTCCGCCTGCTCAGGGCCTATGAAACCCGCAAGAGGAGTTCTGTATGAACGCTCCCGTTTCCAACATCCGTGCAGCCAATGTCTTCGATGCAAAGGCGCTTGCGACCTTCGGGGCGAACTATCCCGAGACCCCGCACACGCTGCACCATGCGCTAGACAGCCACCCGCTGCTCGAGCTCGACGCGCTGGCACAGCTGGGGGACGCGCTGCCTGAGAGCAGTGTCGAGTTCAATCGCGGCGACCTGCCAATCGGCGTGGACGGAAAGCCGGGTGCGACCGGCCTCACCATCGCCGAGACTATTCGGAAGGTGGCAGAGGCGAACAGCTGGGCGGTGCTCAAGAACATCGAACAAGTCCCCGCCTACAAGGCGTTGCTGATGGACCTGCTTGGCGAGATCCGCACGGAGATCGAGGCGAAGACAGGCGCCATGCTGACACCGCAGGGCTTCATCTTTATCTCTTCGCCCGATGCAGTCACGCCCTATCACTTCGATCCGGAACACAACATCTTGCTCCAGATCAGGGGCAGCAAGACGATGACCCAGTTTCCGGCCGGCAACCCGCGCTATGCCGCCGATGAAGTGCACGAAAGCTACCACTCTGGCGGCCCGCGCGAGCTGACTTGGGACGATACGCTGATGGAAGGCGCAAACGCCTTTCGCATCGGTCCGGGCGAAGCGGTGTTCGTGCCGGTGATGGCCCCGCACTTCGTTCGCAACGGGCCGGAAAGCTCGATCTCGCTGTCGATCACATGGCGCTCGACATGGAGCTACGCCGAAAGCGACGCGCGCGGGCTCAACCACCTTTTGCGCCAGCGCGGCTTTGCGCCCGCAGCGCCCGGGCGCTGGCCTTCTAGCAATTCGACCAAGGCCTTCGCCTTCCGCGCTTTGCGCAAGCTCGGCCTCACCGGCTGATGCGGCGCGCTTGACGTTTGCGTAAGGTCGCCGCATGGCCATACGCATGACAGATACTCCCGATTACCAGCGCGTCGTCAACGGGCTGGTCAAGCTCCTCACCGTCGAGAAGCGCGCTTCCGACATCTACATGGGTTCAGCGCAGAAAGGCGGCGTGGGCCGCGTGTTCGGCGGCCAGGTGATCGCGCAGGCTTTGCAGGCAGCGCAGGAGAGCATCGGGGATGCAAAGATCGCCCACTCGCTGCACGCCTACTTCCTGCGCGGCGGCCGCGAAGGCGCACCGATCGAGTACCGCATCGAGCGCGACTTTGACGGTCGCAGCTTTGCGAACCGGCGGGTTGTGGCTTCTCAGGAGAACGAGGACGGGACCTCGACTCCGATTCTCAATCTGACCGCCAGTTTCCAGAAGCCGGAGGAAGGCCTCGAGCATGACGATTCGCCCATGCCCGACGTTCCCGATCCCGATACGCTCAAACCCGACATGCAGGTGCGCCGCGAGATGGCGGATGCGATGGGCGACCAGCTCAGCGAACAGCAGATCGAGCTGATGCTTCGCCCGCGCCCGATCGACATGCGGACCAGCGATGCGCTCCACTGGATGAACAGCGAGAAGCGCGAGCCGCGCTCGCACAGCTGGTTCCGCGCCGCAGCGAGCCTCCCCGACGATCCCAATTTGCATCGTGCAGTCATCGCCTTTGCCAGCGATTACACACTGCTAGGCACCAGCGCGCTGCCGCATGGCCTGTCATGGATGCGCGGCGAGCTGACCGGCGCCAGCCTCGACCATGCCCTGTGGTTCCACCGCGAGGCGCGCGCCGACGAGTGGCTGCTGTTTGCAACCGATGCGCCGTGGTCGGGCGGCGGTCGCGGCTTCAACCGGGGCCGTATCTTCAACCGCGAAGGTCAACTGGTTGCCAGCGTTGCGCAGGAAGGCATGATGCGGCGGCGGGTGAAGAAGGGGTAACCCGCCCGCGCTCAAGCAGCGAAGCGGTAGCGCAGACAAGGACCTCCTGAAACCCTACAGGATGGAACACATGGGACACTTTCCTGGTGTCAAAAACCCGAACCCCTGAAAAGCGGGCAACCGACGATGCGAAAGAGCAGTAACCAGCCCTAACTCATCGCTTTCGAGTAGGAAAACGCGCGCGCTCAGGCCTCCGCCCAGCGGCGCACGAGGTTGTGATACAGCTGCGTGAGCACCAGCACCTCGCGGTCGCTCTTGCCGCGCTCTGCCGATAGCGTCTGCGTGGTGCGGTCTAGATCGTAGAGCATTTCACGCCCGGCGTGGTCGGCGACCAGCGATTGCATCCACATGAAGCAGCTCACCCGTTCGCCGGATGTCACTTCCTCCACCTTGTGCAAGGTCGTCGACGGGTAAAGCAGCATCGAACCGGCCGGCAGCTTGTAGCTCGTCGTGCCCGAATTGCCCTCGATCCGCAGTTCGCCGCCTTCGTAATCCTCCGGCTCGGTCAGAAACAGCGTCGCCGATAGATCGGTGCGTATCCGCGCGCCCGTCCCGCCGTGAAAGCGGATCGCGTTGTCGACATGCAGGCCGAAAGTCTCGCCCGGCCCGTAGCGGTTGAACAGCGGGGGGAATACCGAGTGCGGCAGTGCGGCGGCAAGGAAGGTGGCGTTGCCCATCAGCGCCGCGCTCACCTGCGCCTGCGCCGCCTGCGTCACCGCGCCCTCTTCGGGCAGTTGGCGGTTGCGCTTTACCGAGGCCGCACCCGAACCGCTGGTGACGTTGCCGTCCACCCATTCGGCAGCGAGGAGGCGGTCGCGCAAGTCGCCCGCCTCCTGCTTGCCGAGCACATTGTCTATCTGAAGGATCATGCCTTTGCCTTAGACAATCAGAACGTGCCCGTCAGGGTGAAGAATGCCGACCGGCCCGGCGCGATATATGCGAAGGGCGAACCCGAACGATAGATCGCATCGTAATAGCGCTTGTCGGTCACATTCAGCACATTGACGCGCATCTGGACATTGTCGCTCACCGCATAGCGCGCGACGGCGTCGAAGCGGACATATCCCGGCACCTTGGCGGTTCCGGCCAGTTGCGTGCCGCCGAACATCTCGTCCTGCGCATACACCTGCCCGCCAATCTCGAACTTGCTGGTGACCGAGACGGTGGTGAGCAATTGCGCGGTGTGCTGCGGGATATTGGCAAACCGCCGTCCGACATTGGTCCGGTCCGCGGATTCTGTGATCTCCGCATCGGTGTAGGTGTAGCCTGCGAAGATATTGATGCTGTCCGCAATCGTGCCGTTGGCCGACAGTTCAATACCCTGCGAACGCAGCGTGCCGACATTGGTGTAGGGCTGGCCGCGCCCGCCGGATTCACGGGCATTGTCCTTCTCGATGCGGAAGCCCGCTGCGGTCAGCAACAGACCGCCGCCAAAGAATTCACCCTTTGCTCCGACCTCGATCGAGGTGTTCTGTTCGGGCGAGAAGTCGATGGTCTGGTCGCTAATCCCGTCATAGGAGGCGCCATTGCCGTCGAGCTGTTCCCCGCTGGGGTTCGAGCTGGTCGAGTACGAGGCGTAGAGCGTGAATGGCTCTGACGGCTTGAACACCACCGATGCCTGACCGTTCAGGAACCCTTCGGAATAGGACAGCGACTGCGCCGGCTGGGGCCCGAAACGGCCCACCGAAGCGGGGCTGAAATAATCGATATCGAAGGTATCGTAGCGCGCGCCAAGCACGATCTGGAATGCGTCGGAAAACTTGATCGTGTCGATCACGTATGCCGCGAGATTCTGCGCGTTGGTAACGGTCGGACCATTGGTTGTGTCGGGCCCGATAGGGATGTTCACACCCAACACAGGCTCGGGGTCGAACAGATCATAGACGTAGCCGCCCGGAATCTCGATGCTGTTGCCATTCGAATCTTCGACCGTGGTCGGAATGTCGAGCGGGAAGGCATCGATCGTTTCGTCGGCAAAATCGCCACCGATCACCAGCGTGTGGTCGATGCTGCCGGTGGTGATGTCGGCCACCGCAAAGGTGCTGTTCGCCCAATAGGAATTGTTGCGCCAGCTGCTCTTGAGTGCGGGGCTGACAGTGTATTCACTCTCGGGAACCGCGACTCCGCCGCTGCGCGGGCAACTGTCGTTCGCATCGCGTTGGACAGTGCAGATCGACGGCTCCGATACGGCATAGCGGTTGAAGGTCTCGCCATAGCGGGTGATCGACTGGATCTTGAGATCGGGGATCGGGGTCCACTCAACCTGGACAGTGCCGATGTCCGCGCCGTTTTCGATGAAATCGCGTCCGACCACGCCGTAGAAATTGTCGCGGTCCACCAGATAGGGTTGCTGGGTGACCGAATTGAACGGGTGGCCGAACTCGGGAACACCGTCGAGGCGGTAGTAATAAAAGTCGGCGCTCACCGCGAGATTGTCGGTCACATAGACCGTGCCCGCAATGGTCGCGCCGTAACGTTCGCTGCCGACGAAATCGCGGCCCGGCGTGTCGGCATCGTGGTAGAGGCCGTTGAAGCGCACAGCGACATCTTCGCTCAGCTGCACATTGGTGTCGATCGTGCCGCGGTAGTAGTTTTCGGTGCCGATCCCTGCTTCGAGCACGGCGAAGTCATTGCCGAATTGCGCGCGCTTCGATTGCAGCGACACGAGCCCGCCGGTGGTTCCGCGCCCGCCGAAGACCGCGCTGGGGCCTTTGACGACTTCGATCTGTTCGACCGAGAAGATCTCGCGGCTGGTCACGCCGGGGTCGCGCAGGCCGTCGATATAAACGTCGCCACGCGCTTCGAAGCCGCGGATGAAGATGCGGTCGCCGAAGGCATTGCCGCCCTCACCAGTGCCGAGCGTGACGCCGGGCGTGCTGCGGACGATCTCGCGGAAGCTGGTCGCGCCGATGTCCTCGATCACTTCCTTGGGAATGATCGTCTGGGTCTTTGGCGTGTCGCGCACGGGCGCGGTGAATTTGCCGTCGGTGGATTCGTCGATCTTGTAGGGTGCTTCATTGGCGGCGTTGACGTTTACGTCGGGACGGTCGCCCGAAACGACGATTTCATTGCGCTGCTGATCGTCAGGAAGCTCCTCCGCCATCGCTGCCGAGGGCAGAAACGCTGCGCCGAATGCACCGGCGAGCAAGGTTCCTGTGAGAGCGGTTCGGCCCGAAGCCCTGTTCGGGTTTCGGGTGGTATTGGTGTCGTTCAAAATGTTCCTCCTGCTGACGCAGTTGCTATTGCGAATGATTCTCATTCACACAAGAGAAAACTTTGAGCGAGGTCAAAACTTCGTGGAAAACCCCTCAATTTCAGGCTCTCAAAGCGCAAAAAAACGCCGCCGCGAAAGGGTGTCTCGCGGCGGCGCCTGCCCTGAACCAGACAACGCGGCGGCTAGTGCGCCAGCAGTATCGGCATTTGCGGGTCGCTGAGGATTCGCCGCGTCACCCCGCCCATCAGCAATTCTGCAAGCCGCGAATGGCCGTATGCGCCCATGACCAGAAGCCCGCATTCGCGCATCTCGGCCGCGAGGAAGAGGCTGTCGGATATTTTCGCCTTGCCTCGCGGGATTTCGACCAGCTCGGCCTCGATCCCGTGACGGCTGAGATATTTGCCCGCCTCGCTCGCCGGGAAATCGTTGCGGTCATTGTCCGATTCTTCGGAGACTGTGACGAGATAGACCGCGCTCGCCTGACGCAGCAGCGGCAGGCTCGCCCGCAAGGCCACCGCAGCTTCCGCCGAGCCGTTCCACGCCACCATGGCGGGCGAGCCGACGTCGAAGCTCTTGGCGTCTTCGGGCACCACCAGCACCGGCGCGGGAGCCTTCACCGCCAGTTCGCCTGCCATCGCCGATGGGCCGCGCGAACCTTCTTCGCCAATGTCGTGCGGGCCGACGATGATCACATCGTGCAGCGCCGACTGTTCGAGCAGATTGTTTTCCGCCGGTCCGATCAGGAAGCGCCATTCCCACGAAACATCCTCGTGCTTGAGCCGCGCTTCGATTTCGGCGCGCAATTGCTCGGCTGCCTCCTTGATCTGCGGAATCGCGGCAGCCATCGCCGCGCCGTAGAAATCGCCGGGCGCGAACACCGTGTAGCTGACCGATTGCAGGCAGGTAACATGCGCATCACAGCCGCGCGCAATGTCCATCGCCACCTGCAAGCGCGCTTCCATCGCGCGGTCGCCGTCAATGTGGAGCAGAATCGATTTCATGGCATGTCTCCTCGTAATGCATCGCATTGTCGGCCGGTGCCGCATTGCCTGCATTGATCGAGATCAAGTTTGTCAGACGCGCACTATGCTCTAGTCTGCGCCTCAAGGGTGAAAGCCCAAGGGAGAGAACAATGCAGGTCATGCGCCATCCGCCGGTCCGCACCACACTGGAGCCGTCAAACCACCCCTATATGTCGGGACCGTGGACCCCGTGCCACGAGGAAGTCGACGTGGACGAGTTGGAGGTGATCGAAGGCGCAATCCCCGCAGACATCGACGGCATCTATCTGCGCAATACCGAGAACCCCGTGCACCAGCCGCTGGGCCGTGCGCACCCGTTCGACGGCGATGCGATGGTGCATCAGGTGAATATCTCGGGCGGCAAGGCTAGCTATCGCAACCGCTTTGTGCGCACTCAGTGCTTCATCGAGGAACAGATCGCTGGCGAGGCGCTGTGGGGCGGCCTGATGGACCCGGCCGGCACCTCCAAGCGCCCCGGCTTCGGCGCGCACGGCGGGCTTAAGGACACAGGCTCGACCGACATCGTCGTGCATGCGGGCGTGGCCTATGCAACGCTCTACCAATGCGGCGAGGCGTGGATGCTGGATCCGGTGACGCTCGCCAATCTGGGCAAGGCGCCGTGGGGCCCGCTCGACGGGGTATCCGCGCACCCCAAGGTGGACGAGGCGACCGGCGAGCTGATGTTCTTCAACTATTCCAAGCACGCGCCCTACATGCATTACGGCGTGGTCGATCGCACAGGAGCGCTCGTGCATTACGTGCCCATTCCCCTGCCCGGCCCGCGCCTGCCGCATGATATGGCGATCACGCCCAACTGGTCGATCCTAAACGACATGCCGCTGTTCTGGGACGAGGAACTGCTGAAGCGCGACATTTACGCGGCGCGCATTCACGAAGGCGTACCGACGCGCTTCGCGCTCATCCCGCGCCGCGGCCAGCCGGAGGATATCCGCTGGTTCGAGGCCTCGCCGACCTACGTCCTTCACTGGACCAACGCCTATGAAGCCAAGAACGAGGACGGTTCCGACGAGGTGGTGCTCGAAGGCTATTATCAGGACAAGCCCATGCCCGACCCGATCGAGGAGGCGGGCCAGTACAGTCACATGATGGCCTATGTGGACGAACATTCGTTCCAGAGCCGCCTGCACCGCTGGCGCTTCAACCTCGCGACGGGCGAATGCACAGAGGAACGCCTGTCGGACCGCATCGTCGAATTCGGGATGATCAACCCCGCCTACGCCATGCGCAAAAGCCGCTATATCTGGTCCACAACGACCAAGCCCGGCTGGTTCCTGTTCAACGGCTATGTGCGCCACGATACCGAAACAGGCGAGGAGCAGGTCTATCGTCTGCCCGAAGGCGTCTATGCCAGCGAAAGCCCGATTGTCCCGCGCAAGCCCGCCTCATGTAGCAAAGCGATAGGCGGAAAAACCGCCTCAAGCAGCGAAGCGATAGGCGGAAAAACCGCCTCGATCAGCGAGGCGATAGCAGAGGATGACGCTTACCTCGTTACTTTCCTGATCGACGAGAATCGCGGCACATCCGAACTGGCGATCCTTGACGCTGCCGATATCGCCGCAGGCCCGATCTGCCGCGCCGCCCTGCCGCACAAGATTTCAAGCGGCGTGCATGCGACATGGGTGGAGAATGCGCAGCTTAAGCGCGATTCAGAACTGCGCTAGAACAGCTTGCTGATCTTCACGCCGCGCACCCGCTCGCGCGCGACCCTGCTGCTGGATTCCTCGCTGTTGTCGTCACGTACCATACCGGCAAGATAGACATTGCCGCGCCGGCCGACCGTGCTGATCTTGCGCACGATCCGGCCCAGTTCGGGATGATCGACCAGCACGATATCGCCGCGCGCCACGCCCTTGCGACGGCGGAACAACACGATGCTGCCATGTGGCAATTGAGGTGCCAGGCTAGTACCTTTGACACGCGCGATGCTGAACCCGAACAAGCGGCCAAACCTCCCCTACGCAAGCGAATGTGCCCTCGCTTGTCCAATCGTTGTTCTATGTCAAAAATGCAAACATCGGACAAGCCGCGCAACGTCATGACGTCACATAAACCGGCTATCTGCCTGACACTCTTTCAAAAGTGCTGGCTAAACCCTATCCGATCACCACATAGCATTTGCCGACCAATTTTAAGCGAACCAAGAGAAGGACAAGCACATGGCTTTCAAGCTCATCGACCTCCCGTATGACGACACCGCTCTCGAACCCGCGATTTCCGCGAAGACGCTGTCGTTCCACCACGGCAAGCACCACAATGCCTACGTGACCAAGATGAACGACGCGATCGAAGGCACGGCACATGACGATGCCGCGCTCGAAGACGTGATTGCCGCAGCCCGCGGTTCGAACCAGGGCCTCTTCAACAACGCCGCACAGTCGTGGAACCACGCGTTCTACTGGCATTCGATGTCGGGCACGGAAACCGAAGCATCGGCCGACCTCGCGGCCAAGATCGACGAAGCCTTCGGTTCGATGGATGAGCTCAAGAGCCAGCTCAAGGCACGCGGCGCAGGCCACTTTGCCAGCGGTTGGGTGTGGCTCGCCGAAAAGGACGGCAAGCTCTCGATCGAAGAAACCCACGATGGCGACACGCTGGCAGACAGCGGCTTCAACCCGCTGCTCACAATCGACGTGTGGGAACACGCCTATTACCTCGACCATCAGAACGCGCGCCCGTCGTATCTCGACGCAGTCGTAGACGGTAAGCTCAACTTTGCTTTCGCCAGCGAAAACCTCGCACGCGGCACTGCATGGACCTATCCGCGCTAAGCAACAGTCCCGTGTTGAATAGAAACGGCCCCGGCGCGCAGCTCGCGCGGCGGGGCCTTTGTTTTTCGAACC
>JAYPMZ010000044.1:0-8614 GCA_038130205.1 Erythrobacteraceae bacterium | reverse complement strand
TGCCTAGATGGTGCTGCGTTGAGAGAGAAACGCCGCCACCATGAAGGGAGACCGGGCCCTACGGCACGGGATGGCAACGCGGCGAGGAGAGGTATTCATGAGTCAATCGAGCGCGGCCGGCGTGGCCGCAGGTGCGCCTGCCACCGGTCCTGAAAACAGCGGTTTCGGCACTCCCGGCTATCGCGGTTATGTCCTCGGCGCGTTGTTGCTGGTCTATATTTTCAACTTCATCGACCGCACCATCGTCAACATTCTGACCGAACCGATCAAGCTCAGCTTCGGGCTTGAGGACTGGCAGATGGGGCTGCTCGGCGGTCCGGCCTTCGCGGTGCTCTACACCTTTCTCGGCATACCAATTGCGCGCAGTGCGGAAAGGTTCAACCGGACCGTTATCATTGCACTCGCGGTGGCGGTGTGGAGCCTTTTCACCGTTCTCTGCGGTTTCGCGGCGTCGTTCATGATGCTGTTCCTGTTCCGCATCGGGGTGAGCATTGGCGAGGCGGGCTGCACGCCGCCTGCGCAATCGCTGATCGCGGATTATTTTGCACCCTCGCGCCGTGCGACGGCGGTGTCGATCTATGCGCTCGGTGTGCCCTTGGGCGGTATGTTTGCGGCGATCTTCGGCGGGCAACTGGCGGGGATCGATGGCGCGGCGTTTGGCGCGTGGATCAATTCGATCGGCATGGGCGGACTGTTCGGCAGCATCGACTGGGCCAATGTCGAGGGCTGGCGCATCGCCTTTGTCGTGGTCGGCGTACCGGGGCTGCTGATGTCGCTGCTGGTGTGGCGCACGGTCAAGGAGCCGCCGCGCGGCTACACCGACCCGGCCTCTCTGCAAGGGCTCGAACGCGCGAGCTTCGGCGAGGCGCTCGGCGTGCTCGCAAAGAAACCCGCCTATGTGCACGTGGTGATCGGTGCGACGGTCGCTTCCTTCGTCGGTTATGGCGTTGGGCAGTTCACCACGAGCTTCCTGATCCGCACGCACGGGCTTTCGATTGCCGATGCCTCACTGCTTTACGGCATCGTGCTCGGCGTGATGGCAGCGATTGGCGTCTTCGCTTCTGGCTGGCTCTCTGACCGCATGCGCGAGAAATACCCCAATGCCCTTTCGTGGCTGCCTGCAATCGGCATGGGCCTCTCGGTCCCGCTCTATGCATTGGGCTTCCTGCTCGACAATCTTTGGCTGGCGATCCCGCCCATGATGATCGCGGCGATGATCCATTATTTCTACCTCGGACCGATGTATGCGGTGTCGGGCGGCGTGGTGGACAGCCGGATGCGGGCGACCGCAGTGGCGATCACTTTGTTTGTGGTGAACTTGCTTGGATACGGGCTTGGTCCGCTGCTGATCGGCATCCTTTCGACCGCGCTCAAGACGAGCTTTCTAGAAGGGATCGACCCGACGCTGGCGCTATCGGCGTGCCAGCCGCTGCTCTCGCTCGCACCCGAGGCCAGAGCAGCGCTCCAGGGCGCGGAGCTTGCCAATCTTGAAGCTTGCGCGACCAGCGATGCCAAGGGGCTGCAATGGTCGATCGTGATCTTCATCTGCGGCTATGGTTGGGCGGCTCTGCACTACCTGCTCGCCGGGCGCACGCTTCAACGGGACATGGTGACGGGGGCCAGCGCCTAACCGCGCAGGTCTTTCGACGACCCAAGCGAGATATGCGAGGTGATGCTGGCCACTTGTGGCAGCACACCGAGCGTATCTGCGTGGAAGGTCTTGTAGGCCTCCAGATCGGCGACCTCGACCCGCAGCAAATATTCGACCGAGCCGGTGATGTTGTGGCACTCGCGCACTTCGTTGGCCTGCGCCATCGCAGCTTCGAAACTGCGCGCATCTTTCGACAAATGCGCGTTGAGGCCGACCATGACGAAGATCGTGATCGCCCCGCCCAGCCGCGACCGGTCGAGCACCGCGCGATAGCCTTTGATCAGGCCCGAGCGTTCGAGTTCCTGCACGCGCCGCAGACATGCCGAGGGCGACAATCCGACCGCGCTGGCGAGCGCGGCATTGCTGATCCGCCCGTCCCGCTCAAGCTCATGCAATATTCTGCTGCCTATACGATCCATGACCGCATGATATTGCATGCAATCGCTGTCGGCAACGCAGTTCGCAAGGATATTCGACCCTGAACGCGATATAGTTGCAGTCGCAACCACATCCTCACAGGGAATCGACTTTCATGGCCACTCTCGCCCAGCAATCCGCCGCCACGACGCTCAAGCCGCTCGCTGATTACGACATGTCGCCCGAACGCGGCTATCTTTGCCGCCATGACGCCGGAGCCGTGTGCCTGCCGGATGCATGGGGCGATGCGGCGAAGGTCGCGATGCAAATGCCCGACGTTCTGCCCTCGGGAAGAATCCGCGCTTTCCTCAAGACGAACCTGCCTGCGCCCGAAGGTCTTTCGGACGTTGCGACCCTAACCAATGCCGAGCTGCGGATGGCAGCGGTGCACTACTCCTTCATGGTACAGGCCTATGTCTGGGGAGCGGCCGAGGTGGACAACCGCCTCCCCGCCTGCCTCGCAGTGCCAATGGTCGCGATTGCCGATGCGCTCGGCCAGCAGCCGCTGCTGACCTATTCGACCTATGTGCTCGATAACTGGACGCTGATCGATCCGGCGCGTCCGCTCGCGCTCGACAATATCCGGATGATCCAGAACTTCCTCGGCGGTCAGGACGAGGCGTGGTTCGTGCTGGTCCACGTCGCGATCGAGGCTTGCGCAGGACAGGTGCTGGCGCGCTATGGCGATGTGCTGCACGGCGTGGCTCGGGACAATCCTGAGGCCGTCCGCGCCGAGCTTGAGGCGATGGCGGGCACATGGAGCCAGATCAATGCGCTGTTCGACCGCATGCCCGAGAAGTGCGATCCCTATATCTATTTCGAGCGCGTGCGCCCCTATATCCACGGCTGGAGGGACAATCCCGCCCTCCCCGACGGCGTTATCTACGAAGGCGTCGAGCGCTATGGCACGGCAGGGCAGGCATTCCGCGGGCAGACAGGCTCGCAATCGTCGATTGTCCCAAGCATGGATGCGATCATGGGCGTCGGCCATGCGGCAGACCCCTTGCGCGAATATCTTGACCAGCTGCACGAATACCGCCCGGTGGGCCATCGCGGCTTTGTCGATGACGTGCGCCGTGCAAGCAGCTTGCGCGGTTTTGCGCAGAGCGTCGGCTCGGCGGGCCTGACCACCGCCTACAACGCCAATATCCAGGCGGTCGCCGATTTCCGCACACGCCACCTCGAATATGCGGCAAGCTACATCAACAAGCAGGGCAAGAAGTCTGCGGGCAACGACACTGACGTCGGCACCGGCGGCACGCCGTTCATGCGCTATCTGAAGAAGCACCGCGACGAGACGGCGGCCAATCTGATTTAGGACGCGGAACCGCTCGCCCAGTTCACGAGGCGGGAGAGATTGTCCAGTTGCCGCGTCACCGCTTGGCTGCGACCGTCATCCATGCGCGCAGCAAGCTTTCCGGTCAGATCGCCAAGCGGTGCAAATGCCTTTTCACAGGCGCTGCGCCCCGCGTCGTTCGCTTCGACCACCAGAGATCGCCGGTCACTTTCGTGCGGTCGGCGTTGGGCGAGACCTGCGCGTTCGAGCCGGTCGATCAGCGCGGTGACGCTGCCGCTGGTGATCGCCAGTTCGGCCATGATCGCCGCAGGGGTTGCCGGGCCTTGGTCGACCAGCAAACGCAGCGCGGTCGCATCGTTGCGACCCAGCCCCATGCGGGTCGCGGCCTGACGGTCGAACCGATCCAGCGCCGCCTGCAAGGCGCGCATCGAAGGTAATATCTGGGCTGACATCCGCGCCAAATTTGCGCGCGATGTCTTGGCAATCAAGCTAGGAGATTTGCGGATATCTGGGCATGCGAGATACTTGTCAGGCAAACTAGCCGGTCAGGAGAGACGAGCGAAATTCGCTGCACCCGGAGACGGCGTGCGCAGCACCGGACGCGCTATCTGCTTGCCGCCGACCAGCGCTTCGATTGCCTCGGCGACGATGCGCAATTCGTCCTCGGCGAGCTTGTAATAAACGAGCTTTGCATCCTTGCGCGTCTCGACCAGACCTGCCTTGCGCAGCACGCTCAATTGTTGCGAGAGCGCAGGCTGGCCGATCTCTGCCACTTCGTCGATCTCGCCGACGTTGAGTTCAGCTCCGCTCAACGCCTGCAAGATGCGCAGCCGCAGCGGGTGGGCGAGCGCCTTCAACGCCTCGACCTGTACTTCGGGAGTGGGCACTTCGGCCATCACTTGCCTCCCTTCGTATCGCTGCGCAGGAACCACGAAACCTCGTCAGCGGCACCATAGACCTCGTCGAGATCCTGCGTCGGAGCGCGCAGCAGTTTCTCGCCCGGTTCCCAATTGGCAGGCGCCAGACCGCCTTCGGCATCGCTGGCCTGCAGCGCCTTGAGCAGACGCAGCATCTCTTCGGTAGAGCGGCCGACATTGGACGGATAGCAGGTGGTCGCACGGATCACGCCGTCGGGGTCGATGAAGTAGGTTGTGCGCACCGCTGCGCTGTCGTTGTCCTCGGGAGCAACCATGCCGAAGGCGCGGCCGATCACCAGCGTGGGATCTTCGACAATGGGAAAGCGCACTTCGATATCGAAACGGTCACGAATGACCCGCAGCCATGCGAAATGTGCAAAAAGGCTGTCGACCGAAAGCGCCATCAACGCGCAACCTTCCGCCTCGAATTCGCCCGCCCGTTTGGCGAGCGCGATGAATTCGGTGGTGCACACCGGAGTGAAGTCTGCCGGGTGCGAAAACAGCACCAGCCACCGCCCGCGATAATCGGACAGGCGGACAGGGCCGATGGTGCTGCGCGCCTCGAAATCGGGTGCGATATCGCCGATCCGGAGCGGTGCGGGAGCGGTTGCGTTCATTTCCATAATCGAGGTCACTAGCACTTGACTCTCGATATGGCAATACATATACACGATTTATGTAATTAATTAGGAGAATGTCATGAGCAAGGCAGACCCCGCCCTCACGGCAGCAAGCGAGCAGGTCCTGCGCGCAGCCGCCGAAAAGTCGCTACGCCCCTCGATTGCGGGCTTTTTCGATGAGGCGACCTACACTGTAACCTACGTCGTGCACGATCCTGTTACCTGCGAAGCTGCGGTGATCGACTCGGTGCTCGACTACGAAGCTGCCTCGGGTCGCACCTCTTACGGCTCGGCAGAGCGCGTTATTGAATATGTTACTTCGAATAATTTGAAAGTGAAGTGGCATATCGAGACTCATGCGCAAGGAAATCGTGCGGGTGCAGGAAGTGTTCGGCAAACTGTTCAACGCCGGCACCGATTTCGAGCGTGACGGATCGCAATTCGACCACCTGTTCAGCGATGGCGAGATATTCAAGCTCGGCACGATCGAGGCGATCGCCCTCCATGTCCCCGGCCACACGCCTGCCGATATGGCCTTCATCTTTGGCGATGCCGCTTTCGTTGGCGATACCATTTTCATGCCTGACTTTGGCACCGCGCGCGCTGACTTCCCCGGTGGCGATGCACGCCAGCTGTTCCAGTCGATCCGCCGCCTGCTCTCGCTTCCCGAGGAAACGCGGCTGTTCCTGTGCCATGATTACAAGGCACCGGGACGCGACGAATATGCGTGGGAGTCCACCGTCGGCCTGCAACGGGCTGACAATGTCCATGTAAAGGACGGCACCAGCGAGGAAGACTTCGTCAAGATGCGCACCACGCGCGATGCAACGCTCGACATGCCGACACTCATCATGCCGTCGGTGCAGGTCAATATCCGCGGCGGGCGCCTGCCCGATCCCGAGGATAACGGGGTTTCCTACATCAAGATTCCGGTGAACGCGGTATGATGCGCGGCTTCACCCTCCCCGGTTTCCCAGATGCTATGCCACTCGAAGGCCTGGCCGGCGGCATCCTGATCGGCCTCGCAGCGGCAATCATGTTGCTCGGCGCGGGGCGGATCGCGGGCGTCTCGGGCATTACTGCCCGCGCTGTTGGCCTTTCTGAAAGCAGCATGCCGCGCATTTCCGCGTGGCTGTTCGTGATCGGACTGCCTCTCGGTGCGCTGGCGATTGCTTTTGCGACCGGCGGCCTGCCTGCCAACTTCGCCTCGCCGCTCTACCTTGCCATTGCAGGGCTGATCGTCGGCGTCGGGACGAGGCTCGGCAGTGGCTGCACCAGCGGGCACGGCGTGTGCGGCATGAGCCGCCTCTCGCAGCGCTCGATCGTTGCAACGCTCACTTTCATGGCAACCGGTTTTGCCACCGTTGCCGCGATGAACGCGCTCGGGATCGAGGTGCTGCCATGATGAACCGTATCGTTATCCCACTGCTATCCGGCGTCATTTTCGGCGCAGGGCTTGCGCTGGGCGGCATGACCGACCCGGCCCGCGTGCGCGGCTTCCTCGACCTGTTTGGCGACTGGGACCCGACGCTGGCCTTTGTCATGGGCGGCGCAGTCATCGTCATGGCGATTGCCTGGATCGTGCAAAAGCAGCTCGCCCATCCCGTGTTCGCGGAAAGGTTTGCGTTGCCCGGGACGCAGGACCTCAACCCCAAGCTGATCGGCGGCGCTGCGCTGTTCGGGATCGGCTGGGCCATTGCCGGACTGTGCCCCGGTCCCGGTATCGCCGCGCTCGTGATCGAACCTGTGTCTGCCGCAATATTCATCGTCGCCATGCTCGCCGGAATGGCGCTGGTGCGTATGACAGAAAAGAACTGAAGGAACGAGGATGCCCACCAACCATTCACACACTGTCGTGATCGTCGGCGGCGGCGCTGGCGGTATTGCCACCGCTTCGTCGCTGCTGAAGCGCAAGCCCAAGCTCGACATTGCGGTGATCGAACCTTCGGATACGCACGCCTACCAGCCCGGCTGGACCATGGTCGGCGGCGGCATTTTCGAGCCCGAAGACACCGTGCGCAGTATGAGCCGCGTGATGCCCAGCGGCGTTACCTGGCTCAAAACCGCAGCCATGGCGTTCGATCCCGACAACAATGAAGTCACGCTCGAGGATGGTTCAACCGTCCGCTACGAAGCCCTCGTGGTCGCACCGGGCATCCGGCTGGCATGGGAAAAGGTCGACGGGCTTGAAGCGACCCTCGGCAAGAATGGTGTCACCTCCAACTATCGCTACGATCTGGCGCCGTACACCTGGCAACTGGTGCAGCGCATGAAACCGGATTCGCGCGCGCTCTTCACCCAGCCGCCGATGCCGATCAAATGCGCAGGCGCACCGCAGAAGGCGATGTATCTTTCGTCCGACTACTGGACGCGCAACGGCATCATCGACGAAATCGAGATCGAGTTCCACAATGCCGGCGGAGTACTGTTCGGCGTGGCCGACTACGTTCCTGCTCTGATGAGCTATATCGAGAAATACGGCATCCATCTCAAACTCGGCAGCACGCTGAAGGCTGTCGACGGTCCTGGCCGCGAGGCGGTGTTTGCGACCGAGGATGGCGAAGTAACCCGCGCCTTCGACATGATTCATGTCGTCCCCCCGCAGGTCGCGCCGCAATTCCTCGCAGACAGCCCGCTCGCCGCCGAAAGCGGCTTTACAGATCTCGACCAGCACACGCTCCAGCATGTGCGCTATCCCAATGTCTTCGGGCTTGGCGATGGCGGCTCGACCCCCAATGCCAAAACCGCTGCGGCGGCGCGCAAGCAGGCCCCCGTGGTCGCGGTCAACGTGCTCCAGCAGCTCGCGGGCAAGGGTCCGAAAGCGGGCTATGACGGCTATGGCTCATGCCCGCTGACGGTCGAGCGCGGCAAGATCGTGCTCGCCGAGTTCGGCTACGGCGGCAAGCTCATGCCGAGCTTCCCCGAATGGCTGATCGACGGAACCAAGCCCGCGCGTCTTTCGTGGATGCTCAAGGCCGATGCGCTGCCGTGGATCTACTGGAACGGCATGCTCAAGGGCCGCGAATGGCTCGCCGGACCCGGCGGCCTGATCGCACAATAGGGCTGAACTGAACGCCATGCTGCAACGCTACTTCCCGATCCTCGAATGGGGACGCACTTACAACCGCGATGTGCTGTCGAGCGATTTGATGGCGGCGGTGATCGTCACCATCATGCTGATCCCGCAGAGCCTTGCCTACGCGCTGCTCGCGGGGTTACCGCCGGTGGTAGGGCTATACGCCTCGATCCTGCCGCTGGTGCTTTATGCGATCTTCGGGACCAGCCGCACGCTCGCGGTCGGACCGGTCGCGGTAGTCTCGCTGATGACCGCAAGCGCGGCGGGCGCCGTGGCGGCGCAAGGCACGGCGGAATATCTCGAAGCGGCGGTGACGCTCGCGTTTCTCTCGGGGATCATGCTCGCGGTGCTGGGTCTGCTGCGGGCAGGTTTTCTCGCCAATCTGCTCTCGCACCCCGTCATCAGCGGCTTCATCACCGCATCGGGCGTGCTGATCGCGACAAGTCAGGTGAAGCACATTCTCGGCGTCGCGGGCGGCGGAGACAACTGGCCCGAAATGCTCGGCAATCTTGCAAGCGGCATTGGCGAGATCAACCTCGTAACGGTCGCCATCGGCTTGCCGACAATGCTGTTCCTGTTCTGGGTCCGCAAAGGCGCAAAGCCTGCGCTGCAAAAGCTCGGAATGCCCGCAAAGGC
>JAYPMZ010000043.1:15103-19473 GCA_038130205.1 Erythrobacteraceae bacterium | reverse complement strand
ACTTCACGCGAATGTTTTCGGAAAGGCCATCAACCCCCGGACGCAAACAGCAAATGCCGCGCACCACCAGTTCGACCTGCACGCCCGCGCTGCTCGCAGCGTAGAGCCTGTCGATCATTTCCTGATCGGTGATCTGGTTGCACTTCATCCAGATCGCGGCAGGCTTGCCCTTTTTCGCATTGGCAATCTCGGCATCGATCCGCCGGTAAATCTCCTCGCGCAGATCGAGCGGCGCGATCGAGAGCATTTCGAGTTCGTGCGGTTCGACATAGCCGGTGACGAAATTCATCATCTTCGCCGCATCGCGCCCCAGCTTTGGGTTGGCGGTAAAAAAGCTCATGTCGGTGTAAATCTTCGCGGTGACCGGGTGATAATTCCCTGTCCCGAAATGGCAGTAGGTGCGAAACCCCTTTTCCTCACGCCGCACCACCATGGCGACCTTCGCATGCGTCTTCCAGTCGGTGAAACCGTAGATCACCTGCACCCCGGCGCGCTCCAGCTTGGTGCCCCATTTGAGGTTCTGTTCCTCGTCGAAGCGGGCTTTGAGCTCGACCACAGCGGTGACGGACTTGCCGTTTTCGGCCGCTTCAATCAGCGCGTTGATCACCGCTGATTGCGCACCGGCGCGGTAAAGCGTCTGCTTGATTGCCACCACATCCGGATCGGCGGCAGCCTGACGGATGAAATCGACAACCACTTCGAAGCTTTCGTAAGGGTGGTGGATGACGATATCTTTCTCGCGAATGGCAGAGAAGGCGTCGCCGTCATGTTCGCGGATGCGCTCCGGATAGCGCGGCGAATAGGCATCGAATTTCAGGTCCGGGCGATCCTCGTCAACCACTTCGGCAAGCCCGTCGATCCCGATCATGCCGTCGGTCTTGATGACCGCAGCCTCGTTCACATCAAGCTGTTCGAGAAGGATTGCCTCGCCTTGCGGATCGAAATCCTCCTCCAGTTCCAACTGGATCACTTGTCCCCTACGGCGACGCTGGATCGCGCTGCGGAACGTGCGCACGAGGTCTTCGGCCTCTTCCTCGATCTCGATATCGCTGTCGCGCAGGACGCGGAACAAGCCGTCGCCCTTGATGGTGAAACCGGGGAAGAGCTTCTTGGCATAGCGCTGGATCAGGCTGGCGATCGAGATATAGATCGCTCCGCCTCCCTCAGCGCCCTGCTCTGCGATATCGGCCGGTACGCGCACGAAGCGCGGCAGGGCAGTGGGGATCAGGATCATTTCCATGATCTGTTCCTTGTCCGCATCGCGCGTCAGCGTGAACAACAGCCCAAGCCCTTCGTTATGAACGAAGGGAAACGGGTGTGCCGGATCGAGCGCCTGCGGAGTGATGACCGGCAGGATTTCCTCGACGAAGTAATTCTTGAGCCACTTGTGTGCCGCTGGCTTAATCCGCTGTTCGTCAGCGATGTGAAGGTCGGCTTCCGCCAGTTTCAGGCGGAGGTCGCGCCAGATGTCCTGTTGGCGGGCCGAAAGTTCTGCCAGCTTCTGCCGGATCGCCGAAAGCTGCTGTGTGGGCGTGCGCCCGTCGATGCCCTGCTTTTCGATCCCGCGCTGCGCCTGCCCGACGAGGCCTGCGACACGGATCATCATGAATTCGTCGAGATTGCTGCCCGAAATCGACAAGAACCGTAGCCGCTCAAGCAGCGGGTAACGCGCGTTGCAAGCCTCGGCCAGAACGCGCTCGTTAAAGGCCAGCCACGAGAGTTCGCGGTTGAAATAGGCCTGTCCTCCCGGCGCGACGGTTGCAGGCGGGACAGAAGGAGGGGACGCCGCCGAAACGGGTTGCTCTTCGATGATCGGCTGGCTGCTCATGAGTTTGGCAGAAAAGCCCCTTTATCGTGTTTTAGACCAGTGAGCGGCTGTCCGCGATGGCGGTGATACCGCGCTTGCCATTGGCGTCGCGGCCAAGTTGCACGATCACGTCGATAACACTCGCAGCATAAGAAATCGTATCGCTGCGCGTGAGACCGATGCCGGTTTGCATGACCATCAGCGACAACTGCTCCAGCGCACCGCGAAGCGAATTGGCGTGGATCGTCGAAAAACTGCCCGGATGGCCCGTGTTGATCGCGCGCAGGAAAGAAACGCTCTCCGCCCCGCGCAATTCACCCAGCACAATGCGGTCCGGACGCAGACGCAGCGCCGCCTGAAGCAGTTCGTTGGGCGTAACCTTGGCCTCGCCCAGTTCGCCTTTGACCGCGACCAGTCCCACCGAGTTTTCGCCGGGAAATTTCAGTTCAGGCGTATCTTCGACCAGCACCACCCGCTCTTCGCGCGGTATTTCACCGAGCATGGCGTTGAGGAAGGTCGTCTTGCCCGTGCTGGTCCCGCCTGAAATCAGGATCGTGCGGCGATTACGGATCGCCTCGCGCAGATAATCGACCGGCTGGAACTGCGGATCGGGCATATCGACATGCTGCTCGCCAGCAAGCGGGCCGGTGTCATAGGCATCGAGCGGCAGATCGAGACGACGATGGCGCCGAATAGCCATCACCCAGTGCTTGCGGCTGGCAGGCGGGCCGCAGAACTGGATACGCGCCCCGTCGGGCAATGTCGCCCCGAGCAGCGGGTGCTCGCGGTTGATGCCCTGATGGCTGACACGCGCGACCTGTTCGGCAAGGCGCTGAACCAGTCGGTCGTCGATCTCGGGCGTGATGATTTTCTTGATGCCCGGATCGCTCGCATCCTCGACCCAGACTTCGCCCGGTTCGTTGACCATGATTTCGGTCACCGTGTCACGGTCGAGCCAGCGCTTGAACGGGGCGAGATAAGCGTCGAGATAGGCGCTGCGTTCGCCGCCGATGGGCGCCACGCCTGGCCCCTCCTCGGAGGAGGTTGCGGCAGAGCCATTGTCCGGGCCTGACGGGAGAGGATGGATATCGGCGGTCATGGAACGGCTGGCGCTTGGCGCTCAGTTGCTGACCTGGCTGAAATCGAGATCGCGCGCGGTAAAGACGCGGATCGGCTCACCCATGCGCACACGGATCGTCGGGCCGATCTGGCTATCGGCCTGCGCTGCGACGCTCGCCGCGCTCTGCCCTGCCCCGCCAAGCACGACCGAAGTCCCACCCGAAGCAATCGCACCAAGCCCGCCGACAACCGACAGCAACATGGCCGAACCGAAGCGGCGGAAGAAGTGGCTGTTGACGTCGCCTTCAAGCCCGGTCGTGCCGTCGAACGCGACAGCGGGAGAGGCGATGTTGACCGATGCGCCGTCGGGACGGATCAGGCGGGTCCAGATCACGTATGCGCGTTTCTGGCCCTGCTGCACGCCCGACTGGTATTGGCCGATCAAGCGCGAGGAACGCGGGATCAGCACGTTTTTGCCGTCGAAGCTGCGCACATCCTGACTGACGACGGCGCGGACATAGCCGGGAACATCGGTGTTGATAGCGGTTTCGAGCACGGCGGGGATCATCGTTCCCTCGGTTACCGTAGTGCCTGGGTTGACCATCGGGCGGGCTTGGGCAGCCACACCGCCCACTCCACCGACGCGGCTGGCGAAATCGCCTGCCGACCCGATTGCGCCGCTATTGCCCGTATTTGCAGTAGCAGCAACAGCGCCGGGAGCCGCCTCGGTCGCGCGCGCCGTTTGCGCGGCGCCGCTGGCGTCGAAAATCAGCTGCGGGCTAGCGTAGGGATTGGCCGCCGGACCGATACCTGCGCCCGGAGCGTTGGACAGAATGGGAGCAGGCGCCGGATCGGGGCGCGCAACTACAGGTGCAACTGGAGCGGGAGAAACCGCCGGGTTCGGTGCAGGCACAGCGGCTGCCGACGGAGGCGCGACTTGCTGGCCGCCCGTCGTTTCCGCTTCGGGCACCTGGGCTGCATTCATCGCCCAAAAGGTCGTCGCACCAAGCAGCCCGACAATCGCCACGCCAGCGGCGAGCCCCAGCCCTTCGGTCTTGGTTTTGCGCTCCGCGACAGCGGAATAGCCATTGCGGCTGGCAAGATCGATGATCTCGGCAGATTCGCCTTCGCGCGGATCGCCGCTTTCGGAGCCGGAGTTGTCGCCCTTTTTGGGCGGAAGACGCATGGCAAGACGCATTACTTCATCTCCCTCATGAACCGCGCGCGAGATTTTTCGCAGCGCTGACCTGACGCGTCGGCATCGGGCCGTTGTTGGTAAGTGTAGCAGAATCGCGCCCCGAGCGCAGGATGATCTCGCGCGGGACGGTGTCGAGCACGACGGTTTCGCCGCGCGGAGTGAAATTGACCGGACCCTCATCACCGTCGGCATTGGTAATCAGGATTGCCGGGATCGGCGTTCCGGCAGGCCAGGTTAGAAACACCGCCTCGCCATTGTCGTAAATGCGCGCAGGCAGCAGTTCGGCGTCGCCCTCGGCTGCCCACT
>JAYPMZ010000043.1:12426-15093 GCA_038130205.1 Erythrobacteraceae bacterium | reverse complement strand
GACCGGCGGCCTCGTCGGCCGGCGAGGCCAGCGCGGCTGCCCACTCGAAGTTGAGTGTTGCGGGATCAGATACCGCGTAAGGGTCCGTGGCCGCTGCGATTTCGACCGGGTTGGCCGCCTCGCGTTCAGCCGCTTCCGCCGCTGCAAGCGCGGCCTCCGCCTCTGCCTTTTCGACTTCCGGATACCGGAATTGCAGGACATAGAGTGGCGCGTTGCGCGGACTGGCGACGAGATCGAAAAGATAGGTCCGGCGGCTGGTGACGACGGTCATATTGGTGGTCGCCGCCGTTTCGAGCGGCTTCACGAACAGGATCGTCTGCGCCTGGTTGGGCTGGACCTGCCATGCGGCGCTATCGCCGATTGCGACGTTTTGGATCGTCTCGTCGGGCGCAAACTTGATCGTGGTCTGGACGCGGACCTTACCCTTGATGGTGTAAACCTGCGCCTCATCGAACACGAGCGTGACAAGCCGGGGATCGCCTGCGGTCTCGCGCTCCTGAGCGACGGCAGGAACCGCGCTGAGCGTGAGCGCAAGCGCCATGAAGGGGAGCCGAAGCTGGTCGGCACGGGTCATCAGAACTTCTCCGTTTTGGCCGTGCGGAAGCGATTGCCGATGCCGCGCGTACGCGAGGTGGCGACCCCGGTCGAGGCCGGCTGTCCGCTGGCAGATGTCGTCGCGAAAACCTTGGTCTCGCGGATTGTGGTCGAGCCCGAAGGCCCGGTGTCGTTCGCAGCCATGACCGCAGGGCCCGCAACGTCGATCCGGCGCGGGTTCGAAGCGGCAGGCGCGACCGGCAGCTGTCTCGGCGCGGTTTGCGGTGCGGCGACCGGCGCGTTCTGCACCGGAGCGCGAACAGGATCGTCGCTGCGGGTATCGGCCTTGTCCGGCGAAGCGAGGCCGAAGACGGTCCATCCCGCAACCATGCTCGAGGCCACCTTGAGCACCATCAGCATCAGGCAGACGTGCACGAAGCCGACGACGAAGAACGCCATCGCCGCCTGCTGGTCGATCTGTCCCGGCACCGCGATCAGCGCCGAGAGGATGGGAACGGCCATTTCAAGCATGATCGATCCGCCGACCACTGCAAACAACGGCGCAAGCGCAAGCAGGACCAGTCCCTTGAGCCAGCCCACGAACAGTCCGCGCGTGCCGTTGAAAAGTGCAAGCACGACAAAGATCGGCCCGACAGCCAGCAGCAGCGCCAGCCCGATGCGCGCCGTCACCAGTAGCCCGACCGTGCCAAGCAGCAGGAACATCGCCCCCAGCCACATCATGCCGGGCGGCGAGAACATGCTGATGTCGGTCTGGCCTCCGCTCGCCTCTTGCACGGCAACGAAGACGATATCGAGCTTGGTCGCAAAGGTCGCGGTCGCATCCCCGTTGGTGTCGGTGATGAGCGCCGCGAGCCAGTTGGGCCCTTCGACGAAGACGTTATAGAACAAGCTCTGGTAAGCGATGAAGCTCGTCGCGAAGGTCATCACGAGGCCGATCGTCATCACCTTCGGGATCACGGCGCGAACCGAAAGGTTAGAGCGTCCCAACATCAGGCTGAACCCGAAAAACGCGACATACAGCGTGAGCAAAATCGTCAGTGCGAGACCGAATTGGCCGCCCGAGCCGAAGATGCGTTCATAGGCCTGCTCGCTCACCTGCGAGGCGATGCAATCGACTGCGGTCAGCGCCGCAGCGACGCCGGTGCCCATATCCTGAGCGACGAGATCGCAGCTCGTCGTCATTCGGCAGCCTGCCAGACGGGCACGCCGTCCTCGTCCATGTGCGAAGTCCCGTCGGGCCAGGCGCGATTGGTGAGCGCGGGATACCATGCCGAAGGCTCGTCACCCACCGCTTCGCGCAGCAAATCGAGGCGGCGCACCGAGGCTTCACGGCCCGAGAGGATCGTCAGCACTTCGGGCGCACCCGAAAGATCGAGCCGCACGACGACGCTGGCATCGGGCTGCCGCACGAGGAAGCAGCGCGAATGCGCGGGCAGCGTGCGGATCAGCGCGAGTTCGTGATCGGTCAGGCCGAAGCCGTCGCAATAATCCTCGGGCCGTGCGCGGCTGTTGGGCATGAACACCATGGTCGCGGTCTGCTCGACCAATGCGGTCGAAATACGGCTTTCGAGCGCATCGCGTGCGGACTGCGTGGCAAATCCGACCAGAGCGTTGCGCTTACGCAGCGTCTTCAGCCAATCGCGGATCCGCGCTGCAAAGACCTCGTCGTCGAGCGCCTTCCAGCCCTCGTCGATCAGGATCATCGTCGGTTCTCCATCGAGCCGTTCGTCGATCCGGTGGAAGAGATACATCATCGTCGGCGTGCGAAGGCGCGGATTTTCGAGCAGCTGCGTCATGTCGAAGCCGAGAACGCGCTGGTCGAGATCGAGCAAGTCGCGCTCATTATCGAAAAGCCATGCGTGTTCGCCGCCGTCACCGCTCGCGCTGCCGATCCATGCACCAAGCCGGTCGGCGAGATCGCCCGGTTCCGGGCGGCGTGCCCCTGCGAGCAGCTCCTTGAAGTGCCGCAAACGCCGCAGCGACGGGTCATTCGCATAGGTCGCATCGACCGCAGCGCTGATCGTCGCATATTCCTCCGGCCCCTCGGCCTTCAGCAGCACGCCCAGCCAATCGCGCAGGAACGCCTTGTTGCTCGGCGTGTCGGGCAAAGCC
>JAYPMZ010000043.1:0-12416 GCA_038130205.1 Erythrobacteraceae bacterium | reverse complement strand
GGCAAAGCCAGCGGATTAAAGCCGGTCGGCTCACCCGGATTGACCCGGTCATAACGCCCGCCAATGCCGCGAATGAACAGCTCGGCCCCGCGATCCTTGTCGAACAGGATGGTGCGCGGTTTGAACTTTTGCGCCTGCGCGGCAAGGAAGTTCATCACCACGGTCTTGCCCGAACCCGACGGTCCGATGACCGAGAAATTGCCGAGGTCGCCGTGGTGGAAATTGAAGAAGAACGGCGTCGCACTGGTGGTTTCCAGCAGCGTGACCGCATCGCCCCAGTGATTGCCGCTCGCCTGCCCCAGCGCGAAGCCGTGGAAGCTGCCGAAGCTCGCCATATTGGCCGAGGAGATCAGCGCGCGGCGGACGATGTAATCCTCATTGCCGGGGAACTGACCCCAGAAGGAAGGCTCCAGATTGGTATCCTCGCGCACCGCAATCGCGCCGGTATCGGCCAGCGCGGCAGAGGCGGCTGCGGCGGCATCGTCGAGCCGATCGAGCGAGCGTTCGCGCACAAGCACGGTCAGGTGGTGATCGCCGAAGCCGACGCTGCCGTTACCGAGCTCGTCGCGCGCGGCCATCATGTCGGCACGCTCGGCAGCGGCTTCCTCATCGACCGAGCGCGAGCGGCGTAGTGCAAGGTCGATCCGTTCACGCGCGGTGGTGCGTTCGTTGGGCGCGTAGCTTTCGGTGACGACCATTTCGAACGGCAGTCGTAGCAGACCGTCGAGCAGTCCGGGCGAAGTCGCCTCGGGATAGTCCTTGAGGCCGAGAATGGCGGAAAATTCAGGCTTGCCCGACCCGCGCAATTCCATCGCATCAAGCCCGAAACTCGCGCGGCGATAGGGAAGCATGTGGCCGATGTCGGTTTCGGGAGCCGGACGACGCACCGGGCGCATCTCGCCATTGTAGAGCGCAGAAAGCAGCTCCAGCATTTCCGAATTGGTGCCGCCCTTGGTGCCCGGCGCAGCATAATCGCCCAGCACGGCCGCACCATAGGCCGACAGCGAGGCAACGAGGCCGGTCACGGCCGCCTTGAGGCTGCGCAAATCCTTGGGATCGGCTTCGATCTCGTCCCTGCCCTGACGCGAGAAGAATTTGCTCATCCGTTCAGGCAGGCCGGTCTTGCCGCGCGCGGGGCGGCGGATCAGCGTGACGAACTGATCGTTGATGAACAGCGAACCGCCCGCAAGCCGCTCTTTCCAGCGCGCATCAATGTGCCGCGAAAGCGGATCGGGGAATTCCGCGTCGAGTTCGACCTCCACCCGGCGGCGGATGACGTGATGATAAAGCACGAACCGCGCATCCAGCGTCGAGCGCAGCACCACTTCGCGGGTCGCGGCGTGCGCGTTTAGCGCGTCCGAATCCTCGGTTTCGAACAGCAGGCCGGGAACCTGAATGGCGGTCATCACCGATCCGTCGCGCAGCAGCACGGTGCTTTCGTCGATCAGCCGCTCATATGGCAGGCGATCGCCGACGCGCGCCTCCTTGGCGCTCCATGCAGCAGGTCCGATCCATTTCACCATCTGTGGCCCTCCTTAAGAGGCCTGAAATTCGCATTCACGGCGCGTAGCTGTTGCAGCCCCAGCGCTTGTAATTCGGAATGCGCGGGCACTTCGAAACCTTGGTGATCCAGAGGTCAAAGATACGCGGTTCGCGCAGACTCGCAAAATAGCCGATGCCGTGCATGATGAACGGCACCGGGATGATCCAGAAGCTGTTGAGAACAAGGAACGAAATCGTCGTCACCATCATGTTGATGATGAAGAAATTCATCGTCACGCCCATAAACATTTGCGGGCGGGTCAGCGTGCGGTGCACCGGATGACGGACGAGATCGCTCATGCCCTTGCCTCAGATCCCCTGAATGGTCGCAACAAGGCGCGGCGCGCCGAAGATAATGAAGACGCCGATGATCACGGTCGCGCCATAGCGCCAGTTCATGCGGCCCGTGAGCATCATGAATCCGACACCTGCAACCGCCATCACCGCAAGCGTCGTCGCGATCGGGCCGAGCAGGATCGACTGCATCCATACAAGCGCGCTGGTGATCGGATCATTCGACTGCCCGGTATTCTGGGCCATCGCGGCATGCGGTATCAGCAGCAGGCCAAGCATGGCGAAGTAGCGGGTCGTCAGATTGGAAAGCGATTTCATTGACTGGTCCATAAATCCCTGTTCGAAATTCTTGCTCGTCACCCGCGCCTATTGCGCGTCGGGCCGCGAATGGTTGGAAAGCCGCCCCATGATAGCGGCAACATATTGGCGAGTCTCACGAATATTGGGGATACCGCCCGCCTGGATGACGCGTCCGGGGCCGGCATTATAGGCCGCAAGCGCCTTTTCGAGATCGCCGTCGAAGCGGTCGAGCTGCTCGCGCAAATACCGCGCTCCGCCCTCGAGATTCTGCATCGGGTCGTCGGGATCGACCCCGAGATAGCGAGCCGTGCCGGGCATCAACTGCGCAAGCCCGCGCGCCCCTGCATGCGAGACCGCGCTCGCGCGCCAGCGGCTTTCCTGCCAGACCAGCGCTTCGAGCAGGGCCGGACTGAGATCGAACCGCTGGGCGAGCTCGTGAATCTTGTCCTTGTATTCGTGCGGGACGTCGGCAGCGTGCGCGACCGTATCGGCAACGATGCGTTCGGGAATGATCATGGCGCTCAAGGCCGCGCGTTCGTCCTCGGTAAGGAAGGCATCGACGCTTTCGGCTGCCTCGTCGACCAGCGGCAGAGCCGTGTCTCCGACGATGACCGATGCGGATTCTCCGGCCATCGCCGTATTGCTGACAGGCGCAGCGCTGCCGCCGGCAACCCAGCGGGCGCCGTTTGCGTCAAGCTCCATGACGTCAGCATGGGCCACCGTCGCCACGCAAAGCAGCGACAAGGCCGTGCAATACATACTCGCGCGGGCGAGAATCATTACTGCGGGTCCTCCAGAAGCTCCCCCCTTGTCTATCGTAAATGACAAGAGGGTGACAGCCTCGCAGGAATGACGCGTCAGTAAAGCCGAATTTTTGCGGCTATCGGGCACGCACACAAAAGACCGGGCGCGAACTGTTGCTTCCGCCCCGGTCAATAGTGCGCTTCGCAGGCGCTATATAATAAGGTTCAATCGGCGGGTGTGGGGGCAGCCAACTTTGCGAGCCCGAACTGCCCCCGTGCGCCAATCGAGTCGCGCAAATCAGTCGCGTAGGGTGAATTGCTCCGCGCTGCGCCGTGCGGGACGGAACTCGCCGCGATCAAGCATAGCCAGCGCATGACGCGCAAGACGACGGGAATCGGTGCTCGTGCCGTTGGCCGTCTCAAGCTCGATCACATCGCGCGAACGCATTGCCGCTTCAAAGCTCATGCGCGCATCTTGCTCTCGCCCGCTTTGTGCCTGGGCGATTCCGAGGTTGATCAGAATTGCAGGATCACCGGGATGCAGATCCAGTTCGGATTGAAGTTGCGCGATGGCCTGCATTGTTCGTCCATCGGTGAGCGTATCGACCGCGAGGCCAGCATCGGTCGGCGTAGTGCTCTGCGCGCTCTGGGCGGCCAGCGGAGCAGCAGCGACTGCAATCAGCGTCGCGCATGCAACCGGCGTAATCTTCGACAGGATCATTGCGATGTTCTCCTTCTCTGTAAGAGCATCATCGAACAGGCTTCATCGTAATGCAACAAATCTGCAACATTGTCACAAATTGGCAATTTTGAGGCATTTACCGTGGATGTTCAGATGCTTGTCTGACATTGAATATTTCAATTATGTTACATCGGCGCTTTCCGACGCGGTCATATTTGTCTTTCTTCGGTCATATGACAGAGCTGTCTCATAAACCGCCCGCCAGCCAAAAATCTGTCACGTGCAAGTCTTAGCGCGGCCCTCGCGAACCAAATCGCATCCATCGATTCTTCGATTCTCGGTATTCTTAGGGGACCGCTCGCTGTGAAAAATATCCAACGCACCCTCGTCCTTGGCGCCAGCGTACTTGCTCTTGCTGGCTGCGGCGCGGACGAAATCGTCTCGCCCGGCACCAGCGGCGACATCATCATCAACAACCCGACGCCGACGCCCACGCCGACGCCGACCGCTACGCCGACGCAGGCGCAGGTGACTCCGGCTTCGGGTTGCCCGACCATCGCGTCGAGCGGCGGCCTTACCGATGCCGGCACCCTCAGCGGCCCGACTGGCACCTACCGCGTCTGCACCCTGCCGACGACTTTCAACGTCGATGACTCGCTGCCGTTTGTGAACGGCCTGCTCTACCAAATCTCGGGCCGCGTGAATGTCGGCACCGATCAGGGCTTCTCGAGCACCGGCACCGACGTGACGCTCACGGTTGCACCGGGCGCGATCTTCTTCGCACAGGCTGAATCGTTCTTCGTCGTCAACCGCGGCAACACGATCGAAGCCAACGGCACCGAAACAATGCCGATCATCTGGACCAGCCGCGACAACATCCTCGGTCTGTCGAGCGATTCGAGCGATGCACAATGGGGCGGCGTCGTGCTACTCGGCCGTGCGCCGGTCTCCGACTGCTCGACGCAGGTGTTCAACACCGCTGCAACGCCCAACGCCAACCCGCAGTGCGAACAGCAGCTCGAAGGCACCGTGGTCGCCACGCCTTTCGGCGGCACCAATTCGGCCGACAGCTCGGGTTCGTTCACCTACAACCAGATCCGCTTCTCGGGCTTCGAGCTGCAGCAGGCCAACGAGCTGCAGTCGCTGACCACCGGCGGGATTGGTTCGGGCACCACGATCAACCACCTGCGCTCGTTCAACAGCTCGGACGACGGCATGGAGTTCTTCGGCGGCTCGGTGAACATCTCCAAGGTTGCGGCAATCGGCGCTTCGGACGACTCCTTCGACCTCGACAGCGGCGTTCAGGCCAACCTTGAAACCGGCATTGCCGTTCAGCGCACCAACACCGGCGACAGCCTTGTCGAATTCGATTCGCCCGACGATCTCGGCGACGGCACGCCCGCAAGCGCGCTTCCGCAGAGCCGTGCGCAGTTCAACAACTTCACCTTCGTGCAGCGTTCGTCGGCCTCGTCGCAGGCTGTGCGTGCACGCGGCGGACCGGCTCTGGGGCTTACCAACACCGTGATCGACGTGGACTCGGCTGACGACGTCTGCATCCGTCTCGACGAAGTTGCTACGGTTGACGCCGTGATCGGCTTTGACTCGGTCGTGTGCGATGGCGCCAACCGCCCGGTTCGCGGCCCGACCGATGCTTCGGTCCAGGCCAAGGTTGACGCAGGCACCAACAACAACCTGACGGCGACGCTCACGCTCACCAACGGTGTTGTGAACGGCAGCTTCGAAAACGGAGTAACCCCGTTTGCAGCCAATCCGGCGCGTTCGTCCTTCTTCACCAACTTCGCGTTCATCGGTGCTGTCCAGAGCGACATCACCACCGATTTCGGTGACTGGACCTGCAACTCGTCGATCCTCGACTTCGGTAGCGCGAACGGTTCGTGCACCTCGCTGCCGGTTTACTGATCGGCGCCTTTCGAATGTGAGGGAGGCGCCGCAATTCGCGCGCGCCTCCCCCTTTCGTTCTGACGGGCCGCACACGGCTCACATCTGGTTTTCAGGGCCTAATCAAGAAGGGGTCTAAGATTATGTCGACCGGCAAGCGCCTGGCAGGGCTGCTGCTTCTCACCACCTCGCTCACTTTCCCGACCGCGCTCTACGCGCAATCGACGGATGCGACACAGAGCGAAGATGAGCTGGCGCAAGACGTCCAAGGAACCGAGGGCGAAGAAGAATATGACGAACCCGAAGTCTCCGTTCCCGGAGGTTCGGGTATTATCGTCACCGGACGGCGCAACCGCAATCCGGAACGCTCTTCGACGCAGGTTCTCAACGTCCTTTCCGAAGCCGATATTGCGCGGACCGGCGAAGGGGACATCGCTGGCGCGCTGGGCCGCGTGACCGGCCTTTCGCTGGTCGGCGACGGCCGCGTTTTTGTGCGCGGTCTCGGCGATCGCTACTCGCTCGCGCTTCTCAACGGCCTTCCGCTGCCCAGCCCCGAACCGCTGAGCCGCGTTGTCCCGCTCGACATCTTCCCGACCAATGTCATCGCATCCTCTCTGGTGCAGAAGACCTATTCGGCCAACTACCCCGGCGAATTCGGCGGCGGTGTGATCAACCTCACGACCAAGGCTATTCCGGTCGAGGACTTCCTCTCGGTCAGCTTCGGCATCAGCGGTGATACCGAAACCACTTTCGAAAACGGCCTGACCTATTTCGGTTCAGACTGGGATTCGTTCGGTTTCGACAACGGCAACCGCGACATTCCGTCCAATCTGCAGGCGTTCTTCGACAGTGGCGAGCGGATCGGCACGGTCGATCTGGCAACTTCCGAAGGTATTGCCGGGCAGCTGTTCCCGCTCAACCTCGTCACTTTGCAAAAGGACAACCGCCAGCGCCCCAATTTCTCGGGCAGCATCACCGGCGGCACGTCTTTCGCGCTTGGCGATGACACCTATCTCGGAGTGATCGCCACCGCCTCGATCAAGAATTCGCTGCGCAACCGCACGGTGCAGAGCGATCGGGGCAACAACGATCTCTCGGAGACCTTCGAAACCAGCTCGACTTTCATCACCGATGAAAACATTCTGGTGAACGCCCTGCTCGGCTTCGGTCTCGACTTTGGCGAGAACACGATCCGCTGGACCAACCTCTACATCCGCGACACGCTCAAGACCGCGCGTCTCGAAGAGGCTTTCGACCCCTTCCCCGGCGAAAACGGCTTCGACTTCATCAACCAGCAAACCGCATGGTTCGAACGCCAGCTGATCGACACGCAGCTGGTGGCGGAGCTTGAATTCGACAAGCTCAGCGTCGATCTGCGCGGAGGCTATGCCCGCACCGACCGCGAGGCGCCGTTCAACGCCAACTTCAGCTACACTCGCACCAATCTCAGCGGAAACCAGTTCGGCGATCTCTACGTCGCCTATTTCAACCAGCTGTCGGACGCAGGCATCACGACGGTCGCCTTCGACGATCTTCAGGAAGTTCTCTATTACGGCGGCATCGACCTCGGTTACGAGATCACGCCGAATTTCGAAGCGACCATCGGCTATGCCTATTCGGACACCGATCGCCGTTCGGAAAGCCGCGAATTCCGTCCGTTCATCTCGCCTGATCCCGATTTCGTCGATCTCGGCCTCAATGAAACCGCAGCGGTTGCACTGGGCCTTCGCCGCCCCGGTGACATCATCAACGGCGCGACGCTTGCCGGCTTCAACGTCACGCTGACCGAAGCAACGCCCTTCCCCGTGTTCGACGCAGCGCTCGAAATCCAGGCGGGTTACGGCATCCTGCGCTGGCTGCCGGCCGATACGGTGACGCTGGAAGCAGGTGTGCGTTACGAAGACGCGACGCAGAACGTCGAGCTTGACCAGACGGTGTTCAACACGCCGATTGCGGGCGCCACGCCGACCAATATCGCAAACGACTACTTCCTGCCCGCCGCGACGATTACGTGGGAGGCGCTGCCGGACCTGCAACTTCGCGCTTCGGCATCGAAAACCATTGCCCGACCACAGTTCCGCGAATTGGTGGAACAGCGCTTCTTCGATCCGGAAGGAAACCGCCTGTTCCAGGGGAACCCGCTGCTTCAGGACTCCAAGCTGACCAACGCCGAAGTCCGCGCAGAATATTACATGGGAGGCTCCAACCGGGTGAGCCTTGCGGGCTTCTACAAGGAGATCAAGAACCCGATTGAAAGCACGTTCAACGTGGCTTCGGGTCAGGTCTTCACCAGTTTTGCAAACGCTCCCTCGGCGGAACTCTACGGGCTCGAGCTTGATGCGGTTTACGGCATCGACCTCTACAACCTCGGCGGCAGTTTCTTCGAGACCAAGCAGCTGCTGTTCATTGCCAACTACACCTACACGCAGTCCTCGCTGTCGGTGAACGACACCGACATTTCGCCGGTGCCGGGCAACCCGAACCAGTTGGCAAGCCTGATCTTCGACGACGGTGCACCGCTGGTGGGCCAGTCGGATCACCTCGCCAACATCTCGGTTGGCATCGAGGACACTGAGAAGACGCAGCAGCTTTCGGTGCTGTTCAACTATGCCAGCGAGCGCGTGACCCAGCGCGCCGGTGCACAGCCCGACTTCGTCGAAGATCCGGGCCTGACGATCGACATCGTCGCGCGCACCGAGGTGAAGCTGGGCGTGCCGCTCGAACTCAGCTTTGAAGCGCGCAACATCACCGGCCGCGACAATTTCGAGTTCCAGCAACTCGGTAGCAACCGTGTCGAATTCAACACCTACCAGGTGGGCACTTCGTTCTCTTTCGGGGTCAAGGCCAACTTCTGACGGCATTCCGAAACCCTGACACAGAAAAGGCCGCTCCCTTACGGGGCGGCCTTTTTCGTTTGCTGCTGGTGAGCGTTTCAGCCGAGATCGAAGACGTATCCCATCGAACGCACTGTGCGCAGCGGATTGCCAGCACCTGCGGCCTTTAGCGCGCGGCGCAAGCGGCCAACCCAGACATCGACCGTGCGCTCGTCAATCGGCGGTTCGCGCTTGCCCAGCCCATTAATCAGGTCCTCACGGCTGAGCACGCGATTGGGGTTCTCTGCGAGAAAACGGAGCAGGCGAAATTCGTTGGGGCGCAGGTTGATCGGCTCCCCGTCCCAGCGCGCCTGCAAAGCCGCCATGTCGATGACGAGATCGCCAAGCTCGACCTTGCGGGTCGCGTGCTTGTCGGCATTGCGCGATTGCAGCGCCAACACCCGGTCGAGCACAGCGGTGCGATCAAGCGGCCCGACCATGTAATCGTCAGCCCCTGCTTTCAGAGCACGGCGGCGGTCCTCTGCATCGTCTTCTTCGAGGACTACGGTGACATGCGCTTCGAACGTGCGCGGATCGGCGCGCAAGCGGCGGCACATTTCCAGCCCTGCCAGATCATCCATCACCCAATCGACAAAGGCCCACATCGGCCCTTCGACCAATCGCTGCGGACCTTCACCACCGAGGCGGTCGAAGGTGAACCGGCGCCCGTCATGCACGAAATCGTCGAGCGTTTCGCCCAGCCGGTTGGTCAGGAAGATATTGATGACGTCCATGACCGCCCCGAGTCACAAGTGCTATTCCAGTGCACTTGCGTGACGGCGTTCTGTGACGGGGTTGTGACGATTATCTGACCACCACTACAGCTGTGTCATAATCGCCAAAAAAGACGGCTGTCCGCCCGCCTTGAACTAGTTCAGAGTTAGCCCGCCATCGACGACCAGCGTTTGCCCGACGACATAGGAGGCAAGCGACGAGGCAAGGAAAAGCGCTGCGCCTGCCATGTCCTCGGGCGTGCCGACCCGTCGCACGGGAATGGCGCGCAGGGTCGCCTCCAGCCTGTCAGGGTGATCGGTCGTGACCGATGTGAGCTTGGTCGGAACCAACCCCGGCGCGATACCGTTCACGCGGATGCCGTCGCGCGCCCATGCCTCACCCAGCGTCTTTGTCAGGCTCGCCGCACCGGCTTTGGACGCCGCATAGGCAGGCGTGCCAAGCGCCGATTTGAACGCCGCAACTGATGACACGATGATCACAGCGCCATTCTTTTCGGCCAATCCCTCGTGGAAAGCGCGCGCGCAATCCATCACCGAGTTGATATTCACGTCCATCACCGCGTCCCAGCCCTCGCGCTCGAACTCCTCGCGCTTGTAACGCACGGTTCCTTGCGACAGCACCAGCACGTCAGCCGCCGCGAGAGTGCGAGCAAGTGCGCCCACCGCATCACGATCAGCGACGTTCAGCTGGCGATAGGCGAGCCCGGTGAGGTTCGAATCCTCGGCTTCGAGATAGTCGCCTTCGTCGGGCCGAGTGCCGGTGACGGTGACATCGGCCCCGCGCGCGCGAAACCCTTGCGCGATGCCATTGCCGATACCCGACGAGCCGCCGATAACGACCACGTGTTTGCCGGAAAAATCGAGCGGATCGGTCATACCACCTTCCTTAAATCGAGCGGGCCACAACCAGCTTCATGATCTCGTTCGTACCGCCGAAAATGCGAGTCACGCGGGCATCACGCCACAGGCGGGCGATGGTGTATTCGTTCATGTAGCCCGCGCCGCCATGCAGCTGGAGGCAGGCATCGACCATCTCCCACTGCATGTCGGTGTGCCACAGCTTGGCCGCGCTCGCCTCGTCAGTGGTTAGCTCTCCGCGCAGGTGCTTTGACAGCGCCCAGTCGAGATGCGCCCAGCCGACCTGCAACTTGGTCTTGAGATCGGCGAGCGTGAACTGGGTGTTCTGGAACTCGAACACGGACTTGCCGAAAGCCTTGCGGTCCTTGGTGAACTTCACCGCTTCGTCGAACGCACGCTGCGCGCCCGCCTGCGCGCCGATGGCAATGCCGAGCCGCTCCTGCGGAAGCTCTTCCATCAGATGCACGAAGCCCATGCCCTCGCCGCCGAGGATATTGGTGATGGGAACGCGCACATCGTTGAAGAACAGCTCCGACGTATCGGCAGCGTGTTGACCGATCTTGTCGAGATTGCGCCCGCGCTCGAAACCCGGCGTGTCGGCATCGACGAGAATCAGCGAAGTACCCTTGGCGCCTTGTGAGGGATCCGTCTTGGCAACGACGATGATCACATCGGCATTCTGGCCGTTGGTGATGTACGTCTTTGAACCGTTGACGACGAGGTGATTGCCGTCGCGCTTGGCAGTGGTGCGCACACCCTGAAGGTCGCTGCCCGCGCCCGGTTCGGTCATGGCGATCGCGCTGATGATGTCGCCCGAGACCATGCCGGGCAGATACTTTTCGCGCTGCTCGGGCGTGCCGAGACGTTCGATGTAATTTGCGGTGATATCGTTCTGGAGGGTGAAGCCTGCGGACGATCCTGCATAGGCCATTTCCTCGCCCAGCACGGCGTTAAAGCCGAAGTCGAGCCCCAGCCCGCCGTTCTCTTCCTTCACGGTCATGCACAGCATGCCTGCATCGCCCAGCGCTTTCCACACGCTGCGCGGCACTATGCCTTCGGCTTCATGCTCTTCGAGATTGGGGACGAGATGTTCGGCAAAGACCTTGCGCACCGTGTCGCGGAACGCCTCGTGGTCTTCGTTATAGGCGGTGCGATTGCTGATATCGAGCATGGTGGCGGTTCTCTCCGGTTTTTGCGTTGCGCGCAGCAACTGACCCGAGAGAGACCGCAATGTAAAGCGCCAAGAGCGCCCTTGTTATCAGCCGTGCGAATTTACCCGACGAAGGCGCGTTCGATCACGAACTGGCCGGGTTTGTTGTTCGCACCCTCTTCGAAGCCGCGCGCTTCGAGGTCGGCAGCGTGGTCCTTGATCATCGCCATCGATCCGCACATCATCACGCGGTCGGTTTCGGGATCGAGGTGCTTGGGGCCCTTGCTGTCCTTGAACAGCCGCCCATCGTCGATCAGCGTCTGGATGCGGTCCGAGGTATGGAATTCCTCGCGCGTGACGGTGGGCACGTAGATCATCTTGGCGCGATCTTCGTCTTCCAGCAGCGGATCGCCTTCGAGCTTGGATTCCAGCAGGTCGCGATAGGCAAGATCGGCCACGCGGCGCACGGAATGGACCACCATCACCTCGTCATACATGGCGTAGACTTCGGGATCGCGAACAAGGCTCATGAACGGGGCAAGGCCGGTGCCGGTCGAAAGCATGATCAGCCGCTTGCCCGGCAGCAACGCGTCGGTGACGAGCGTGCCGGTGGGCTTCTTGCCGAGATAGATCGGGTCGCCGACCTTGATGTGCTGTAGCCGCGAGGTCAGCGGGCCGTCCTGCACGATGATCGAGAGGAATTCGAGTTCCTCGGCATAAGACGGGCAGGCCATCGAATAGGCGCGCAACAGTGGTTTGCCGTCTTCCTTTGGCAGACCGATCATGATGAATTCGCCCGAACGGAAGCGGAAGCTCGCCGGGCGAGTGATCTTCAGGCTGAACAGCTCCTCGTTCCACTGGTGGACCTCGGTCACGGTTTCTACCGAGATCGCGCCGCTCTCCTGGAAAGCGTCGCGTGGAGGGATCGGGGTGGCGGTGGTTGCGTCAGTCAAAGCTCGGCCTCGAAGGTTTGAAGTGGGGCGCAAATGGAGGTTTTGCGCCCCGGCTTCAAGTTAGATTACCGTTAGAGACCTAAAGCGATCCTACTGGCGGGTCCAGTTGGCGGTCAGTTCCAACCGGCGCGGTCGAATATCTGCACCGCCTGCGCCTGACCGCGTCCGATCTCTGCTGCGTTGAGCGTATCGGGCTTGAAACTGCCAAGCTGTTCCACGTTTGAATTCGCCTGCATGCCCTTGGCCGCCGGATATTCGTTATTGCCGTCGGCAAGGTAACGCTGCGCGGTTTCCGAGGTGAGATATTCGAGGAACTTGATGGCGTTCTCCCGATTGGGTGCGTTGACGGTGACGCCAGCCCCGCTCAGATTGATATGCGTGCCGAGTC
>JAYPMZ010000042.1:19104-19879 GCA_038130205.1 Erythrobacteraceae bacterium | reverse complement strand
GTGTAACGGGCGGCCAGAGCGGGGTCGGCAGCGATCGCTTCCACGGGCACGGCAACACCGGGCGAATAGGCAAGGCTGAGGTCGCGCTGCGACGTCATCGGCTTGGTCGCGACAATCTCGATTTTACCGGGACGGATCGTCTCGTGATAGAAAAGCGCTTCGCGGGCGGTAAATCCGCCTTTCGGTTCGTCAGCCATTTGTATACCCCCTGAAGAATTCCACCAATTGCACCGTTCCAATTCGCTTAGCCCGCATATGTGTCAGATGATAGGGGTTAAGTCGGCTGCGCGCCTTCACGAATCATCCGTGCGCTGGCTAGTCGGTGGCGATGGCCGGTTCCTCTGCAAAGCCCACTCCGATGATGGAGCAGTATCTCGCGCTCAAACGCGAGGCTGGCGGATCCTTGCTGTTCTATCGCATGGGCGATTTCTTCGAACTGTTTTTTGAAGATGCCAAAACCGCCTCGAACATCCTCGACATCGCGCTGACTTCACGCGGCGAGCATGATGGCGAGCCGGTGGCGATGTGCGGCGTGCCTGTTCACGCGGCGGAGGGCTATCTTGCACGGCTAATCAAGGCCGGCCAACGGGTCGCGATTGCCGAGCAAGTCGAAACGCCCGACGAAGCCAAGGCCCGCGCAAAACGCGAAGGCAAGCCGTCATCCAAAGTGCTGGTGGCGCGCGACATCGTTCGTTTCGTCACCGCCGGAACGCTGACCGAAGAGGCCTTGCTCGAACCGCGCCGGGCGAACCTGTTGGTCGCGCTCGCGGAAGTG
>JAYPMZ010000042.1:2530-19094 GCA_038130205.1 Erythrobacteraceae bacterium | reverse complement strand
TGCGCGGGGCCGTCGGCCTTGCAAGCTGCGACATCTCGACCGGCGTGATGGTTCTCGAAGAATGTGCGCCCGCGCTGATGGGGGCACAATTGGCGCGACTCGGTGCGACCGAAGTGGTGGTGCCCGAGGATTGGGCGGACGCCCCCGAAGAGGCAAGCCTCCACCCGCGCAGCGCCTTCTCGAGCGATACGGGGGCCGAGCGGCTGCAAAAGCTGCACGGGGTCTCGACCCTCGACGGCTTCGGTGATTTCAGCCGCGCCATGCTCGCGGCAGCAGGCGGGCTGATCGCCTATCTGGAGCACGTCGGACGCGGCTCGCTACCCTTGCTGCTGCCGCCCATTGTCCGCGCCGAAGCATCGGGCATGGTGATGGACGAGGCCACACGCGGCAGCCTCGAGATCCTTGAAAGCTCTACCGGCAGCCGCGCAGGCAGCCTTGTCGCCGCGCTTGACCGGTGCTCGACCGGGGCCGGTTCGCGGGTGCTTGCCGAAGATTTGTCCGCGCCGCTGCTGTCGCAGGCGGATATCGAAAAGCGCCTTGCGCTGGTGCAGTTCTGGCATGCCCGCCCGATCGAGCGGGCATCTTTGCGCGATGTGCTCCGCGCCATTCCTGATATCGGGCGCGCGCTGGGGCGCGTTGTCGCAGGGCGCGGCAGCCCGCGCGATCTCGGCCAGATTCGCGATGGTCTGGATGAAGCAAGGCGGCTGCACGAATGGCTCGGCAGCGAGGCGGATCGTCCTGCCCTGCTCGATGATTTGCTCCCGAGTCTCGCTGGTCACGGCGCGCTGACCGATCTGTTGGGAAGGGCGCTGGTAGCCTCGCCGCCCACCGAGCGCTCGAACGGCGGTTTTATTGCCGAAGGATATGACGCGAGCCTCGACGAATTGCGTGAAGTCTCCGGAAATGCCCGCCGCGCTATTGCAGCAATGGAAGCGCGCTATCGTGACGAGACGGGGATTGCAGCGCTCAAGATCAAGCATAACGGCGTGCTGGGGTATTTCATCGAAGTCCCCGCCAAGCATGGCGATGCGCTGATGGCTCCGGACAGCGGCTTCACCCATCGCCAGACCATGGCAGGCGCGGTGCGGTTCAATTCGCTCTCGCTCCACGAAGAAGCCTCGCGCATTTCAGAAGCGGGCGGACGCGCGCTGGCAGCAGAAGGAGCGCATTTCGAGGAGCTGGTAAGCGAAGTCACCAAGGGCCGCGAAGCCATCGCGACGACCGCTGCGGCGCTCGCCCGGATCGACGTCAGCGCGGGCAATGCCGAGCGTGCCAGCGAAGGCGACTGGTGTCGCCCGGAGATCTCGGAGGATGCAGGGCTCGCGATTTCGGGCGGGCGGCATCCGGTGGTAGAGGCGGCTCTCGCCAAAACAAACGAACGGTTTGTCGCCAATGATTGCTCGCTTGGCACCGGCGACCGGCTGTGGCTGATCGGCGGGCCGAACATGGGCGGTAAGTCGACCTTCCTTCGCCAGAACGCGCTGATCGTGCTGATGGCGCAGGCAGGGTGCTTCGTGCCTGCCCAAGCAGCCCGCATCGGTCTGGTCGACCGCCTGTTCAGCCGCGTGGGCGCGTCGGACAATCTGGCCCGCGGCCGTTCGACTTTCATGGTCGAGATGGTCGAAACCGCCGCCATTCTGGCGCAGGCGACCAGCCGCAGTTTCGTTATTCTGGACGAGGTCGGGCGTGGCACATCGACCTATGACGGGCTGGCGCTCGCATGGGCGGTGGTCGAGGCGGTGCATTCGCAGATCGAATGCCGCTGCCTCTTCGCGACGCATTATCACGAGCTTTCGCGGCTCGCCGAAACCTGTTCGCAACTTTCGCTTCATCATGTCCGCGCGCGCGAATGGAAGGGCGATCTCGTGCTGCTGCACGAACTGGCCGAAGGCCCCGCTGACCGCTCTTATGGTCTAGCGGTGGCAAAGCTCGCAGGCGTGCCCCCGCAAGTCGTCAAGCGCGCCAAGCAGGTGCTCGACAAGCTGGAGCAGGCGCGCAATGAGACCGGAGGCCTCGCAGCGGGGCTCGGCGAATTGCCGCTGTTCGCAGCCGCCGCCTCGCCCGAGCCTGAAAAGACGCCCGAACAATTGCTTGCCGAAAGGCTGCAAACAACCGATCTCGACGCGCTCGCCCCGCGCGAAGCGCTCGAACTGCTTTACGAGCTCAAACGCGCTCTCGATTGAGGCCCGCTTCCACGAAAACTTAACTCTATTGCGGCTAATTCTGCGGGCATGAAGAGGAAGAAGAAATCACCCTTCGTCGCCAATCCCAAGGCGGCGATCGCCTTTGCCGTGGCAATTCTCTTGGCTGCAATGATTGGCGCTCCGATTCTGACTCTGCTCGCGCCGGCTTCTTCAGGCGACGATTCCGACAATCGCGTGGCCGAGGGTCCCCGTTCGATCGGGCGGTCGTTGCCGGCTCAACCCACGGCGACATGGGAGGACGACGGTTCTCCAAACTTCGTCGACGAAGAAAAAGGCCTCAGTGCCGAAGACGAGATTTTCGGCGATTTCTCGCTCGAGAAGCGTAATGGGGACTCCGCCTCCGAAGCACCGCCGCAGCCTCGCGTCGCATCGTCCGCTACCGAAAAAAGCCCGAGCATTACCAGTGGCGCAGCGCCAGGCGCACCCAAGCTTCAGGCACCGGGTGGGCGGGGCGAACCAAGTAAGCTGCAAGTTATCGGCTGATCCGTTACCCGGAGCCGCAGTTTACCGCGTCGGAACCGGCGCCTCACCTGAATAATCGTAGAAACCGCGGCCCGACTTGCGCCCCAGCCAGCCGGCTTCGACATATTTCACCAGCAGCGGCGCGGGGCGATACTTGCTGTCGCGGGTGGTCTTGTAGAGCACCTTGATAATGTCGAGGCAGGTATCGAGTCCGACGAAATCAGCGAGCTGCAACGGCCCCATCGGGTGGTTGAGGCCGAGGCGGCAGCCCTTGTCGATGTCTTCAATGCCCGCAGTCGATTGGCCCAGCACGAAAACCGCTTCGTTGATCATGGGCAACAGGATGCGGTTGACGACAAATCCCGGTTCGTCCTGCGACAGCACGACCTGCTTGCCCAGCCCTTCGGCAAAGGCGGTGATGCGGTCGGTGGTTTCCTGCGCCGTGGCGAGGCCGGGAATGACTTCGATCAGGCCCATGACGGGAACCGGGTTAAAGAAGTGAAGGCCGATAAAGCGCGCCGGGTCGGGCGAATGGTTCGCCATGCGAGTGATCGGGATCGAGCTGGTGTTCGATGCCATCACCGCATCGGCAGCGAGGACCTTGCCGGCAGCCTCGAAGATCTTGTTCTTGATCTCCTCGCGCTCGGTTGCGGCTTCGATGATAAGGTCGGATTCGGCCATCGGCGCATAATCACCAACCGGCGTAATCCGGGCGAGCAGTGCTTCGGCGTCGGCGGCTTCGATCTTGCCACGCCCGGCGAGCTTGGCCAGCGCCTGTTCGACCTTGCCCTTGCCAGCTTCGGCGGTAGCGAGATCGACATCGGAGAGAATCACCTGCATGCCATTCGCGGCGACCGTCTGTGCGATCCCCGTACCCATCTGGCCGGCTCCGATTACGGCGATATTCCGCATGGCAACAATTCCCTTCGCATGTGCAGCAATTGCCGCTCCCTAGCGAGGCTTGCCCGTCCTGACTAGCCCGTCATGACTAGCGGTTTGCGCCCGGAACCCACTTCACATCGCTCGCTCCGCCGCCATTGAGCACGCGGGCGAGCACAAAGAGCAGGTCCGAAAGACGGTTGATATAAGCGAGCGCCGCCGGATTGACGGCGGTCTCGCCTGCAAGGGCAGTCATGGCGCGCTCGGCTGCACGGGCGGATGCACGCGCGACATGGGTGCGCGCAGCAGCCTCGCAGCCGCCGGGGAGAATGAAACTCGTGAGCGGTTCGAGCCCCCCGTTCAGCGCGTCGATTTCACTCTCAAGCCAGCCGTGCTGCGCTTCGACAATGCGCAGGACCATCTCGGACGGCGCGAAATCGCCGTCTTCGGCAGGCGTGGCGAGATCGGCGCCGAGATCGAACAAATCGTTCTGGATGCGCGCCAGAAGCGCGCGATGCGCCTCGGCCTCGATGGCGCAGATTGCGAGGCCTATTGCGCTGTTGGCCTCATCCACAGCGCCGATCGCGGCAATGCGGGCGGAGTGCTTGGAGCAGCGCGACCCATCGACAAGCCCGGTCGTCCCGTCATCGCCCGTGCGGGTGTAAATCTTGTTGAGCTTGACCATGGCCGGGCTGGCGGATCAGCTGCCGCCGCTTGCCAGCAGCGCGATCACAGCGACGACGGCGATTGCCGCAGCCTGATACTTGATGCGCGAAAACATCGCCCGGTTCTGCATCAGCTGCATTTCGGTGACGGTCTCCGCTTCGCCGCTTTCCAGATCGACTTTGGTGGTCTTGATGAAAGCGACAACGCCGCGCACCAGCGAGACCACAACCATGATGCACAGCACGATGAGGATCGGAATAAGGATGTAGTTCATGGCAGTTAAATGGGTGTTTTCGGTTCAACTTCCAAGGTCGAATTTGCGCGCGCGCATCCGATCGGCCAGCGCGCGCCCGTCCTCGCCCGCCTCGCGGCGTGCCGCGAGCGGCGGCGAACCGCGGCGTTTGGCAAGTTTTTCGCCATTATCATCAAGGATTAACGCATGGTGATGCCATTGCGGAACGGGCAGTTCGAGCAGTTCCTGCAGGATACGGTGGATGTGGGTCGTCTCGAGCAAATCCTCCCCGCGCGTCACCAAAGTCACGCCGTCGGCGGCATCGTCGAGTGTGACGGCAAGATTATAGCTGGCAGGCAAATCCTTGCGCACGATAACCACATCGCCGGGCGGGCGTGGATCGGCGACGACGCTGCCGATATACGCATCGGTCCAGACCACCTCTCCCACCGTCGCCATCGCGCGGTCGATGTCGAGCCGTAGTGCCGCTCCTTCGCCCGCCCTTGCCTCGCACGTCGCGCGGCAGGAGCCGGGGTATTCGACCCCATGTTCATCCTTTCGCGGCGGGAGCGCGGCGATCTCGCGGCGGGTGCAATCGCACGGGTAAAGAAACCCCGCCTCGACAAGCTTGCGCGCCGTCGCTGCATAACTGTCAAGCCGCGTCGATTGGGCGGGCACTTCGTCCCACTCCAGCCCCAGCCATTCGAGATCGCGGCGGAATTCCTCGGCGAGTTCGGGGTGCGAGCGCGGTCCGTCTATGTCCTCGATCCGCAAGAGGAATTGCCCGCCAGCCTCCCGCGCCAGATCATGCGCGACAATCGCCGAATAGGCATGCCCGAGGTGCAATTGGCCATTGGGGCTCGGCGCAAAGCGGGTGACGAGAGGCAGATCAGACATCTTCAGCTCATGCCACAGGACACAATCTTGCGCTATCCACAGCTTCTCAACAGTCTGTGCCTGTGGATAGACACAGTGTCACGGCTTTGACTCTTAAACTTGCCACGGCATGTTCGGATCAATCAGAGGGGGAACGCAAACGTGTTTCAAGCCGAACTGATCGAAAAGGCCGCGCGGTTCCGCACCGCAGACGAAGATCCGACACGCAACCTGTCGGCATGCCCCGCGCTTGTGCTCAACGCGGACTACACGCCGCTGTCCTATTATCCGCTCAGCATCTGGCCGTGGCAGACCGCTATCAAGGCGGTGTTTCTCGACCGGGTCGATATCGTCGCCAGTTACGAGCGCGAGGTGCATTCACCCTCGCTCGATATGAAGATCCCTTCGGTGATCGCCCTGCGGCAATATGTGAAGGCCAGCGAATTTCCCGCTTTCACGCGATTCAACGTGTTCCTTCGCGACCGGTTCCAATGCCAATATTGCGGCAGCCACGAACATCTGACTTTCGACCACGTTATTCCGCGTCGCCTCGGCGGACGCACGACGTGGGAGAACATCATCACCGCCTGCGCGCCGTGCAATATGAAGAAAGGCGGTCGCACCCCCTCACAGGCGCATATGCCTGTGCAGATGAAGCCGATCCGGCCCACCAGCTGGCAATTGCAGCAGCACGGCAAGCTGTTCCCGCCCAACTATCTGCACGAGACATGGCGGGACTGGCTGTACTGGGACATCGAACTCGAAGCCTGACGGCGCGGGTCTAGCCCTCGATCACCCGCGTTTCGGGGTGATGTTTGTCGAGGTGCTTTTTGATGATCTTGAGATTGCGCGAGTTCGAACGGAACACGAAGTCGGCCGCATCGCCGATCAGCGGAACGAAACCCAGCGCAGCGTCAAAAGCCACATTCGCGCTCATGCGCGTCAGATGCCATTTCGACATGCCGAGATTGCGCGCTTCCCAGACGATATAGGCACCCAGACCCGCAGCTATGACATCGCCGAGTACAGGGACCAGACCGAGCAGGGCATCAAGGCCGATGGGAATATTCACACCGGGAATGCGCAGACTGCGTTCGAGCAGCATTTCCATCGCTTCGACGCGAGCGCGGACCGAGGCCGGATCGCTGCCGGTCGGAAGCGAAAGCCCCATTGCCTGGGGGCGCTGCGCAGAGGGGCGCTGAGGATTTGTAGTCGGGGGCATCAACGTCTCCTTCCCCCCTTATGTGGTGGGTTGGGACAGCGGGAACAAGGGGTGTAGCCCCCAGGGGTTGGCCTGATAGCCGTTCACAGACCCGCGCACGAGCGACCAGCGCACCGGAACACCCAGCGGGATGAACACCTCTGCAGCGACCAGTTCGGCATGGGCCTGCGCCATCAACTCCTGTTTGGCGACCGGATCGAGTTCGTCGAGCGACTGGCGCACCAAGGCATCGGCCGCTTCCGAACACAGCCCCACCTCGATCGCGCAATTAAGCTGGTTTAGATACCAGCGCGGCGAGGAATAACGCGCCAGCCGGTCCCGCAGTTCCAGCTCGGCGCCTTCGCCTATTCCCACCCGCTCTGCAATGACTCCGATTTCCTGCCATTGCTGCGCCAGCGCGGAAAACAGCAGGTCGCTCCCCGGCCCCTGCGGCAGTCCCACGCGGACGGTCGCCGGTTCGTCGCGGCCCGCCTGCCAGGCCGCGATCCGGCGTCGCGCTATGCCGCGACGCTCTTCTAGGTTCAGCCCGTTCCAGCGGCTGGCCGGATATTTCTGCGGCGTGAAGATATCGGGCGGCACGATCCATGATGTCTCGCGCCAGCCGCCAAGCCCGAAGGGCTGGATCAGCTGGTTGCGGTCGAGCGCCATCGAAAGCGCCTCGCGCCGCGCCGGGTCGGCAAGCATGCCGCTGTCGCTGCGAAATGCGAGGCCAAACAGCCCGAGCGCCGGATCGACACGCACCGTCCCGCGCGAAAGCGGCCCCAGCTGCGCCATGGGAAAAGTGACGATGGTTCCGTTGAGCAGCAAATCGACTTCACCATCGGCAAAGGCATCCACCGCAGCCTGCCCCGACAGAGCGCGAACCGTGAGGCCGCGCGCGAGGTCTTCCCAATCCTCCCGCGCGGGCAGGCCCCGCGATTCGGGAGGGAGCGCACTTAAACGGGCGATCTTGCTGTCTTCGTCGCGCGACATGATCATCGGCCCTGCCCCGCTACCGCCCTTCACCAGACCCAGTTCGGGCTGGGCGAGCAATTGCAGGAATTCCGGCATCGGGCTGGACAAACGCACTTCGACCACGCGACCCGTCATCGCGCGCACTTCGGTTACTTTGGCGAGGTCGAGGCCGAGCGAGGTCCCTTCGACCTGACGAATCGCATTGCGCAGCGCGGCCTGTGCATCCTCGGCAGTGATTTCCTGGCCATCGGGCCAGTTGGAGTCGCGCAGGCGAAAAATATAGCTCAGCCCGTCATCGGTAACGATCCAGCGCTCGGCGATGGCAGGAATGACCTGTCCTGCAGGATCGAGCGCGACAAGCCCTTCATGGGTGGCGGCCCGCATGTGTTGCCCGGCGCTCGAGAGCCGGACGCCCTGCTGGAACAGCGCTTCCTGCTGGCCGAAAATGGCGACGTTTACCGGGCCACGATGCCCACCTGGGCCACAGGCGGACAGCAGAACGGTCAGACAAAGGGCAAGATAGATTCGCAACACATGGCCGGACTAGCAGCTTGAACGACGAAGGTCAGCGCGAAGTCGCACCGATACGCTGGTGCGAAGAAATCAGACCTTGCGCAGATTCGTCGGCTTGGGAACGGGCGGCGCCTTGTGGGCACTCGAAAGCTCGCCATAGGTCGTCTTGCTTTCCGCCGCACCGACAGTCGGGCTGCGGGCGCGCTGCGAGTCGACCTCCTCGTCGAACGCGATGCCGAAGCGCTGGTCCTGCACCCAGGCAACGCAGCCCGTCACCTTGCCGATATTGCGCAACTCAACCTCGACTCGATTGCCGCGCGCGACCAGCATCGGGCTTTCGCCCATCATGCCGCCGTCGGAAAGGTTGCGAACGCGCACGCGGTGCTGTTCAGATTGCCTCTCTACCCGCACATTGGCGAGGAGGAACAAGCTGTCACGCGATACACTTCTCGTGTCGAGCCCTGACATGCTGACGATTCTCCTAAACTCAAACTCTTATCATCAGCAAGAACGGCAGCCGTTCCATCTGATGCAAGCTTCCCGATAATGGATTGTTGCTAGGTCAGACGCGGTAAACGAGCCGTAAACTTTGACCTGTCCGGAGCCCGAAATCGGAAGCCGTCCCATAGTGGAACGGAATTCGGACAAGAGATTTCCAGACCAGCGCGCGGGACACCGTCTACGTGTCGCGAGAGACTTTCTCGCGGCGCTCGTGCGCTTCCTGCGCCTCGACCGTCATGGTCGCAACCGGGCGCGCAATCAGCCGGCGCAGACCGATCGGGTCGCCGGTAACTTCGCAATAACCGTACTCGCCCTGATCGATCCGGCGCAGTGCCGAGTCGATCTTGGACATAAGCTTGCGTTGGCGATCGCGGGTGCGCAGCTCGATGCCCCAATCGGTCTCACTCGAAGCGCGATCATTGAGGTCGGCCTCGCGGATCGGACCGTCGGCAAGCGATTGCAGGGTCTGGCCGGCGGCGGTGTGTATCGAACGTTTCCATTCGATCAGCAGCATCTGGAAATACGCCAGCTGCTTGTCGTTCATATATTCCTCGTCATCGCTCGGAACATAGCCGGGCTCGAGCAAGCCTTTGGCTTTTTCCAGGATGTCGATTTCTTCTGAAGCCGAAGCAACCATGTGGTTCTCAAATCCCAAAAACTTCCCGCCGGATCTATCTTTGGTTCCTGTGCGTGAATGTTTCTCTGGCCCGCTCGCCGCGAAGGCGAACCTCTCTCGGCGCGCGCTATACGGAAGCGCCCTATACCTCGCAAGCCGGTTTCACCGCTGTCCCCCCACAATAGCGGGCAACTGTGCCCGTTGGGTTGTGAAGAGCCCGCGCCAAAGGATCGGTTACGGGCACAAAAGCACAGCTGCTCCGCCAAAAAACTTCGCTGCCATTAACCATTTGTTGACCACGATCTTGGAGGTCTGGTCCTGCACGGTCACCCGAAACCACATTCGGAAAAGGGCCGGGGGTAAACGGGGAAATGAATAATGAAACTCGAAGCGATCAACACAGGTGAAGCTAAACCGCTCGATAGCGGCACAATCGATGTCACCATCGCCGGCTATCTCGCCGATGCAGCTGCCGGCGATGTCGCCGCGCTGTTCAATCTCGGGGTCGCCTACTCGACCGGCTCGGGCACGGTGGATTGCGATCTTGTCGAAGCGCACAAATGGTTCAACCTTGCCGCCTCGCGCGGGCATGAAGATGCCGCCTGGTGCCGTGCCGATATCTCGGACGAAATGACCGCCCGCGAAATCGCAGAAGCCCAACGCCGCGCGCGCCACTGGCTTTCCGAAGAACGTCGCGCCGCTTGAACCTTTGGCCTAGTCGCTCTTTTTGAAGGGCGTCCTCTCGCCAAGGTGCAGCTGATCGACCGCCACGCCTTCGCGCTCGCGTTCCACAAAATCGGCAACCGCTGCACGAAATCCGGGATCGGCGATCCAATGCGCCGACCATGTTTGCACCGGCTCATATCCGCGGACCAGCTTGTGTCCGCCCTGCGCGCCCGCTTCGACCCGCGGCAAGCCCAGTTCGATCGCAATGTCGATCGCCTGATAATAACACAACTCGAAATGCAGGAAGCGCACATCGCGGGTGCACCCCCAATAACGCCCGTAGATCGCATCGCTGCCGATAAAATTGAGAGCGCCCGCAATCGGCTCTTCCCCGTCGAATGCCAGGATCAGCACCATGCGATCCGCCATGCGCTCGCCCATCAGTGTAAATGCCTCGCGGGTTAGATACGGTGTGCCCCATTTGCGTGCCCCTGTGTCTTGATAGAACACCCAGAACGCATCCCAGTGGCGCGGCTTGATATCATCGCCTGAAAGCCGCTCGATCCTCAGCCCGTCCTGCGCCGCAGCGCGTTCTTTTCTAAGGTTTTTCCGCTTGCGCGAGGCCAGTTCGCCGAGGAAATCGTCAAACGTGTCGTAGTCGCGATTGAGCCAGTGGAACTGGATGTCGCTGCGCATCAGCCAGCCTGCATCTTCGAACAGCGAGAGCTGGCCGGGATCGATAAAAGTAGCGTGCGCGCCCGACAGGCCGTTCTGCTCGCAAACGACCTCCGCGCCTTTGAGCAAATAGGGGGCAAGCTCCTGATCTTTGAGCAAAAGGCGCGGGCCGTTGGCTGGTGTGAAGGGCGCTGCGATCTGGAGTTTGGGGTAATAGTTCCGCCCTGCCCGATGCAGCGCATCAGCCCAGCTGTGATCGAACACATATTCGCCCTGACTATGGCCCTTGGCATAGCTCGGCATGGCAGCCTGCAACCGCCCTGCGGCATCGGTCACGGCGATCGGAACAGGGTCCCAGCCGGTCCCCTCGCCGACGCTGCCGGAATCTTCGAGAGCGGTGAGAAATTCGTGACTTACGAAGGGGTTGCGGCCTCCTCCCAGAGCGTTCCACTCGGCCGCATCGAACTCGCCCACCGCCGGTGCCAGCCGGACCGTGAGCTCGGTGTTGTCAGCGCCTTCCGCCGTCACGCAAGCCCCTCACCCTCGGCGATCAGCGCATCGACTTCGCGCAAGGCAAGCTCGCGCAGTTCGGCGCTGCGGATCGTCCAGCTGAGCAGCGGCTTACCGCTCTCGCGCCACAGGCTTGTAAAGGCGCTGGGCAAGTCGCGCACATCCATCGCAAGAAAATCAGGCGCAGCCGACTCGATCGCCCCCGGAGCACGCCAGGCGCCCAGAAAGCCGATGTCGAGCGTATCGGTGCAGACCAGCCCGCGCACGATATCCGGCGCATTCACCGCAAACCACGCACAGGCGCGCGGATCGAAGCTCATAACCGCATAATCGCCCGCATAGCCTTCGAGCATCTCGGCCGTGCAGGCGCAGGTCCGCTCGACGTCGTATTCGGGGCGGGATTTGATCTCGATCAGCAGCGGAACCTTTCCTGCCACCTCTTCAAGCAGCTGCGACAGCCGCATGGGATGCTGGTCGGTTTCCTGCAGGTGTAGCGCTTCAAGTTCCTCGGCGGTGAACACCTCGGTCAGACCGGCTCCGTCGGTGAGCTGGCCCAGATCCCAATCGTGAAAAACCATCGGCTGCTTGTCGAGACTGCGCTGTATATCGCACTCCACTCCCATGCCCGCCGCCACCGCAGCCTTTGCCGCAGCAAGCGAGTTTTCAGGCACGCCGGGCGAATGAAGCCCGCGGTGCGCATATTCCCATTTGGTCAGCCAGTCAGGGGCTTTGCGATTGCTCATGCCGAAACGGCGATGACAGCGTCAACCTCGACCGCGGCACCGAGCGGCAGCACCGGCACGCCCACCGCGGCGCGGGCATGGCGGCCCTTGTCGCCAAACACTTCGAACATCAGATCGGACGCACCGTTGGCGACCTTGGGCTGGTCGGTGAAATCGCCGGTTGAATTGATGAACGCACCCAGCTTGACCACGCGCTCGACCTTTTCGAGCAGACCTGCGGCTTTCAATTGCGCGAGGATCATCAGACCGCAGGCGCGCGCGGCGGCCATGCCTGCATCGAGGTCAACGTCCTCGCCCAGACGGCCCGTGACGACCTTGCCGTCAACGAACGGCAATTGGCCGGAGACATGGGCAAAACCGCCCTGCACCACCAGCGGCACATAACTGGCAACAGGCGCGGCGGCGGCAGGCAGGGTGATGCCCAGTTCTTCAAGGCGTGCTTCGATCGTCATCGGGGATTCCTTCTCACAAACGTTCCATCAGCCACGGCAGGGCTTTGTTCCATTGGTCGATCCGGGCATCTGCGTGCCCTTCCTTGTGCGCACAGGTGATCGATCCGGCGATCATCGGTTCGCCGCAGAAGTGCAGACGCACCACGTCGGGGGCGGTCTCTTTCACCGAGTGGTGGTGCTGCGCCAGATCGTCGATGAAGAGGGCGCGGCTGGGCGAGAACTCTTCGAGAATCTTCTGCAAGGCCGGGCCCTTGGGTCCCTGATTGGTGTAAACCTTCGCGTTCAGTCCATGCGCGGCGAGTTGCTCTGCGCGCTGGTCGCGGCGGAAATCGACGAGATTGGTCAGCACGACAACATCGGCATGTTCGGACAGCTGGTTGAGCGCATCGACCGCACCTGCGATCGGCAGCTGCCGTTCCATTTCGGTATCGAAGAAGCCGCCGAGCTTGCGCCATACATCTTGCGGCGCGACGAGTTCGCCGCTTTCACGCCAGCGCATCGCCTCACCGAAATTATTGCCTTCAAGGTTGAAGTCGATGCCCTGCGATTCCTCGAGCCAATCCTTGAAGTGGGTCACCATGTGGAGGATCACCTCGTCACAATCACTGATAACTAGCGGACGGCTCATGCGAGAAGTTCCTTGTGCGCGGCGACCAGTTCTTCGGGCGTGACGGCCAGCGCCTCTGCGGCGCGAAGAAGGTCGGGTTCGTGGTTGGCGAGAAATTCGAGGACCGCCGCGAGTATAGATGGGTCGTCCAAGCCCGCGCGCAAGCTATCGGGGTCGAGCCCCGTCAGCGAAAGGAAGCGTTCCGCGCGGTCACCGTCCTGCAAGACCCAGCCAAGCACAGCCAGAGCCAGGGTGGCGGCGCGGGCGCGGTCCTTGGGACCGTCGGATTCATACGGCAGATCGGAGGAGACGGGGATTGTGGTGACCTCTCGGCAGGGTTAGGCTGATAGCTAAATCACACAGCGGGGCATCATGTGGCAAAGCGTATAATGGTTGTCGAGGATAACGACCTCAACCGCAAATTGTTCTGCGACGTGCTGAAAGCCAATGGCTTTGAAGTTGCGCCGGTAGCCGACGGCGAAGTGGTGCTCGAAACGGCGCGGCAAGAATCGCCCGACCTCATTATTATGGACATCCAACTGCCCGGAATTTCGGGCGTCGATCTGATTACCGCTGCAAAGCAGGATGCCAAGCTGCGCGACATTCCGGTTCTGGCAGTCACCGCCTTCGCTGCCAAGGGCGACGAGGACCGCATCCGCTCGGCAGGTGCTGCCGCCTACCTCGCAAAGCCGGTGTCGATCATCCCTTTCATGAACGCCGTCAAAGGCTTGCTACCCGAAGCTTAGCACTTCGTATTTGAATGCCATCTCGATCACGAAGTTGATCATCGTGAAAATCAGCCCGGTGGTGAAGATGCGATAGGCAAGGCCGAGGAAACGGTATTTCTTGTTCTGCAGCACTTGCCCGTTTTGATAGATATCATGCAGCATCATGCGGAATACGGTTTCGTCGCTGCGCAAATCCTCGATCAGCATATCGGTCCATTCATCCTCGCTCATTTCGGTATAGTGCCCGAAAAACAGGAGGTTAGGAGTGATCTTCTTCGGGTTCACCTTCTTGGTCGAAGGTAGCACGGCAACCACCGCGCAGAGCGAGCTGAGGAATGCAAAAGCAGCGAGGATCGTCAGCGACCACGGCATCTGGCCCGAGGTCGCCTGACTGACCGAGATCGAGAACACGACAAAGGTCGCACCCATCAGGATCGAGGCCTTCTGATCTGCCATGCGCGACAGGGTGAGGCCCTGGATTTGCGCGTTGCGCACAAGGTGGATCGCGGAGCCGGTCGCGTAGTCTTTGTAGACAACCGGGTTCTTGTCGCGAGGCTCTTTCAGCGCGCCTCCATTGGTCGCGCTCTGGCCTCCATGCGCCGCTGGCTCCATCGTATTCATAACCCCCGTCAATTGCACCACAGGTTGAAACCACGCAAACTGACAGCCAACAAGTCGCTTGACAAGCAGGGGCAAGAGCCGCTTTTCCGCCGCATTCGCGTGGCACGCGCTACGCCTGATTAAATTGAACTGGAATTTGCCGCATGGACCGCGCCGAAGTCGACCAAAAAATCCGCAGCCTGATCGAACCCTTCAACAAGAAGGGCGTCGAAATCGGCGACAGTACGACCTTCGCCAATGACCTGGAATTCGACAGTCTCACGGTGATGGATTTCGTCGCCGAGATCGAAGACACATTCGACATCATCATCAGCATGAACCAGCAGGCCGAAATCGAAACCTACGGCCAGCTTGTCGATGCCGTGCATAAGCTGCAGGCCGGCTCGTGAGCCAAGGTATCAAGCAGCCGGACCAGCCGGTCGATCCCGAGGGCGGGGCCAAGGACCTCTTTTCGAAGTTTGATCCGATCATCCAGACGCGCGAAGCCCTGCTCGCCAGCGGGGTTGAAGACCCGTTCAATCTGGTGATGGAGAAAGTGCTCTCGCCGACCCGCGCGATTTGCAACGGGCGCGATACGATCCTGCTCGGCACCTACAATTACATGGGTATGACCTTCGATCCCGACGTGCTCGAAGCAGGTAAGGAAGCGCTCGAGAATTTCGGGTCGGGCACCACCGGCAGCCGCGTTCTCAACGGCACGTATCAAGGTCACAAGGAGTGCGAGGACGCGCTCAAAGAATTTTACGACATGGACCACGCGATGGTTTTCTCGACAGGCTATCAGGCCAACCTCGGGATTATCTCCACTATCGCGGGCAAGGGCGATTACATCGTGCTCGACATCGACAGCCATGCTTCGATCTATGACGGCTGCGCGATGGGGCGCGCCGAGATCGTACCGTTCAAGCACAATGACATCGAAGCGATGGAAAAGCGCCTCAAGCGCATTCCCGAAGGCGCCGGCATTCTGGTGGTGCTCGAAGGTGTCTATTCGATGCTGGGCGATATTGCCCCGCTCAAGGAAATGGTCGCAGTCGCCAAGAAATATGGTGCGATGGTGCTGGTCGATGAAGCGCACTCGATGGGCTTCATCGGGGAGCACGGACGCGGCGTGGTCGAAGCGCAGGGCGTTATCGATGACGTCGATTTTATCATCGGCACCTTCTCGAAGAGCGTCGGGACCGTCGGCGGCTTCTGCGTCTCCAACCATCCCAAGTTCGAGATCATGCGGCTTGTTTGCCGTCCCTATGTCTTCACCGCCAGCCTTCCGCCAAGCGTGGTGGCAACCGCCGCGACTTCTATCCGCAAGCTGATGCACGGCGCGAACAAACGCGCGCATCTGTGGGAGAATTCGAAGCGCCTGCACGGCGGCCTTACCGGGATGGGCTTCCAGCTTGGCACCACCGAGCCGCAGAGCGCGATTGTCGCGGTGATCATGCCAGATCTCGAACGCGGTGCGGCCATGTGGGAGGCGCTGCTGCAGGAAGGGCTCTATGTGAACCTCGCGCGCCCGCCTGCCACGCCTGCCAACATGACGCTGCTGCGTTGCTCGTTGTGCGCCGAACATTCCGCCGAAGAGGTCGAGACGATCCTCGGCATGTTCGAACGCGCGGGCAAAGCCGTCGGGATCATCTGAGCTGGTGAGCGAGCCGATCCTTGTCAGCCGGGTGGGCGCGGTCGAGACGGTCACGCACAAAAGCCCGGACCAATACAACGCGATGGATGAAGCGCTGATCTTCGCGCTTCAGGATTATTTTCGCGGGCTTCACGACCGGCTCGATATTCGCATCGTGATCCTGAAAGGCGCAGGAAAGCACTTCTGCGCCGGGCTCGATCTAGGCGGCTGGTCACGCGACGAGAAGGCGGGCGCCATCCATCACACATGGCGCACCCAGCGCAGCATTGCGACCGTGATGCAACTGATGCGTTCCTGTCCGCAGCCGATCATAGCGCTGGCGCAAGGCGCGGCATGCGGAGGCGGGCTGTCGCTGTTGCTGTCTAGCGATATCCGCTTCTGCGCGCCCGATTTCCGTATGAACGCGGCCTATATCAAGATCGGTCTTGGCGGATGCGACATGGGGTCGAGCTATTTCCTTCCGCGCCTCGTGGGCTCCTCGCTCGCAAGCGAGATGATCCTCACAGGGCGCTTTATCGCAGCAGATCGGGCGCTGTCTTCCGGCTTTGTGAGCGGTGTGGTGGAGCAAGGTGCGCTCGGCGACGCAGCACAGGAAATTGTCGACGATATGCTGCTGACCGCACCGATGGGCCTGCGGCTGAGCAAGGATGCGCTCAACCGCAATATCGACGCGCCAGGGTTCGAGGCGGCGCTGGCTATCGAGGATCGCCAGCAGGTGATGCTCGCACAAACTTCCGATGCCGCCGAAGCTCAACAGGCGTTTCTCGAAAAGCGTCCGCCGCAGTTCGGCGACCGTTAGGT
>JAYPMZ010000042.1:1473-2520 GCA_038130205.1 Erythrobacteraceae bacterium | reverse complement strand
CCGGTCGGAGGAGCCGCCGGGTTTTTCCACCCCCGGCAGCCCCTCACCTTCAGGCAGCCTCTCCTGCTGCCGGTTCAATCGCGTCTTTCTGCTCGGGGAACACAGGCCACATCAGCTGCTGGCCGAGGCTTGCAGGGGCGAGGTTTTCCACCCCGTAACTGGTCGGATACTGGCGGGTAACCTTGGCGGTGCCGAACAGCACATCCCAGAAGAACAGCAGATTCCCGAAGTTGCCCTTGTAATTCACCGCCGGATCGTCGGCGTGGCGTCCATGGTGCGCATGGTGCGTCGCCGGGGTCGAGATGGTGCGCTCCACCAGCCACATGACTGGGGAAAGCCACTTGATGCGGTAGAGCGGCCGATCCCATGCCACGTCGCTGTGAGCGCCGATGATGACCGTCATTTTGACCACGAGATAGCCTGCATAAACCCAGCCGAGACCGAGATAGATGAGCGCGCCCGAAAGCCAAAGGCCCGGCATCATCGCATAGTAAAACAGGTTGTTGCGATAGACGAGGCGCACCGACATGTAGCGCGCGTTATGGTGCGCGCGGTGAAGGTTGTAGAGCCACGAAAAGCTGTGGCTCGCCCGGTGCCACCAATATTGCGTCATATCGTCGAGCACAAGGAAGAGCGCGATCGCGGCAAGCACCGGAATTTCGCTCAGCGCGCCCGCCCATTGGGGGGCAACCAGAGCCATCAGCCCTGCCGAGAGGAACAGGATCATCGGCTGGGTGAAAATAGTCAGCGCCGCCATGCTGACGATCTCGACAATTCCGTCATCACGGGTCTGCTCGGACTTCGAGAACAATTGTGTGCGCCAGAGTTCGAGCAAGCCGAAACCGGCAAAGATTGCCAGAATGACGATGGAATAAGTCTGCATGGTCCCTCTCCTTTGACGGAAAAGGGCTTAAGGCCTATCCGTGATGCTGAATGTCAGATATTTTACAATCTGGACAAAGGTCCCTCGCGGCGCCGCCGCTGTTCTCGGCTTTGCCGGCCGAGGTGCAGGAGGTGGCCAGCGAGGTCGATGAGCGGCAGCTGCAG
>JAYPMZ010000042.1:0-1463 GCA_038130205.1 Erythrobacteraceae bacterium | reverse complement strand
AGCACGGCCAGATGATCCACCAACGCGGTGAGGATCCCGACGGGTTCTGGCTGATCGAAAGCGGCTCGGTCGCTGTCGGACAATATCTGGCAAGCGGCGATTTTCGCGGTGTCGCGCTTCTCGGCAGGGGGGATTCCTGGGGCGAACTTGCCCTGTTCGCCGCACGCCCCCGCGTTGTTGATGCGGTTGCAAGGACGGCTTGCGAATTGCGGTACATTCGCGCCAGCCGTTTCGAGGAAGCGCTGCGAGCCGATCCGGCCTCAATGCGAAGCATGCTCGGCGCGATCTCGCGGCAATTGCACGAAACGCTTGAGGTTGTCGCAGCGATCCGCCGCGGTTCGGCCAATGCCCGGATCGCCGGCCTGTTGGTAACCCTGTGCGAGAGCGCCGAGGGCGAAAAACGTATTCCCATCACACAGCATGAACTCGGCGAACTGCTCGGGCTCACACGCGCTTCGGTTAATGCGGCGCTGCGGGCTTTCGAAGCAATCGGGCTGGTGAAGCGGTCATATGGAGCAGTTGAAATCAGGGACCGCGAAGGCTTGGCGCTGGAAGCGCATGCCTGAATGCCGTTTTGGTTCATTGATCCAAATTGACGAACCAGAATATGTGCAAAGCGTTAGCCGTCTTAGGACCGCACATCGGTCGCCAGGTCGCATTCATGGGTTGCGCCACCGCTATCATCGCTGCTCGCCAGCTGGGTAAAGGCGATGAAACCGCCGACGACCAGCACGACAAAGGCAGTCGTCACCCATCCGAGGTATTTGTCGATGACCCGTTTGATCGGCGCTCCGAAGACCTGGAACAGCACGCCCACCACCATAAAAATCAACGCCCGCCCTGCGAGCGCTGCAAGCGTGAAGGTGAGGAGGTTCATCTCGATGAAGCCTGCGGTGATCGTCATCAGCTTGAACGGAACAGGGGTTCCGGCAGCGAAGAACACCGCCAGCGCGCCCTGTTCGCGGATGTAGCAAGCCGCGACGGGGAAACTTTCGGTCAGACCCAAGGCACCGATCATCCACGCGCCCACGGCTTCGTAGAGGAAGTAGCCGATGGCATATCCGAACAGGCCGCCGATCACCGATGCCACGGTCGCCACCGCAGCAAAACGGATCGCCTTCTTCGGCTCCGCAAGGCACATCAGGCCGAGCAGCGGATGCGGCGGAATCGGGAAGAAGCTCGATTCGATGAAGCAGAAAAAGGCGAGCCACCACACCGCCTTGGGGTGCGCGGCTTTCGCCATTGTCCATTCGTAAAGTCCGCGTAGCCAGGTCACGTGATAGAGCCCTCGATCCCGAGTGTTGCGGGGCATTAGGGCACCACAGTAGCCCTTGCAAGCAATGGCACGCGACCAAAGCCTCTATAACCTTTTTGGTTATTTTGCTTGACATCGTGACGCTCTTTGGTTAGAGGGATGCAGCATCGAGAAATTGTGATTCGGGCGGCCTTCCCTTGGGAAGTGC
>JAYPMZ010000041.1:6942-20384 GCA_038130205.1 Erythrobacteraceae bacterium | reverse complement strand
CCTTGATCTCGATGATGCCGTCGTAGATTTCGGGCACTTCCTGCGCGAACAGCTTGCGCATGAAATCGGGCGCAGCGCGCGAGAGGAAGATTTGCGGGCCGCGGTTGTTGCGCTCGACCTTGGTGATCAGCGCACGCACGCGCTCACCCACACGGGCGGCTTCGCGCGGGATCTGCTGGTCGCGACGGATCACGCCTTCGGCACGGCCGAGGTTGACGATCACATGGCCGAATTCGACCGACTTGATCACGCCGGTGATGACTTCGCCTGCGCGGTCCTTGAACTCGTCAAACTGGCGCTCGCGCTCGGCATCGCGGACCTTCTGGAAGATCACCTGCTTGGCACTCTGCGCGTCGATACGGCCCAGATCGACCGGCGGAAGCGGGTCGACGATGAAGTCGCCGATAGCCGCGCCGTCCTGCAGCTTTTGCGCCTGCTTGAGATCGACCTGCTTGAAGTAGTCCTCAACCTCTTCAACCACTTCGACCACGCGCCACAGCGTCAGATCCCCGGTCTGCGGATCGAGCTTTGCGCGGATGTCGTTTTCGGCACCATAGCGGTTGCGCGCCGATTTCTGGATCGCTTCTTCCATCGCTTCGATGACGATCGACTTGTCGATCATCTTCTCGGACGCAACGGAGTTCGCAATCGCGAGCAGTTCAGCCTTGTTGGCGGAAATGGCACTTGCCATCGTCAGTCTGCCTTTTCTTCTGTCTCAGTGGTTTCTGAGGGTTCTTCGATAATGTCCTCGGCACCGGCGGTGTCGAGCGGTTTGGTTGCAGCGATCAGCGCGTCGGTGAGGACGAGCTTGGCGCTGTGAATCTGGTTCTGCGGAAGCGATGCCGTCCCCGCCTTGGCGTCGGTGATCTGGACCATGTCGCCGTCAATCCCGCCCAGTTCACCCTTGTAGGTGCGCTGGCCGTCAAAGCCCTTGCCCATCACGATCCGCGCTTCGTGGCCGGCCCAATTCGCAAAATCCTTTGCACGGGTCAGCGGACGGTCGATGCCGGGCGAGGACACTTCGAGGTGATAGGCCCCTTCGATCAGCACCTCGCCTGCTTCTTCGCGTTCGTCGATCACGGCGGAAACACGGCGCGAGAGCGCGGCGCATTGTTCGATCACAAGCTGTCCGGTCGCAGGGTCTTCGGCCATGATCTGCAGCGCTTCGCCGCCGTCTCCGGCTTCCGAAGGCATCATCTTCACACGCACGAGCTCGAAACCCAGAGCCGCAGCTTCGGGTTCGATCAATTCAAGAAGGCGCGCAATATCTGCCATGCAGGACGCATTTACTCCAGTTAAGTGACAAACGCGATTGGTGCCGGCCCCTTTCGGCGCCAGCCCTACAAAGTATCGACGATGTCGGGATGAATGTGCAGTTAGGCGCGATCAGGCGTTTTGGCAAGCCTCATACGCGTGCAACTGCGCAGAACGTCCTCAGCGCCCCATGACCCAGCTGCGCACCTCGTCCAGCAGCGCCAGCCGTTCTTCCTTCCGGAAGGTCTCCGAATAGGCGCGGATTGCAAGCACATCGGCGTCCGACAGTTCGGGATCAAAAGCGATACCGTTGATCCCGCCTTGCTGACCGATGTCACGCCGCAAGACTTCTCCAAAAGGTTCGAGACCTGCGATCTGCAAACAAACACCGTCCCCGACCGGCAGCGGCTGCGCCAGTCCGACTTGTGCGCCTCCGCAAGATATGTCGATGAGAATACAACGCCGCGTATCATAGATCGAGACTAGCCGCGCCGGGATAGACAACCGCAAGCGCGACACATGCCGGCGACCGGTCTTAACCGCTGGCAAAATGGGCGATTCATCGGCGGGAGAGAAAGCAGGGCGTGGCATGCCCCTTCGATACTCCGGCTTGGGTAATCGACCCTGACCCTCTGCCTATGTAGTTTTACGCATGAAGCGCGGAACGGAACCTGTCAGCGCGCCTCTTTGCCCCAACCACCGTCCTCATAGTCGCCTGCTTCTTCGTCTTAGCTTTCGCTTTGGTAGTCCGAGAACGGATCTGACGAATGCGATCTATCGCTTCGCGAGGGGCGATTGAACGCATCGGACGCCTGGTTGCGGGCTTCCGCTTCTTCGATGGCCTGATCGAGCGCGTAATATCCTGCACTGGTAAGACCGACACAGCCCACCACCGAAAGCAGCGCCAGCGCGCCGCACCCCATCAGAATGGCCTTCACCGCACCCATCGCGCTTGTCCCTGATAAAACGGCCCATCGGGCCCCGGAAGCTGGTGAGCAGGATTATATCAAGGCTGGTAAAGATCGGGTTTAGCGTGATGCCCTGCCAAATTTGCTATCGGCCAAGAAAAAGGGGCCCGCAGCGCAGGCCCCTTCCCCAGTTTCTGCGCCTTATCGGCGGTGTTTAGTTCACCACGCCGATAACGTCCGGATTGCTGTCACGGTCACCCGAGACGGTTACGTAGGTACTCGGATTGCCGTGCAGCAGGATGCCGGCCATGTGCGGAGCCGCCATCGAAGTGCCGGAAATCGTGTTGTATCCGCCGTCCTTCCAGGTCGAAGTGATCGCAACGCCCGGCTCTGCATAATCGACCGGCGGATTGCCGTAGTTCGAGAAGCTGGCAAAGCTGTCACCCTCGGCGAACGCCGAGATGGTGTAGATATTGTTGCCATTCGCGCGTGCAGGCGAAGAGTTGTTGGCGTTCTGCGATTCATTACCCGCAGCCAGCACGAAACGAACCCCGCTGGACGCTGCAGCGACAACCGCATTGTCGAGCGAAGTGCTGATCCCGCCGCCAAGGCTCATGTTGGCAACATCGCCCGGGCTGCCGTTTGCAGCAACATAATCGACGCCTGCGATCACGCCCGAGGTCGAACCCGACCCGCGACGGTCAAGAACGCGCACAGCAACGACCTTGGCCCCCGGAGCGACGCCGATCACACCGATTGAATTGTCGAGCGCCGCGATCGTGCCTGCAACGTGGGTACCGTGGCCATTCTGGTCATCGGGGTTCTTGCCGGTGAAATAGGTCGAACGACCGACATCGACGTCCAGATCGGGGTGGTCGAGGTCGATCCCGCTGTCGATCACCCATGCCGTGCCGAAATTGCCCGATCCGCCGCCGTTCACGCGGGTAATGCCCCAAGGGGTTTCCTGCGGCGGAGGTGTACTACCGCCACCACCGCCACCTGGACGGCCGCGCCCCTGATCGATGGTGACGACCTGGTCCTGTTCGCAATAGGCGATATTGGGCGAAAGGCGCTGCATCCGCTCGAGCGCGGGTGCTGCCATATTGGTCGAAAAGCCGCGGATCGACCGCGAATAGACGTGTTTCAACTGGCCGCCGTTGGCATTGACCAACCGCCGCGCTTCGCCCGGAGTATCGGCGCGCGACACTGTCGAATCGTTGAACACGCAAATATAGGAATCTGCGATTTTCTCTCCCGCGCGCGGATTGGCGTTATCGCTCTGCGCTTGTGCGGGTGCCGAAAATACCAGCCCGACTGCCCCCGCAGCCGCGCCAAGTGCCAAAATGCGCTTGGTCTTCAGTCCCATGACCCTGTCTCCATATTTGGTTTGAAAGGGCCGCGCGTTCTCCCCCGTGGCCCCTATCGTCGAGTGACGAAGGTCCTAAGCTATCCAAAAAAAGTCGAAGGGCAAGTCATGTCAGGTCGAATTCGGCCTGAACTCTGTGAAGAACAACAAAACGGACGCACTAAGAGACTAACCGAAGTCGAGTTAGCCAAATCAGTCGCTGCTTTCTTCCATCAGGCAATGCTTTTTGATCGCATGGCGCAATTGGTCATAGCTTAGACCCAGCGCCTTGGCGGTCTGGCGCTGGTTCCAGCGATGCTTGCCCAGCGCATGCTCGACGATGGCGCGCTCATGCGCATCGACTGCAGCGCGCAGATCGTCACAATCGAAATCCACACCACCAATGGTGGCAGTCGCACTCGCTGGAGCAGGCAATGCCTTTGCCGGTTCGGTTGCGCGGTGCGGCGGAGCGGCGGGCTTCCACGGACTTTCGAACGGATCGAATTGCACATGCGCAATCGGCGTTTCGGGGTCGTCCCAGCGGTAGACCGCCCGCTCGACCACGTTGCGAAGCTCGCGGACATTGCCGGGCCAGGCGTAGTCTTCGAGGCTTTTCATCACATGCGGCGCAAAGCCGGGCCATGTGTGCCAATCGAGTTCGGCGGCCATGCGCCGCGCGAAGTATTCGGAGAGCACCTGCGTATCGCCTTCGCGCACACGCAGCGGCGGAAGAGTGATGACTTCAAAGCTCAATCGGTCGAGCAGGTCGGCGCGAAACTCGCCGCTTTGTGCAAGTGCAGGCAGATCGTCATTGGTCGCTGCAACGATCCGCACATCGACGCGGATCGGGCGCGATGAGCCGATCCGAGTCACCTCGCCATATTCGACTGCTCTCAACAGGCGCTCTTGCGCGCCCATCGACAACGTGCCCAGTTCGTCGAGAAACAGCGTGCCCTTGTCGGCTTCTTCGAACCGACCGGCGCGCGCTTTGGTAGCACCTGTGAAAGCCCCCGCTTCGTGGCCGAACAATTCCGCCTCGATCAGCGTTTCGGGAAGCGCTGCGCAGTTCATCGTGACCAGCGGCGCGTCCCAGCGGTTGGACAGGCGGTGGAGACGTTCGGCGATCAGTTCCTTACCCGTCCCGCGTTCGCCGATGACGAGCACGGGCCGCTGCATCGGCGCGGCGCGCGAGGCCCGCTCGACCGCGTCGAGGAAGGCGCCGGACTGGCCGATAAACTGGTTCTCGCGCTCCATCACCACTCCTTTGGCGAAGATATAGTGAAAATTCCCAAGGGTTGGCAATAGAAACCATGTGGGACTTTTCACCACCTTACGAAAACGGCGGAATTCTGGGGTTTTTCAAGTTTGGCACGCCGGTTGCAATTTCTGGGGCAACACACAGACACGCTTTTGGAGACCATTCATGTACAGCCCCGCATTCTTCCGCACCAAGCTCGGTCACGCTTCGCTCGCCAGCATTGCCGCGATGGTGGCGATGATCACGCTGACCAGCCAGGTCAATTTCGCCATGGATAGCGCCGGCATCGCCCAGCCGATGGCCGAGAGCGCGAAACTGGTTGAACTGGCTTGAGAATGATCGTGGCCGACCGCGAAAACTCCTTTGGTGATCCCCTCGGGCCGGAGCGCAAGTCTCCAGTCGCTGATGCCGCCTTTGACGACGCGCTTTCCCCGACGCGCGACGGCAATTCCCCCGGCAGCGCTTCGGCCCACCCCGGATCCTCGAAAGGCAAGCTTTCGCGTCTCGACGCAGAAATCGAGGCCTTGCGCCGCAGCCCCACTCCGACGCAATCTAATTGGGATCGCGAGGAAGAGGACGACTCGCGCAGCACCAACCCGTTTCTTGATGGAGTAGCCTTTATGGGCATTTTCAGCCGCACCCGTGACATCATCGCAGCGAATTTCACCGACATGCTCGATAAAGCGGACGATCCGCAGAAGATGATCCGCATGATCATCCTCGAGATGGAGGAAACGCTGGTTGAAGTCCGTGCCAGCGCGGCGCGTACGATTGCCGACCAGAAGGAAATGCGCCGTCACTGCATGAAGCTCGACCGGCTCGAAGCCGACTGGGGCGAAAAGGCACAGCTCGCGCTGTCGAAAGATCGCGAAGACCTTGCCCGTGCCGCACTGGTCGAGAAGAAGAAGGCCACCAACATGGCCGACCAGCTCAAGGCCGAGATCGCCGTGCTCGACGATGCGCTGCGCGCTTATGAGGAAGACATCCAGAAGCTGCAGCATCGCCTGCGCGAAGCCCGCAGCCGCCAGACGCAGATCGCCGCCCGCCTCGAAAGCGCGGAGAACCGCGTCAAGCTGCGCACGCTGATGAGCACCGAACGCACCGACGAGGCGCTGGCGCGCTTCGACCAGCTCGAACGCCGCGTCGACTACGCCGAAGGTCGCGCAGACGCCATCTCGATCGGCAACGAAGGCCAGCCTTCGCTGTCGGATGAAATCGCCGCTCTCGCCGGATCCGATGCGATCGACGACGAGCTGGCACAAATGAAAAAGGCCTTGGGCAAGCCCAGCGCCGATGACCAGGAAAAGGGAGAATAACCCATGGGCGACGCACTCGCAGGCATCATGTTCATCGCAATCCTTTTCGTCGGATTGCCATGGCTCATCCTTCACTACGTCACGAAGTGGAAAACTTCCGCGACGATCACCAGCGACGACGAAGTGCTGCTCGAGGAACTCTACAACCTCGCCAAGCGCCTCGACGAGCGGATGGATACGGTCGAACGCCTTGTGGCCTCGGACGATCCCTCCTTCACCCCGGTCAAGCGCCTGATGGCCGACCGCGAAACCGACAACCAGCAACTGCGCGAGCTTGAACAACTGCTCGCCGAGAAGAAAGGCGCCCAGTAATGAACAGCCCCCGCACAACGCTTTACCGCGATACCGCCAAGGCCAAGCTGCTGGGCGTCTGCGCCGGAATCGCCGAATACACCGGTGTCAGCCGCACTTGGGTCCGCATCGGTGTGGTCGGTCTGACCATTCTCACCAATGGCCTGGCAGCGATTGCCTACATCATCGCCGGTATCGTGCTCGCCAAGAAGCCGCCGCATCTCTACCGCGACGCGCAGGAAGAGAAGTATTGGCAGCGCGTGCGCCAGAGCCCCAGCCGCTCGGCCCGCGAAATCCGCGCCCGCTTCCGCGACATCGACCGCCGCCTGGCCGACGTCGAAACCTATTACGTCAGCAACAACCCGCGCCTCACCGCCGAAATCGAAGAGCTTCGCTAAGCGGCACGGGCCAACAGGGGGACCAGAATCATGCCTATCGAGGAAATGATCCTGAACATGATGCTCGTGATCTTTGCCTTTACCGGAACACTGGGCCTCGCCAGCATGTTCTTGAGCCACCGCCGCAAGATGGCGGAGATCAAATACGGCAAGGACGGTGCGAAGCGCGAGCCCGCTCTCGAAAGCGAGAATATCGAGCTTAAAGAAACGGTTAGCCTAATGCAGGACCGGCTCGCGGTGCTCGAACAGATCGCCACCGACCCCGCCACCCGCACCGCGCGCGAAATCGAACAGCTGCGCTGACACCAGACAAAAACAGGGACGAACAGACAAATGGATACTGGCACACTTGGCGTAATGATCCCGATCATCGCGATCGTTATGGGCTGCTCGATCGGGCTGCTTGGGGTCTGGACCAAGCACAAGCAGAAGATCGCAGAAATGCAGATCAACACCACTGCCGATGCGACCGCCGAGAAAGCAGCGCAATACGCGTCGAAGGTCCAGCAACTCGAAGACCGCGTGCAGGTGCTGGAACGCATCGTCACCGACCGCGGCTATGACATCGCAACCCAGATCGAAGCGCTGCGCGACACGCGTCAGGTCGAAGACCGCGATACAGGCGTGCCGCTCAACATCAGCAAGAAGGAACAGGCATAATGGATTTTGGCGGCCCCTCTTTCGTGATCGCCATCATCGCCCTGAGCATGGGTGGCTGGATCATCAATAACTGGATCCGTGCCAAGCACGGCTATGACCTCGAAGACGAATGGGGCGGCAAGACGCAGAAAAGCGACAGCGCCGAAACCAAGCGTCTGAAGGCGGAAAACCGCGACCTCAACGACAAACTCGACGCCATGCAGGACCGCATGATCGTGCTCGAAAAGATCGTGACCGACCGCGGCTATTCGCTTTCCGAAGAAATCGAAGCCCTGCGCGACGTCCCCGCCAGAAAGTCCGACACCAGCTCCGACAGCAGCTCGGAAAGGGGCGTCCCCCTCAACCTGCAATCCAAGGAACAGCAATCATGAGCCCCGATGCCGCTGCAACCATTATCCCCCACCTGCCGTGGATTATCGGCGGCGGGCTGGCAGTCGGTGCCGCCGGTATCTTCGGCTGGATCCACACGACCCGGCTGCGCATCCAGCACGGATATCCGCTCGACGGGGCATGGGGTCAGGCGCTCAAGCCTTCGACCGATGGCGAGACCAAGCAACGCGTCACCCTGTTGACCCAGGAAAACGCCGAGCTGCGCGCCGAACTAGGCGCGATGAAAGACCGCCTCGCCAATGTCGAACGCATCGTCACCGACGAGAATTACGGCCTCAGCAGCGAAATTGACAAGCTGCGTGACCGCCAGCTCGAACACCGTAAGGACGAAGGGAACGCCTGATGCCGGAACTCGCAATCATCTTTTCGGGCATCATCCTGATCGCAATCGTGATCGGTGTTTCGATCAACGCGCTGGTCGGCAAGGTGTTGGCGCACAAGCGCTGGGAACGCGAAAAGTCGCTGATCGGGTCGAAGTCTGCCGCGCACGCCAGCGGGATCAATGACCGCACCGATCTGATCGAAGATCGCCTGCGCGTGCTCGAACGCCTCGCCACCGATCGCGGCTCGCTGCTTTCGGACGAGATCGACGCGCTGCGCAGCGAACGCCGCGAGCGCGAGGGAGCCTGATCATGCAAGGCTGGGCCATCGTCGCAATCGTTGCCATCGTCGTTTGGGGCGTCGTCCAGATGGCCAAGGCGCGCCACGGCATCACCCGTGACAAGGAGGGCAACGAAAGCTTTGCCCTGCATGACGACACACAAGGCCGCGCCGAAGCCGAGGAAACCCGCCGCGAAATCGAACAATTGCGCGAACGGCTGCAAGTGCTCGAACGCATCGCGACCGACAACAATTCTGCCGATGCCCGCGAACGCGCGCGCATCTCCGCCGAGATCGAGGCGCTTCGTTCACCCGACGAACCGCCCGCCACCCCCACTCTGTCCAGGGAGGAACAGAGCAAATGATGATGGAACCCACTCTCGTTATCGCGCTGACTTCACTTGTCGGCATCTGCGTGGTCGCCTTCGCGCTGCTGCGCGGCTGGCAGGGCTGGCTTGAGTTGAAGCGGCAGGAAGTCGAACGCTTCGGCAGTGCCTCGCACGCGCCCGAAATCGAAGGCGGCGCCTCGGTTGGCGCAGCGCGGATCGAACTCGCGGATATGAAAGAGCGCATCAAGAAGCTCGAAGCGATCGCCAACGGGGTGGAGCTTTAATCAGCCCCGCAGGTCCGTGGCAGGACGCGCAGACCCGAAGGACGAAACGCTTGGGTTTTCGTCTTGGCTTGCCTAAATGCGCGCCATGCGAACTCTCGATGACATTCTCGAAGAATATGAATTTCTCGAAGGCGACGAACGCTATCGTCTGCTGATCGAACTGGGCCGCGAGCTGGAGCCCATGCCCGACGCGCTCAAAACCGATGCGACGCTGGTGCGCGGCTGTTCGGCATCCGTCTGGGTCTATCCGACCGAGCAGACCGATACACTTCACTTCCTTGCCGACAGCAATGCCGCGATTACCAAAGGCATCGTTGCGCTGGTAATCGCCGCGGTGCAGGATCGCGCCGCCGGCGAAGTGGCAGCGATGGACGTGACGGGCGCACTCGAACCGTTTGATCTCAAGAATCAGCTTTCGTCAAACCGCACTCAGGGCGTCCCCAACATGATCGCACTGGTGAAGGAGCACGCGGCGCGCATTGCATCGTGATGTGAGCATGATGTGGGCGTGATGTGGGCGCATTAGGTCGGGGGCGTTTTCCTACAGGAGCGCAGCTGGACTATATGCCCTGCTGATCTTTCCCATCGTCGTTCGCTGTTCGCCCTTGCGCCGGAAAGGTGTTTTGCGGCCCGAGGTCAAAAGTCACACCTCAGCCGCGAAAACTGACAGTTGAGCGTTCGTCGCCCCTTTCAAGGCTATGGTAATTCAGGATTTTCGAGGGAATCGCGAAATTTCCAAAGGGGCCGGTTCAGTGTTCCACCGCAGCGCTTCTCACGCCTCTGCCGTGACCTCGCTCTGGACAGGAACACTCGTTTCGCGCTGGCGCACCATCTCGAACCCGCCGCGCCAATGGTCAATCCGCCATTCGCCCGTAATGGCATCGCCGTCCTCGCTCACCGTGCCGAAGTAGAGCACCGTTTCGCGGTACTCCCAGCCAGCGTCGTGATAGTCCTTGGCAAAGTGCACCGAGTGCCCGATGCGCTGCCCCAGCAGACTCGCATGGACTGTGCCCGGCTCGAACTCATGCGGTTCCATGATGGTCCCGTTGAGCACGCCGCCCTCATCGGTGAGCTTGGCGAGGAACGGGGTCACAGGCCCTGCTTCCGGCACATCGGGATAGGTGAAGACACCGTCCCAACTGCCGGAGAGGCTGCGTCCCTCGCCCATGGTGCGTTGCTCAGGCGCCCGCGCTTTCGCGGACCACCGCTTTGCCTTGCGCAGCCTGCCGCTTCAGCTCGGCCTTGAGCTTGGCCGGATCGCGGGCGATGACGAAGCCGAAGCTCACCCCGCCCTCCTTACCGATGGTCGCATGATGCAGCTTGTGCGCCTGCACCAGCCGCTTGGCATAGCCGCGCTTGGGCACGAAGCGGAAGTAGCGCTGATGGACCAGACCGTCGTGCACGATGGTGTAGATCACTCCGTAAAGCGTCACGCCCAGCGCTGCCCACCAGACCCACTCCCACCAGAGCGTGCCGACGATGTACATGGCTGCCGCAATCGTGCCGAACACGACCGCGTAGAGGTCGTTGCGCTCGAAAGTGTTGTCATGCGGCTCGTGATGGTCGCGGTGCCAGCCCCAGCCCCAGCCATGCATGATGTATTTGTGCGCAAACCAAGCCCAGCCTTCCATGAAGACCAGCGCTGCAAGCGTCACCGCTGTGGCTTCGATCCAGTTCATGCGGCGCTCTCCTGCTCGGGCGGCGTGGCAATGCCTGCGCGGCGTGCCGCAGGGAGCGCCCACCACGGCACGTCGGGCCGGTGGTGATGTTCAAGATGATAGCCGAAGTGGAAGCAGGTCATGAGGCTCGTCAAAGTTCCAAAGCCGTCCGAGCGCGCATTGTGGCGGTCGGCAAAGCCTACTGCGTCACGGTGGCGATGCGGGCGGAAAGTGCCGAAGTAGAACAGCTGGAGTGATGAGGCGATTGCAGGGGCTCCATAGAGCAGCACGATCTGCGCCATCGGCACGTCGAAGCCGATCCAGTAGATGCCGACAACGAGGTGCACGAAAAGCAGCGATTGCCAGCCGAAGTAACGCTTGAAGAAGGTCGCATACCACGGCCAGAAACGGGTCGGGTGATGCTCGTCGAAATCGGGATCGCCTGCATGGCCCGACATCGCATGATGGGTGTGATGCGCTCGGCGCACGAAGCTCCAGCGAAAGCCTGCATAGAGGAACAGCAGGACCGCCCCGACCCAAGTGCTGACCCGCTCGTGCCCCGGGACAAGGCTGCCGTGCATCGCGTCGTGGCACACGATGAAGACGCCGACCGAAAGCCAGCACTGCACCACCGCCAGCACCAGAGCGGCCGGCAAGGTGGTCCATGTCAGCTCGAATACGAACATGCCGTAAAAGTGGATTGTCAGCCAGATCCCCGCGATCACCGTCGCCAGCATGAGGCCGATCACGCCCTGGGTCGCACGGTCAGGCAAGGCGAATTGCGCGCGGTCCGGTTGGTAGGGGAGAGACGAAAGGGGCATCGCTCAAGCCTATAGTGCGAGAGCCAGCCTTGCGCAAAGTCCCCCTCGCCCGCTCACTCGCTCTCAGGCAGGAAAAATTCGCGCAAATGCTCACCGATGCGCGCAGGCCGCAGCGTTTCGGCATCGATGCAGCACCAGCTTGAGCGAACCTCGGCCAGCACCTCTTCGCCGCGATGGATGACGGTGTGATAGAAAGCGCGCGCGCCATTGAAGCGTTCGAGCACAGTCTGCGCGATCACATCGTCTTCGAGGAAAGCGGGCTTGCGATAGGTAATCTCGTGCTTGAGGGCGACCCACGCCTTGGCCGCAACTTCCTCTGCCGGAGCCAGCTTGTTCCAATGCGCCAGCACCGCGTCCTGCACCCAGTTGAGGTAGCGCGCATTGTTCACATGCCCCATGAAATCAATGTCTTCTGGGGTCACGGTGATCGGATGGTGGAAGGGCGTTGCTGACATAAGTGTCAGTTAGCGGTAAAACCCTTTCGATTCCATGACAAAATGCACCGGAATCTCCCTGTCGCTTGCCATATCGCCAAACAGGCCGCTAATCGGGCCCGAAAGCGACCAAAGAGACTCCTGCGCAATGGCAAGCAAACCCCGCACTCTGTACCAGAAGATCTGGGACGATCACGTTGTCGAAACCCGCGATGATGGCACCGCTATCATCTATATCGACCGTCACCTCGTCCATGAGGTCACGAGCCCGCAGGCGTTCGAGGCGCTGCGGTTGGCCGGACGCCCTGTGCGTCGCCCCGAACTGACGCTGGCGGTTCCCGATCACAACCTGCCCACGACCGCACGCCGCGACGCGCAGGGGAACAAGATCCCGATCGAGGACACGCAAAGCGCCGCGCAGCTTGCCGCGCTCGAAGCCAATGCGCCTGCATTCGGCATCCGCTACATCGGTGATGCCGATGCCGAACAAGGGATCGTCCACGTGGTCGGCCCAGAGCAAGGCTTCTCGCTGCCGGGCACGACCATCGTTTGTGGCGATTCGCATACGGCGAGCCATGGCGGCCTCGGCGCGCTTGCCTTTGGCATTGGCACCAGCGAGGTGGAGCATGTGCTCGCCACGCAAACCCTGCTGCTGCAACGCTCGAAATCGATGGAAGTGCGGGTCGAAGGGGAACTCGGCCCCGGCGTTACCGCGAAAGACCTCATCCTTCACATCATCGGTGTCATCGGCGCAGCGGGCGGCACGGGCTATGTGATTGAATATCGCGGTCCCGTGTTCGAAGCGATGAGCGTCGAGGAACGCCTCACCGTCTGCAATATGAGCATCGAGGCGGGCGCACGCGCCGGTCTGGTCGCGCCCGACGAAACCGTGTTCTCCTATCTCAAGGGCCGCCCCATGGCGCCCAAGGGTGAGGCTTGGGATCAGGCGGTCGCCTATTGGAAAACGCTCCACACCGATGCAGGCGCGGTCTTCGACAAGTCGGTGACGATCGACGCCGCCGATGTGTCCCCCACCGTCACTTGGGGCACCAGCCCCGAAGACGTGGTGCCGATCTCCGGCAAGGTCCCCTCGCCCGACAGCTTTGCCGATCCCTCAAAGCGGACCGCTGCTGAGAAGAGCCTCGAATATATGGGGCTTACTGCGGGCATGGCGATGACCGACGTCGCCATCGAAAACGTCTTTATCGGCAGCTGCACCAACAGCCGCATCGAAGACCTGCGCGCAGCAGCCGCAGTGCTCAAAGGCCAAAAGAAAGCCGACAACGTTCGCTGGGCAATCGTCGTCCCCGGATCGGGTCTCGTGAAGATGCAGGCGGAGGATGAAGGTCTCGACCGGATCTTCCGCGATGCCGGTTTTGAATGGCGCGAACCGGGTTGCTCGGCCTGTCTCGGCATGAACCCCGACAAGGTTCCTGCCGGAGAACGCTGCGCCTCAACCAGCAATCGCAACTTCGTCGGGCGTCAGGGACCCGGCG
>JAYPMZ010000041.1:980-6901 GCA_038130205.1 Erythrobacteraceae bacterium | reverse complement strand
TCCGCGAGCTTAGCTGATCACCCCTTGAAACACCCCGTTCCGCAGCGCATGAGAAAGCCATGACAGACAAATCCTCCAAGAAATCGAACACCGCCCGCAACGCTGCCATCGCCGCCGTGGGCGCAATCGGTTCGGCTGCCGTGGGTGCCGCGCTGCTTTACGCGAGCAAGCGCAAGAAGAGGAACGAGCCGACCCAGCCCGGCCCTATCCCGCCCTCCGGCGAGCAGCCCGAAACCGACTGAGCGAGCGCAAGGCTATGGAACCGATCTCCCGCGTTGAAGGCCGCGCCATTCCGTTTGGCGCAAAGAATGTCGACACCGACATCATCATCCCTTCGAAATGGCTCAAGACCATCACCCGCGAGGGGCTTGGCGAAGGGGCGTTCGAAACCATCCGTGCCAATCCCGATAACGTCTTCGACAATCCCGCCTACAAGGGCGCGCCAATCCTGCTGGCGGGCGATAATTTCGGTTGTGGATCGAGCCGCGAGCATGCCGCCTGGGCGCTTGGCGATCTAGGCATCAAGGCGGTGATCGCACCGAGTTATTCCGACATCTTCTCGGGCAATGCCGTCAAAAACGGCATCCTCCCCATCGTCCTGCCGCAAGAAGCGGTCGACCGGCTTATGGAGGTTGCGCAGGAAGGGCACGCAATCGACATCGATCTCGACACGCAGACTGTCACCACTCCGTTTCAGGACCGCTTTACCTTCGAAATCGACCCGTTCCGCAAGCACACGCTCATCAACGGGCTCGACGAAATTTCGCTGACGCTGGAAAGCAGCGAGGCAATCGGCACATTCGAAAGCCGCCGGGCATCCGCGCAAGGCTGGCTCACGCAGGGCACCAGTGCCTGACCACAGATCAAAGCAGAGAGAGAACCGATGAAAGCTATCCAGACCCATGCCGTAGGCGGCCCCGAAACCCTGACGCTCGACGAGATCGACGTCCCCACTCCCGGCAAGGGCGAAGTGCTTGTCGCGGTCAAGGCCTGCGCAATCAACTATCCCGACACGCTGATGATCCGCGATCTCTACCAGTTCAAGCCCGAGCGTCCCTATTCGCCCGGGGGCGAGCTTTCCGGCATCGTCGAGGCCGTCGGTGAAGGCGTGGAGAATTTCAAGGTCGGCGACCGCGTCTTTGGCGGCACCGGCAATGGCGGCCTGCGCGAAAAGGCTGTTGTTTCGGCAGCGCGTCTGTTCCCCTTCCCCGATGACGTGCCGTTCGAAAAGGCCGCCTCGCTGCTGATGACCTATGGCACGACGATCCACGGGCTGAAGGATCGCGGCCACATCAAGGAAGGCGACACCGTGCTGATCCTTGGTGCAGCAGGCGGCGTGGGCCTTTCGGCTGTCGAACTGGCCAAGGCATTCGGTGCGCGCGTTGTCGCTGCCGTTTCTTCGGAAGCAAAGGGCGAAGTCGCCCGCAACGCCGGTGCGGACGAAGTCGTGATTTATCCGCGCGAGGAAATGGACAAAGCTGCCTCCAAGGAACTGGCCAACGCTTTCAAGGCTGCCTGCGGTCCCGACGGCGCGAACATCGTTTATGACATTGTCGGCGGCCAGTATTCCGAGCCCGCGCTGCGCTCGATCGCGTGGGAAGGCCGCTTCCTCGTCGTCGGTTTCCCCGCCGGTATCCCCAAAATGCCGCTCAACCTGACGCTGCTCAAGAGCTGCGACATCTGCGGCGTCTTCTGGGGTGCTTTCACCGCCCGCGAACCGGTCAAATACCGCGAACAAGTCGCCGAACTGTTCGACATGATGCAGGCGGGCAAGATCGACCCGCTGGTATCCGAAACCTTCCCGCTCGAACGCGCGGGCGAGGCAATTGCCAAGCTTGAGAACCGCGAGGCGGTGGGTAAGCTTGTGGTGACGATGGACTAAGGCAGGCAGAATAGGGCGATTGCATGGTTGCCGCGCGCCGTGCCTCGCCCTATCTGCCAAGCCAAGATTCTCACGAGGAAAACCCATGACCGATTTTCACGACCGCGAACGCGCCGAAGAAGCCAAATACGCCTTTGACGAAGAGACCGCCTTCAAAATTGCCGCACGCCGCAACCGGATGCTGGGCGAATGGGCCGCGGGCGTGATGGGCCTGACCGAAGAGGAAACTGCAGCCTATCGCAAGGCGGTCGTTCAGGCCGACTTCGAAGAAGCAGGCGACGAAGACGTAATCCGCAAGCTGCTCGGCGATCTGACCGCAGCCGATGCCAACGTCACCGAGGCCGAAATTCGCGCCAAGCTTGACGAAATGACGGTCGAGGCGCGCCGCCAGTTCATGAGCGAACAGTAAGCGCGAGCCGGAGACAGCACCGTGCCGATGGCTGGACCCGATATCGAAGCCGCGATCCTCGACGCCCTGCCCGGCGCGACGGTGGTGCTTACCGATCTTGCCGGTGATAATGATCACTGGGCGGTGAGCGTCACCGCGCCGCAATTCGCGGGCAAGAACCGCGTCCAGCAGCACAAGCTGGTCTACGCCGCGCTTGGCGGACGGATGGGCGGCGAACTCCATGCCTTGCAAGTCACCACCGTGGTCCCCACGTAACTCTCAACTTACATTCCAGATTACCAGGGGCCCGCACCATGGCTGATACCAATACGCGCATTTCCACTCTTGTCGGCGACAACGACGTCGTCCTGTTCATGAAGGGCACCCCGCTCTTCCCGCAATGCGGCTTTTCGAGCCGTGCGGTGGCGATTCTCGACCACTGCGGCGTGCAGTTCGAAAGCGTCGATGTACTGCAGGACATGGAAATCCGTCAGGGCATCAAGAGCTATTCCGACTGGCCGACCATCCCCCAGCTTTACGTGAAGGGTGAATTCGTCGGCGGCAGCGACATCATGATGGAAATGTTCGAAGCCGGCGAGCTTCAGCAGCTGATGGACGAAAGCGGCGTTGCAAAAATGGAGAGCTAAGGCTCTCTTGGAAAACGGAGAGCGAAGGCTCTCTCGCGCCACCATCGGCGCAAATCCATTATCCAAGAAGAAAAACCGCCTCGCACCGGGTAATGCGAGGCGGTTTTTGTTTGGGGAGGTGAAGCCCAGAGACCAGGAAGGCCGCACCTCAATTTGAAGACCACATTCTTCGCAGACTACAATGCATCCCCCGTGCCAAACTTGGCGCATCGTGTGTTTGCAAGGGCTTACATGGTAAACGGAAATTCACCCGTCGCGCATCTGTAAGATATCCCGACAGCTACAGGCCGCTAGCTTGGCAAAGGCGGGGCGCGGTGCCATCACTTGACGATGACAAGCACCACCGACTCCACTGAAACCAGCATTCCCGCCGCGACGATCATCATTTTCCGCGACAATCCGGCCGGTGGCCCGCCGGAAGTGCTGATGACGGTTCGATCGCGCACAATGGTGTTTGCAGGCGGCATGGCGGTGTTTCCCGGCGGACGTGTCGATGCGGCCGATTTTGCCTTGGGCGAAGAATTTGTGGTGGCGCATGACACGCAGCTTTCCGCCGATGAAGCCGCACACCAGATCGCTGCGGTGCGCGAAACGCTTGAGGAAACGGGCCTCGCGCTTGGCCTTGCAGGCGATATCGATGCAGCAAACGCTGCCGAGGCGCGGGCCATGCTCGAAGAAAAGAACGAACTGGCCCCGGTGCTGAGAGCCTACGGATGGACACTCGATCTTGACCAGATCGTGCCGTTCGCGCGCTGGTTCCCCAAGAACGAGCGCATTCCGCGGATTTACGACACGCGCTTCTATCTCGCCAATCTCGGCACTGGCGCAGTCGATATCTCGGTCGACAATACCGAGAATACGCGCATGTTCTGGACGACGGCACAGGGCGCGCTCGACATGGCCGAAACGGGCGAGATCAAGCTGATCTTCCCAACCCGCCGCAATCTCGAACGCCTCGCCCTGTTCGCCAGTTTCGACGAAGCCAGGGCGCAGGCGGAGGCGATTCCCGTGCGCACCATCACTCCTCGGATCGAAACGCAGGACGGCAAGCCAATGCTGACGATCATGGCCGACGCGGGCTATCCGATTACCTCGGAGCTGCTCGATACCGTTGCGCGCGGATAGTCCGACGAGAGAAATGGCGCGCCCAGCAGGAGTCGAACCTGCGGCCTCAGGATTAGAAGTCCCGTGCTCTATCCAGCTGAGCTATGGGCGCGTTGAGAGCGCCAATAGCGTGCTTTGCGCGGCTTTCAAATCGCGCTAGTCTTTCGGCGATGGAAAAGCCTGATCCTGCAGCCGCATTCGACAGTGATCCCGACGATGGAATTCAGGCCACCAGCCACGCGCCGGTGACATTCCGCTATTACGAATTCGTCATGGCGGCCTTTGTCGCGATTCTGCTTTTGTCGAACATCATTGGTGCGGCGAAGCTGACCTTTGTCGATGTGCCATTCTGGCCTGATGGCTTGTGGCCTGCCCCCGATGGCATTTTCATCTATGGAGCCGGCATCCTGTTCTTCCCGCTCGGCTATGTGATCGGGGACGTGCTGACCGAGATTTACGGTTTTGCCCGTGCGCGGCGAGTGATCTGGACCGGCTTTGCGGCGATGCTCTTTCTCGCCTTCATGTCTTACGCTGTCGTCAGCCTGCCCGCTTTCGACGGCTGGGCCTGCGCCGGGTCGGACAGCCTCACCATGCGCGAAAATCCCGATGCAGTTGCGGGCTCGATCTGCCAGCAAACCTATGTCTCTGTCTTCGGCAGCACATGGCGGATCGTGGTCGCCTCGATCACCGCATTCTGGGCGGGAGAATTCGTCAATTCCTATGTCATGGCGAAGATGAAGGTGTGGACCAAAGGCAAGGCTCTGTGGTCGCGCACCATCGGTTCGACCGTGGTCGGACAAGGTGTCGACAGCCTGATCTTCTACCCCATCGCCTTTCTCGGCATCTGGACCACCGAAGCAGTGGTAACGGTGATGATCACCAACTGGCTGCTCAAGGTCGTATGGGAAGCGGTGCTGACGCCCGTCACCTATCTGGTGGTCGGCAAGCTCAAGAAAGCTGAAAGGATCGATCTTTTCGACACCGACACCAATTTCTCTCCTTTCTCGGGCAAGCAAGGCCGTAGCTAGTCACTCTCGTCTACGTAGAGAGCGGCTTCGGGGACGACTTCAAGCTTCCAGTCCAGCCCCAACTGCCCCGACAGCAGCTTGATGTCCTTCTCGGTCGATACGCCAAACAGCGCGCCGTGGCTTTCCGCAAGGCGCAGCACCAGCACCTCGTCTTCGACCAGCAGGCGGCTCACCTGTAGCGAGCGTCGCGAGCTACCGCCGAGCCTCCGCGCAAGCCGCACGGCAAGGCCCCAGCAGATCGCCTCATCCAGCGCCTCCTCGCTCGCCAGTTCGCGCACCGCAGCGGGCAGGTCGAGAACATTACCATTGGCCGCAATCGCCGCAGCCAGCATCGCTCGGTCTTGTCCGCTCGCCGCGATCCAGCGCTTGAACAACGCCCAGTCGATCGATTGCGGCAGACGGATATTGGGCTCGATCTGCATCGACGCGAGCGCCAGCATGGTCGCTGCAAGCCTCAGCCGCTCGCTGCCATGCTTGCGCGCTGGCACGGCATCGACAGTCCATCCGGCAATCCGTGTCGACAGCATCGGAGGCGCGCCTCGCTGGGTCGCGAAGACCCCGATCCCTGCAAGCAGCGGATCCTGAGCCTGGCTTTGCGGCGGGAGGCTGTCGAACACCAGCCCTTCGCGCAAGCCCCATGAGGAAAAGGTCAGGTAGCTCGGCTCGAAACGGTTGAGCATAGCCTCCGCCAGCACGGAAGCATCGGGCAGTTTCTCTGCGCGCATCGAGGATATGCGCGGATGCGATTTGAGGCTCTCGGCGGTTTCTTTGGCAAGAGCCTTGCCGAGCAGCACCTTCGCTTGGCGTGGCCCCAGTTCGAAGCCAAGCGGGTCGGACAGCGGGTGGCCCTGTTCCTGCATGGCATAAACGGC
>JAYPMZ010000041.1:0-970 GCA_038130205.1 Erythrobacteraceae bacterium | reverse complement strand
GAGTGCCGCCGACCAGATAGAGGGGCTCGCCCTTGCCGATCTCGGGCACACCTTTTTTCAGCGCCTTTTGAAGCGCTTTCAGCATATCGCCACGGGTTTTGCCGCGATATTCGGGCAAACGCAGCGTCCCCAGTGGCAGCGAGACCGCTTCGCCCGGTTCGCCATTTTCGATGCGAACCAGTTCCAGACTGCCCCCACCAAGGTCGGCGACAGTCCCGCTTGCGCCCGGAAAAGCTCCGGCAACGCCCATGGCGCTGAGCCGCGCCTCTTCCTCACCCGAAACGATGCGCGGACGAAAGCCGAGCTCTTTCAGCTTCTCGACGAATTCAGCGCCATTGCTCGCATCGCGCACCGCAGCGGTCGCAACCGTCTCGACATCATCGATACCCAGATCATCGAGCAGTAGCGCGAACCTCTCCAAACCGCGCATGGCAAGCTCGACGGCTTCGTCCGCGAGTTTGCCCGTCGCGGCGATATCGCGGCCCAGCTTGGCTGTGACTTTCTCGTTCAGCAGCACGGCGGGCGCGCGCATCGACCCGCCATAGATCACCATACGAACGGTGTTCGATCCGATGTCGATAATCGCACGCTCGGGCGTGGCCCCGGCGAAAGTTCCGTCGCGCTCTGCCCGCTTGCGCTTGGCCCTCATCCAGCGCGGCCCCGGCGCAGCGAGAGTTTGGGCACAGCGCCCGCTTCAAGCGCCCCGCCGCGCCCGGATAGCGAGGGGTTCGTCATGAAATAGCGGTGACAATTGAAAGGTTTGGAATCGGTCTCAACCCGCGAATAGCTGCCGTCAGCATGGAGCCACCAACTCTGCTCGGTGTCGAGCATATTGGCAAGCAGCACCTGTTGAAGGATCTGGTCGTGGACCGTGCGGTTCTTGATCGGGATCAGCGCTTCGACCCGGCGGTCGAGATTGCGCTCAATCAGGTCAGCCGAATAAATATAAAGCGCCGCCCCCGGCCCCGGC
>JAYPMZ010000040.1:13542-20395 GCA_038130205.1 Erythrobacteraceae bacterium | reverse complement strand
TTGCTCATCAATTCGGCAATGCGCGCTTCGGCCCCTTTGGTAAGGGTGACAGCGGCGGGAATTTCGCGGGTTTTGACATCGGTCATCACAGCATCCCCAGTTCAAGTCGCGCTTCGTCGGACATTTTCTCTGGGCCCCACGGCGGGTCCCAGACCAGCACGACCTCGGCATCGCGAATCCCCGGCACCGAAGAAGCGCGCAGTTCGACTTCACCCGGCATGGTTTCGGCCACCGGACAGTGCGGCGTGGTCAGCGTCATGGTGACGGTCGCGTCCGCCTCGTCATCGACCTCGACACCGTAGATCAGGCCCAGATCGTAGATATTGACCGGGATTTCGGGGTCGTAGATTTCCTTGAGCGCGTCGATCACCGCTTGTTGCAGATCGCTTCCCGCACCGCCGGTTTCGCCAGCCTCGGGCTGTTTGGCGAGGAAACCCTCAAGATAGTCGCGTTCGCGCTTGGGCTCCGCTTGCTCGGGGTCAACCGCATCGGAGACGCGGGCGCGCGGCGGCTTTTCCGTCACGACGTCATTCGGAGCGGGCGCGGCGACAAAGGTTTTGTCATCACTGGGCTTGTTCATCATGCTTTCCCAAAAATCCGGCGGGTGCGGGTGATTCCGGCGAGCAACGCGTCGAGGTCTGCTTCGGTCGAATAAAGGCCGAAGCTGGCGCGTGCGGTGGCGGGGACGCCGAGATAGGCCATCAAAGGCTGCGCGCAATGGTGTCCGGCGCGGATCGCCACGTTCTCTTCGTCGAGGATCGTGCCGAGGTCGTGCGGGTGAATGTCGTCTATCGCGAAACTCACGATACCCGCGCTATCCTCGGGACCGAACACGGTCACATCGTTCATTGCAATAAGTTCGCGGCGCAGGCGGGCAACGAGCGCGGCCTCTCGCGATTCGAGCGTTTCGAAACCGATTTCGGCGACGTAATCGGCGGCGGCGGCGAAGGTGATGGCTTCGGTGATCGCCGGCGTGCCCGCCTCAAAGCGCTGCGGCGCGGGCGCATAGGTCGTACGCTCGAAAGTGACGCGGTCAATCATGGCGCCGCCGCCTTCCCACGGGGGCATGGCGTCGAGCAGATCGGCGCGCGCCCACAGCGCTCCGATTCCGGTCGGCCCGTAGAGCTTGTGGCTTGAAAAGACGTAGAAATCGCAGTCCAGTGCAGCAACATCGACGGGCAGATGCGGAACCGCCTGACAGCCGTCGAGCAGCAATTTCGCACCGACGTTGTGCGCGATTTTCGCCGCACGCGGCGCGTCGAGCACGCTGCCGAGCACGTTCGAGACATGCGCGAAGGCAACCAGCCTGTGAGCAGGCGTGATTATCGCTTCGGCCGCGTCGAGGTCGATGCGGTGATCATCGGTCAGCGGCACAATGTCGATCTCGGCGCCCGTCGCCTCAGCCACCATCTGCCACGGCACTATGTTCGAGTGATGCTCAAGCTGGGAAAGCAGGATGCGATCACCCGCTTTCAGATTTGCGCGACCCCAACTGTTGGCGACAAGATTGATCGCCTCGGTTGCGCCGCGGGTAAAAACGATCTCGCTCTCCGCCCCGCCGACGAATTCGGCTATCCGCCGCCGCGCCGCCTCATAGGCGAGCGTCATCTCGGCGGAGCGCGCATAGACGCCACGGTGGACGGTTGCGTAATCCTCGCCCAGCGCGCGCGCCATCGCATCGATCACGGCACGCGGCTTTTGCGCGGTCGCGGCCGAATCGAGATAGTGCCAAGGCGCACCTTCGCGGGTCACAAGGCCCGGAAAATCGGCGCGCAATTCGCGGGTGATGGGAGCCGCGGCGTTCACAGGTCGGCACCGCCGAGTGCGTCGAGCGCGGCATCGAGCAGGCGGGCATGTTCGGCCTCGTCCTCGAGAGCGACAAAGGCATCGCCGAGGAATGCCTGCACCAGAAGACGCTGCGACGCCTGCGGATCGAGCCCGCGAGCCGCCATGTAGAAGCGCGCGCTTTCATCAAGCTGGCCGACAGTCGCACCGTGGGCGCATTTCACATCGTCAGCGAAGATTTCAAGCTGCGGCACAGCATTGGCGCTCGCACCTGCTTCGAGCAGCAAGCCTTTGAAATCCTGTGCGGCGTCGGTTTTCTGTGCGTGACGCACCACTTTGATTTCACCGAGGAAATTGCCTGTGCCGGTATCCCAGTGGACGCTGCGGACGGTCTGGTTGCTGGTCGCTTCGGGTTCGGCGTGCACAGTCGTGGTGACGAATTCGCGCACCGCTTCGCCGCCGCCGATTGTCACTCCGCCGAACTCGAAGTGCGCGCCCTTGCCGAGCGTCACTTCCACTTCGACGCGGGTGTAGTCACGGCCTGCATTGGTCACGAACAGCTCGGCCCGTGCCCCTTCACCCAGCGTCAAACGCAGGCGCAGCAGTTCGGGAGCAACCCCGCCCACGACTTCGCAGCGGCGCAGCGTTTCGCCGGCACCAAGCGTGATCTCTTCCCACGCGTTGATTGCATCGAGACCGAGACGCCCTGCCGCATCGATATCGGCATAGCGCCAGGCCTCGTCGCGGCGGGTCGGAAGGGTTGCCAGATCAGGCATCGGCCATGACCGCGTCGTAACCCTCTTCCTCAAGTCGCAGCGCAAGGTCCGGCCCGCCGGTCTGGATGATGCGACCGTCGGCAAGCACGCTCACGCGGTCGGGCTTCACCACGTCGAGCAGGCGCTGGTAATGGGTGATCAGCAGCACGGCCTTTTCAGGGGCGCGCATGATCGAATTGATGCCTTCGCCCACCACGCGCAACGCGTCGATGTCGAGGCCGCTATCGGTTTCGTCGAGAACGGCGAATGCAGGGTCGAGAATGCCCATCTGGACCATCTCGGCGCGCTTCTTTTCGCCGCCCGAAAAGCCGACATTCACCTGCCGCTTGAGCATGTCCATGTCCATTTTGAGCAGCGCCGCCTTGTCTTTGGCAAGCTTCAGGAACTCGCCGCCCGACAGCGGTTCCTCGCCGCGAAATTTGCGCTGCGAATTGAGCGCTTCGCGAAGGAACTGGACGTTGGAAACGCCGGGAATCTCGACCGGATACTGGAATCCGAGGAAAAGGCCACTCGCGGCCCGTTCATGCGGATCGAGTTCGAGCAGATCCTCGCCGCGAAACGTGACCGAACCGCCGGTAATCTCATAACCCGGCTTGCCGCACAGCACATTGGCGAGCGTCGATTTGCCTGCGCCGTTCGGGCCCATGATCGCATGGACCTCGCCCGCTTCTACCTCGAGGCTGAGCCCCTTGAGGATGGGCTTTGTACCGCCCGGACCGTCAACGACGGCGTGAAGATCTTCAATTCGAAGCACTAACGGCCTCCTGTTCGCGTTGCTGATAGGCGGCTTCGGCAGCGGCAGCAGTCGCGTCGGTGCGCGCTTTCACTACCGATGCATCGTGCAATTCGAGCACGAGCCCCTTGGGCCGCGATATGGATACGGCCGACATGCTCGAAGATGTCGCGCACTTCGTCGGCGGTGAGATCCGAATAGTCGCTGCGTCCGGCGAGCGTGGCATTGGCAGAAGCCTCAGCTTCCTCCAATTCTTTCGTGCAGGCAGCAACATCGCTGCGGTGCTGCGCCTCGAAATCGGCCTGCCCCCGCACCGTCCGCATCTGGCCGGTCAGGCAGCGGCGGTAGTCGGCAACATAGGGCTGCATGATGCGCGGGTATACCAGCGTCCAGGTCTCGGGCGCGTCATTCTTGACTGCAACAGGCGCCTGTCCGGCAGCCTGAAGCGCAAGAAGAGGGGCAAGGGTAAGGGCAAGAATGGGCATCGTTTCAATCCTGCAATAATTGCCGCGAGGGCATGAGAAGAGCGGTTCGGCTGGGCATCATGCGGATTTCGCCGCATTGTCGGCCAAGGCTTGCGCGACCATCTTGTGATAGGCTTCCTGCTGATGACCCAGACGATCTCCGAAAGCGTCCACCCAGTCGCCGCTTCCGGCAAGGCCTGACTGGAAATCGATCCCGTAGCCGCCAAAGTCAGTGACCAAACGGCTCACGAGCGCGCGCACTGCAATCCAGTCGCGCCCGTCGCCATGCGCGGTGATCGAGAAGATATGCGCGCCTGCGAGCGGGCCGGTGTCCATCCCGCAATCGGTCATGATGTCGCGCAACTCGAAAGTGTCGTTGTCGGGATCAAAAACGTATTCGCGCGCATCGACGACATGCGGCTCGCCGCCGACTTCAACTGCAAGCCGCTCGGCAGCGCAGATTTCGAACGGCGCTTTCGACTTGCCGGGCTTTACCAGCAGGCGCACCGAACCGTCCGCTGCGACCAGAGCCGCGTCGAGTTCCCGTGCGCTCGGCCATCGTGCCTCCGGGACAGCAACCTTGTAGATATAACCCATATTACCCCCTAGCTGCGGCGCTGTTCGTGATGAGCGCGGCGCGCCTGCCGCTTGTCATCAATCCGGATACGCATCCCGGCGGTGATCCGTTGGAGGACGGCATCCATGTTTTCGAGAATATCCTTGGCCTTGATCCGCATCACGCGAATGCCGACCGCTTCGAGGCTCTTGTCGCGGCGCTTGGCCAGCGTGTCGTCCTGATCCTCTTCGTCGATCATGATCGCCATACCGAGATTGTGGCAGTTGAAGTCCACGATGGCGCTGCCAACGACGGCAAAGCGCTTGAAGGTGTAACGCCCAAGGTCCGCCTCGGCGAAGCGCTTGGCGAGCGCCTTGTTGGCAGGCGAAGCAAAGCGCCGCATTTCGCGTGCGCGATCGTGCAACTCGTCAAGACGCTTATCCGAGATCTTCCAACCACGCCCCTTCTTGTTGAGGTTCGGAGCCTCAGCGTCGGAGGTGTCGCGCAGGTTTAGAGTTTTGCGTTCAGTCATCACTAGCTTCTCTTAGGAGGCCCATATTCAGGAAACTTCGGTCCATCAAAACTGCGGGCAAAAGCGCTGTTCGGGCAAGCGACCGACGCCGTGCCAACCGCGCTTGCGGGTACGCCAATCGGCCAAACCGTTCAAACCTGCGGCGAAGGGTCCGGATCGTAGCGGCCTCGCTGTCCGACACCGTGTCCTTCACGCTGTCGATATGCTCGGCCTGACAGGCGTCCTCTATTCCGATGTAACTAACCGCATCGCCGGACTGATAGTCGCCCGTCGCCATCACGCCTTCACCCATACAGCGCAGGTAGCCGACTATAGCCTGCGGAACAGGCCGGTTGCGCTCGCGGGTTGCCGACAGATCGCGCTCGATCTCGCGCATGCCCTTGCGCAATTCGCGTTCCACATCGGCGCGTTCGATCACGTGGAAGCGCTCGATCGCTGCATCGGCTTCCGTTTCAAGCTGCGCCTTCAAGGGATCGCACTTTTCGATCTGCGCCTCGGCGCTCGCAGCGTCGCCTTCGAAAACGCAGGCTGCATAACGGTATAGCACCGGCGTCGTTGTCGCATAGGCGACAAAATCCCGCGCCGAAGCGGGGCTGGCCGTCACGCCGACACAGACCATGAGTCCGAGGAAAAGAGCTGTTCGAGCCCTCACCCCACACTCCCCTCAAGCGAGATTGCCAGCAGCTTCTGCGCTTCAACGGCGAACTCCATCGGCAGCTCTTTCAGCACATCCTTGGCAAAGCCGTTGACGATCAGCGCCACCGCCTCTTCCTCGCCCAGCCCGCGCTGCATGGCGTAGAACAGCTGTTCGTCGCTGATCTTCGAGGTGGTCGCCTCGTGCTCGATCTGGGCGCCGGGGTTCTTGACCTCGATATAGGGCACGGTGTGCGCGCCGCATTCGTCGCCCAAGAGCAGGCTGTCGCACTGGGTGAAATTGCGAACACCCTCGGCCTTGGGACCGACGCGGACGAGGCCGCGATAGGTGTTCGACGATTTGCCCGCCGAAATCCCCTTTGAGATAATCGTCGAGCGGCTTCCGCGCCCGTTGTGGATCATCTTGGTGCCGGTGTCGGCCTGTTGGAAATTGTTGGTGACCGCGACCGAGTAAAACTCGCCCACGCTGTTTTCGCCATTGAGCACGCAGGAAGGATATTTCCACGTCACCGCGCTGCCGGTTTCGACCTGCGTCCAACTGATCTTCGAACGGTCGCCCTGACACAGTCCGCGCTTGGTGACGAAATTGTAAATCCCGCCCTTGCCCTCGGCATTACCGGGATACCAGTTCTGCACGGTCGAATATTTGATCTCGGCATCTTCGAGCGCGACCAGTTCGACCACGGCGGCGTGGAGCTGGTTTTCATCGCGCATCGGCGCGGTGCAGCCTTCGAGATAGCTGACGTAGGCGCCCTTTTCGGCGACGATCAGCGTGCGTTCGAACTGGCCGGTGTTTTCGGCGTTGATGCGGAAATAGGTCGAAAGCTCCATCGGGCAGCGTACGCCCTCGGGCACATAGACGAAGGTGCCGTCGGAAAAGACCGCGCTGTTGAGACAGGCGAAGTAGTTGTCGCGTGTGGGGACCACGCGGCCGAGCCACTTCTTCACCAGCTCGGGATATTCCCGGATCGCTTCCGAGATTGAGAGGAAAATCACGCCTGCGCGCAGCAGTTCCTCGCGAAAGCTGGTGGCAACGCTGACGCTGTCGAATACGGCGTCCACCGCGACCTTCTTTGCTCCCTTAACCCCGGCAAGCACTTCCTGCTCGCCCAGCGGGATGCCGAGTTTGTCGTAGACGCGCTTGATCTCGGGATCGAGATCGTCGAGCGAATCAAGCTCGACCTTCTTCTTGGGCGCGGCGTAGTAATAGGCGTCCTGATAGTCGATCTTGGGATAGCCGACCTTGGCCCAATCGGGCTCTTCCATTTCCTGCCACAGACGGAACGCCTTGAGACGCCAGTCGAGCATCCACTCGGGCTCGCCCTTCTTGGCCGAAATGAAGCGGACGGTGTC
>JAYPMZ010000040.1:5377-13532 GCA_038130205.1 Erythrobacteraceae bacterium | reverse complement strand
CTCGTTCAGACCCTTTTCCGCGAACTCGGTCTCGATATCCGAGGACCAGCCGTGCTCATACTCTGCAGCATTGGCAGCGGCAGCCTTGGCGTCTGCGTCCATCTCTTTGGTGTCGATATTCTCGCTCATGCGGCGTGCTCTTGAATAGGTGTGGTGGCCGGGGAACCGGCGTGGGCGGGGCGCAGATGCTCGAGAGTGATCTCGGCCAAGGCTCCGCGCAGCTTGGCGTTTATCAGGGGCCAGTGCGGTTTCATATTGCAGCCCGCCTCATGCTCGCATTCGCGCGCTTCGACGCAGGCGGTAAGGCCGATCGGCCCTTCGACCGCTTCGACGATATCGGCAATGCTGATCGCCGCTGCGGGGCGGCCCAGCTGCAAACCGCCGCCCGCACCGCGCACCGAGCGCAACAGACCGGCAGCGGTGAGTTTGGATACGAGCCGCTGCACGGTCGGAACCGGGAGGCCCGTCTCGCTCGCCAGTTCGGCCGCGCTCACGCGCCCGTCACCGCAATGCTGTGCGGCCTGGCTCATCGTGATGACGGCATAATCGGCAAGGTTGGAAAGGCGCATGAGAGGCGAATAATCTGCTTGTTGCGAATGATTCTTAAATCAGACTGAATCGGTCGCATTTCAAATACGCGCAGAATGCTCCGATTTCAAGCCGGGTCTTGACCCTCGCCAATCAGCCGGAAATGCTTGAGCCGGTCGAGATTGCGCATCCGCAGCAGCGTCTGGAACAGCGGTCCGCCATCGCCGCCGAGGCGCGTGGGCGTGTGACCGCAAAAGCGGCGGATCTCGCGGATCATATGCGGCTGATCGTAAAAGGCATTCGCGATCTCGGCCTCACCCTCATCCGAAAGGTCCGGGCGCGACAGCAGATTGGCGGCGCGGACAGCGCGATATTTGCGGGCCAGAGCGGCAGGCGCAAAGCCGAAATAACGCGCCACCAACCGTTCGCACTGGCGGCGCGAGTAGCCGAGCATGTCGAACAGAGCCTCGACATCGGGATTGAGCGAGGTGGCGAGCCAACTGATAGTCGATTCGATCAGCTTTTCATGCGTGGCGGGAATGGCCTTTAGGCGCGGCGCGATCCAGTCGATGAGCGCTGCACAGGCTTCGCTGCCATTGATCGCGCCCGCGCGGTATTGATCGCCGACCTCATCGGCCATCTGATCGACGTCAGCCCCCAGCAGATTGCTTGCGGGGAAAATGCGGTCAACGTGCCGGTCAGTGGGCGCTTTCGTCAGCGCCGCCCAGCCTAGCGCGGTGAGCGATGCACCAATCGCATGCCATGGTCCTTTCATCTCGATCGGAGCGGCTCGCGAAAAGCCGCTGAAAAGATAGGCGCCCTCGGTGACGTGATCGTCCCGGTCGTCGAAACAGATCCGCCCCTTGCCTCTCAAATTCATGAACAGCTGGCCAAGCGCACCGGGGTGGCGATCGGCGATATCCGCTTCGCTCCATTCGAAATGGAACAGCGTCAGGACGTGGCGATCGAGCCCTTCGGGCGGATCGTAATAGGTGAGCGTGAAACGGTCAGTGCTGGCATCCGAGCCGCGCGCCATACCTTGATGTACGGCGGTATGGGACGGCATTGACGACCCGGTGCGACCCGTCGTCCCTGCCGTCCCCAGCGCCTCTGCGTCAGGCCCTGACGAACCGGATCTCTCCGGCCCTCGACCTGCTGAATATCCTCGCTCTCCCATACGTCCTTGTATCACAGCGACATCATTTGTGCGCTGTTTTCAATCATATGATCGAAATTACTTCGTTTTCCGGCTTTCGATCCATGCCCCAACGTTTTCTTCCAGAATCGACAGCGGCACAGGCCCGCTGGTCAGCACGGCATCGTGAAAGCCGCGAATGTCGAAGTCATCGCCAAGCTCTGTGCGGGCATGTTCGCGCAGCTCCATGATCTTCAGCTTGCCGATCATGTAAGCGGTCGCCTGTCCCGGATAGACGATATAGCGCTCGATCGCCTTTTCGATGTCGCCTTGCGGGTTGGGCGTATTCTCGCTGAGATAGGCAATCGCCTCTTCGCGGCTCCAGCGCTTGTCGTGGATGCCGGTGTCGACCACCAGACGGCACGCGCGCCACAACTCCATGCCCAGCCGGCCGAAGTCGGAATAAGGATCGGTGTACATCCCCATGTCCTTGCCCAGCTCTTCCGAATAGAGGCCCCAGCCTTCAGTGTAAGCGGTCCATCCGCCGAACCGGCGGAACGGCGGCAGGTCGCCGAGCTCGGTTTGCAGCGCCCGCTGGAGATGATGGCCGGGGAGCCCTTCGTGATAGGCGAGCGCCTCGAGCTCGTTCTTCGACATATCGCGCAGATTGTAGAGGTTCACATAGTAGGTGCCCGGGCGCGATCCGTCTGCGGACGGGCTCTGGTAGAAGGCCTTGCCTGCGCTCTTCTCGCGGAACTCCTCGACCGCCTTGATGGTCAGCGGCGCTTCGGGCAGCTGACCGAAATAGTCGGGTAGCTTCCCGGTAATCGCGTCGATTGCGGCGTTTGCGTCGGCGAGATACTCCTCGCGCGTTTCGTAAAAGAACTGGTCGCCGTTGCGGGTGTATTCGAAGAATTCCTGCAAAGTCCCCTCAAAGCCCACCTGCGCCATGATCTCGCGCATTTCGCCGTGAATCCGCTCGACTTCGCGTAAGCCGATATTGTGGATCTGCTCGGCATTAAGATCGGTGGTGGTGTAGCTTTTCAGCAGGGCCGCGTAATACTCATCGCCCTGCGGTAGACGCCAGATGCCGTCCTCGGTCGGAGCCATCGCCTGCTGGCGCTTAAGCTCCTCGAGGAGACCTTCGTAAGCCGGGCGCGCCTCTGCGTTCCATGCCGCGGTTGCTGCGGCCATGAGCGCGTCGGACCCGGCCGGATCGAGTTCGAGCGCGGCGAGTTTGGCAGCAAAGTCTTCCAGCACCGCATTGTCATCGCCCGCAGCCAGCAGCGCCTCGACGTCGCCGATCATATAGGGATAGACCCAGTCGGGCGGCATCACGCCTGCATCGGCGCGCTCGGCGGCCTCGGCGGTGAGAGCGCTCATCTGCGCGCCCGCTCCTGCGATACGCGCAACATAAGCTTCGGCATCGGCCGGAGTGCTGATCCGGTGGATATTGATCAGAAACGCGGGCAGGCCGGTGTGCGGACCGCGGCGCTGATCATAAATATAACCGAGCTTGCGGAAGGGATGGAGCGATGCGCTGCGCTCTGCGGTGAGCGCGAACAGCCGGTAAGACAAGGCGTCTTGCGGATTGAGACTTGCAAGGTCGAAGCTCGCCTCCATGGTCGCGGCGGCATCCTGCAGACGGCGGAAGTCGGCCTCTTCGGCTTCGTCGGAGACGTCACTCCATTTGCCGTAATCCTCGTCGCGGATTCCGCGATAGGCCTTGCCTTCGGGTGAAGCGGCAAGATTGGCGGCATCGTAGGCTTCGAACAATGCAGCGAGCGCTTCGCTGTCCGCGTCTGCGGTTTCTTCGTGATGATCTGCAAGCGCGGGCGCTGGAAGCAGTAAGCCGGCGCCCAGACCGAAACCTGCGATGGTAATGAGGGAGGCAGCGAGGGGGAGTTTGCGGCGCATGGTCGTCCTTGGTTTTCGTATTGGCTACTAAACCCCGGACTTGCCCCTAATTGCCCAGTTCGCGCAAGTTCTTGGGCGCGATCATCTCGGAAAGGTAGGGATTGTCGGGGTCCTTGAGCCGCGCGGGCGTGCGTCCGACGAAGCGGTTGATCTCGCGGATCATGTGCGACTGGTCGAAGAAGGCATCGCCCAGTTCCGCCTCGAATTCAGGCGTCAGCTTGGGGAACGACAACAGCGCTGCGGCGCGCAAGGCACGGTATTTGCGCGCCAAAGCCTGCGGCGAAAGTCCGAAATAGCGTTCGGTCAGGCGCTGCACTTGCCGTTCGGAATAGGCGGCGCGGGCAAGCAGGTCGCTCAATTCGGGATTGAAGGACGAACCAAGCCAGGCGTTCACCACTTTGATCAGCTCGGCATGGCGCGAATTTATCTTCTTGACGTTGCGACCGATAAAATCGCCGAGGGCCAGCGCGCAATCGCGCCCGCTCATCGTGCCGTTGCGATAGTGCGCGATCAGTTCCTGCCCCATTTCCACCGCTTGCGGCCCGAGAATCTCGCCCGCATCGCGCAGCCGGTCACGGTGCTCGCCTGCATGAAGGCCGGTCAGCGCAGCCCAACCCAGCGGCGTCAGCGCCGCACCGATGGCATGGAAAGGCCCGTCGACAATGATCGGATTCGCGGTCGAAAGCGGGGTCATCACTCCCACTTCGTGATTCGGGTCCTTGTGGCCGGCGCGGAAATGCATCTCGCCCTTTCCACGCGGAAAAATTGCAAGATGTCCGATTGATGCGGGCTGGATATCGCGCATGAGCGCTTCGTCGCAGCGGAAGTGGTAGAGCGTTGTCACATAGTCGCTGATCGCCGCTGGAGGGGCGATATAATCGACATGGATAAGCGAGCCGTCGGTGAGCTCGAAACCCACCTCGCCCGCATCCGCATTGCTATCGTCCCTGAAAGACTCTTGGAAATCGACCATTGTAAACGCCCCGACTAGCGGAGCGTGTAGCGGTTTCGGGATTGTTTTGACACAAAAAAAGGGCGGCCCACGGTTGAGCCGCCCTTATGAGTTGAGGAACTCTTTGCATTGCTGCTCCGAGCCCTTCGGGTCGCAGGCGAGTCTCTAGCGCGCAACTTCCTGAAAGAATTGTATGCATACGACACACTGGGAATTGTTCGTAATTTTTGCTGGAAACCCAGATAGTTGCACTTACCGAGCGGTAGAATCGCAAATCTGTGGCCTCTCGACACGCGGGGCAAAATTTGGCTTAGGGCGTGGTGATGACGCTCCCAACCAAACTGTTCGATCTGGTCCGACCCGACCTCTTCACGCTCGACCCCGAAACCGGGCATCGTCTGGCGGTCCGGTCGCTGCGGGCAATGCCGACCCGCGGCGCGGGCTCTTTGCTCGCAAAGGCAACGGCAACGAAAGTGTCCGTCGCAGGGCTCGACTTCCCCAATCCGGTGGGCGTTGCAGCCGGGTTCGACAAGGATGCGGAGGTTCCCGACGCGCTGCTCGGACTGGGCTTTGGCTTTACCGAAGTTGGTTCGATCACCCCCAAGCCGCAGGCAGGTAATCCGAAACCGCGTCTGTTCCGCCTGACCGAAGACCAAGCCGTGATCAATCGCATGGGGTTCAACAACTCCGGTGCAGCGGTGGCCCTCGACCGGCTCAAGGCACGCGCCGGCCGGCCGGGAATCGTCGGGATCAACATCGGTGCTAACAAGGACGCCGAGGACCGGATTGCCGACTATGCCGAGATGACGCGCCTGATGACGCCTTACGCCAGCTATCTTGCGGTCAACGTCTCAAGCCCGAACACGCCGGGCCTGCGCGCCTTGCAGGACGAGAGCGCTTTGACCGCGCTCATCGACGGGGTGATTGCCACTCGCGACCTCGTGATGCCCGCGGATGCTCCGCCGGTTTTCCTCAAGGTCGCACCCGATCTTGAGCCTGCCGATATCGACGCGATTGCGCGGATTGCGCTGGACAAGAAGCTTGGCGCGCTGATCGTTTCCAACACCACGATTTCCCGCCCGCCGCTGCGCTCACGCCACGCAGACGAAACAGGCGGTCTTTCCGGTGCACCATTGCGCGAACTTGCCCAGCAGCGCTTGCGCGATTTTCGCAAGGCGACCGGCGGGCAGATTCCGCTCATCGGTGTGGGCGGCATTGCAAGCGCCGAGCACGCATGGGCCCGCATCCGGGCAGGGGCGAGCCTGGTGCAGCTCTATTCGGCGATGGTCTATCATGGCCCGGGTCTCGGCGCGCACATCGCGAGCGGGCTGGAGCGCCTTATGAAGCGCGACGGCTTTGCCAGCATCGCCGAGGCGGTGGGTACAGAAGGCGACTAAGGAGCGCCTACGAGCACCACACCCTCGCGGCGAGGATCATAGCCGCCGTCAACCTTGCCGTCGCGGATCAAAACGCCGTGAACGCCCGAATCCTCGCCCTGTCCGGGCGTCACGACAATCCCCCTCTCGGCAAGCCCTGCCACGATCGCCGGATCGAACCTTTCGGTCTCCGCACCATAGCGATTGCCACGTGCGACCAGATTGGGCTGCGCCAGCGCATCCTGCATCGGCATCCCCCAATAGACCGCCGCGACCAGTGTCTTTCCGACATAGGCGGGGATCGAATTGCCGCCTGCCGATCCGATGGCTCCTGCAAACTGGCCATCGGCATCAAGCAGAATCAGCGGCACCATCGAGGAGCGGGGGCGCTTGCCCGGCGCGACAGCATTGGGCGCTTCATCGCCATTGGCTTGCAGCGGGTTGAAAGAGAAGTCGGTCAGCTGGTTATTGAGGAAGAAGCCGTCGACCATCCGTCCGCTGCCAAAAATCGATTCCACCGTGGTGGTGATCGACAGCACATTGCCCTTCGCATCACGGACGATGAAATGCGACGTGCCCGCAGGCTCTCGGGTCATATCGGCAACGGCGACCTTCGCTCCGGCCGGAACGCCTGCTTCGACGTTCTCTGCCGCGCTCGCCCCGATTAGCGCTGCGCGCGCGTCGATATAGGCGGGGTCGAGCAGCCCTTCGACCGGGACGTCGACGAAGTCACCATCGCCAAAATAGGCGTCACGGTCGGCATAGGCGAGGCGGCTGGCTTCGGCGAAGAGATACCACGCCTGCGGGTCGTTCGGGCCGCGCGAGGCAATATCGGTGCGGTCGAGGATGCCGAGCAGCTCAATCATCGCGGCTCCGCTTGACGGCGGCGGCGGTGCGCACACGCGATAACCGCTCCACGGACCGCAAACGGGTTCGCGCTTCACCGGACGATAGGCTGCAATGTCGGCCATCGTCATCGTCCCGCCAAGCGGCGCGGCGCGGGTGCGCTGGACGATCTCGGCAGCAGTGCTTCCGCTATACAATGCGTCGGTCCCCTGCACAGCGAGCCGCTTCAGAAACTCGGCATATTCGGGGTTCACAAGACGGTCGCCCGCTCCCTTGCGGGTGCCGTCGGGCCGCGCGAAATAGGCCGCTGCATCGGGCTGCGCCAATTGCGGGAAATCGATGCTAAGAAACCGCCCGAGCCGCGGCGAGATGGCGAAGCCTTCTTCGGCGGTGCTGATCGCTGCTTCGAACAGGCTGTCCCACGGCAGGTTCCCGTGCTCTTCGTGCAGCATGCCGAGCGCTGCCATCGCACCGGGAACCCCGGTCGCGCGCCCGCTGACCACTGCTTCACGGTAACCGAGCGGTTCGCCCGATGCATCGAGGAACATGGTGCGGCTCGCCTGCGCCGGAGCGGTTTCGCGCCCGTCGTAGATTATGACCTTGCCCGTTTCGGCGTCGTAATAGTTGAGAAAAGCTCCTCCGCCGACACCCGAAGACTGCGGCTCGACCAGGGAAAGCATCGTTTGAACCGCAAGCGCCGCGTCCGCCGCACTGCCGCCGCGCTCCAGCACATCCATACCGGCCTGCGCTGCGAGCGGATTGGCCGCGATCACAAAGGGTTGGAACCCGGACTCGACCACTGCCGGAGCAGGTGTGCCGGCTGTCTGTTCGAGAGTGGGAGCGCAGGCGGAAAGGGCAATGGCGAGCCCGGCGATGCAGTTACGAAGAAGCGACATGGCCGCGATCCTTAAGCATCGCTCCTTGCGCTGGCAACGCGCTTTGCCGCTGTGGGTGGCGGTGCTTAGCGGCCCGCACGGTCTTGCCGCTACGTAAATACCACCTTAGTTTAGATCTAACGCAAATTACGCAAGCTCGCCTGTGGCCGACGGCTGTATAGGGCGAGCGGGAAGAGGAGCCTTTGTCCGTGCACGCCCCATCCGCCGCGCCAGTGGCCAATCCGGCTGACGATCCGCTCCTTCAGGACGTCGACAGCGCCAACAACCTCGTCGAACTGTTCCTCAAGCGCGCCGATGAAAAGGGCGATGCGCCATTTCTGGGTCGCAAGGAAAATGGCGAATGGCGCACGCAAAGCTGGCGCGAAGTCGCCGATCAGGTGTGCATGCTTGCAGAAAGTCTGCGCCGGATAGGGATGCAAGAGGGCGAACGCATCGCGCTCGTATCCGAAAACCGCCCCGAATGGTGCATTGCCGACCTCGCGATCATGGCCGCAGGGTGCATTTC
>JAYPMZ010000040.1:5052-5367 GCA_038130205.1 Erythrobacteraceae bacterium | reverse complement strand
CGCGCATATCTTCGACAATTCGGGATCGCGCGCGGTAATCGTCTCGACCGAGAAGCTGCTGAAGCCGGTGTTCGGTGCAATCTCGCGCACAGGCAATGTCGATCACGTCATCGGCATCGAGGACCTCCACCGCCAGCAATCGGGCAGTTTTGATTACCATAGCTGGAGCGATCTGATCGAAGGCGACGCGGTGGCTGCGCGCAAGGCCGTTGAAGAGCGGATTGCCAAGATCCAGCGCGATGACCTTGCCTGCCTGATCTACACCAGCGGCACCGGCGGCGCGCCGCGCGGCGTGCGTCAGCACCACGGCTCGAT
>JAYPMZ010000040.1:4363-5042 GCA_038130205.1 Erythrobacteraceae bacterium | reverse complement strand
CCGGCCCTGCGGCCGGTGCCGCGGCACCCCGCATCAATGCTGTCGGCATCCCGGACGAGCGCTTCCTCTCCTTCCTGCCGCTTTCCCACGCCTATGAGCACACGGGCGGACAATATCTCCCGATCTGCGTCGGGGCGGAAATCTTCTATGCCGAAGGGCTCGAAAAGCTCGCTTCGAATATCGAGGAAACCCGCCCTACGATCATGGTGGTGGTCCCGCGCCTGTTCGAAGTGTTGCGCACGCGGATCATGAAACAGATCGAAAAGCAGGGCCGTCTTGCCAGTTTCATGATGGATAGCGCGCTGAAAATCAGCGAGCAATCGCGCGAGGGCAAAACCCGCACACGCGACAAGCCGCTCGATTTCGTGGTCGAGAAAGCGCTGCGCCCGAAAATCCGCGCCAAGTTCGGCGGGCGTCTCAAGGCGCTGGTGTCGGGCGGCGCGCCGCTCAACCCCGAGGTCGGCAATTTCTTCGACGCAATGGGCCTCACCATGCTGCAAGGATACGGCCAGACCGAGGCGGGGCCGGTGATCAGCTGCAACCGCCCGCGTGTCGGTTTGAAGATGGACACGGTCGGCCCGCCGATGCGCGGGGTCGAAATCAAGATTGCCGACGACGGCGAAATCCTGTGCCGCGGCGAATTGGTGATGCACGGCTATTGGCGCAACGAGGCCGAAAC
>JAYPMZ010000040.1:3619-4353 GCA_038130205.1 Erythrobacteraceae bacterium | reverse complement strand
CACCGTGGTCGATGGCTGGCTGCATACCGGCGACATTGGCGAGATCGATCACAAGGGCCGGATCAAGATCACCGACCGCAAGAAAGACATGATCGTCAATGACAAGGGCGACAATGTCGCGCCGCAAAAGATCGAGGGGATGCTGACGCTGCAACCCGAGATCGCGCAGGCGATGGTTAGCGGCGACAACCGCCCCTATGTGGTCGGCCTGATCGTTCCCGACGCCGAATGGGCGCTCGAATGGGCGCGCGCGAATGACGAGAAGTTCGATCTTGCGGCATTGCAGGACCTTCCCGCCTTCAAGAACGCTGTGCGCGCAGCGGTCGACCGCACCAACAAGGACCTCTCGGTGGTCGAAAAAGTGCGCCAGATCGCTTTCGCGGACGAGGCCTTCACGATCGAGAACGAGGAAATGACGCCCAGCATGAAGATCCGGCGCCACAAGATCCGCGATCGCTATCAGGACCGGATCGACGGGCTGTATCGGAGTTAGGCGGCGTTCTGGCCGCCGCGCCGTGAAGCGGCCTTGATCTGATCCAGCTGCATGTGCAGCCGCCGTTGAACTTCGGAGATGCGCTTCAGAAAGCCGAGCATCTCCAATCGGCTGAATGATTGCTCGTGTGCGATCACCCCCTTCCTGCCGCGATGTTCGCGGTAACGAAGGGTAACGCCAGTATCGCTGACCACCATTTTCCCGTGCGCAACGAGCACACGCTGCTGCATCAGCGCGCACC
>JAYPMZ010000040.1:0-3609 GCA_038130205.1 Erythrobacteraceae bacterium | reverse complement strand
CACCAGTCCCCGAGCATTTCGACGCAAGGCTTGGCGTGCGCTGTGAAAGATGAGCGCTCTGCGAGAAAAACTTTGAGCGCATTGGCACGCGCCGCAGAGAAGTTGTGGTGAGCCTTCTGTCCGAGATCGCAGCCGCTGACCTCAAGCACTTCGCAACAGTCATCGATTGAATGTTCGGCCCGGGAGAATACGTCGAGGCACGCGCCGCGCCATGCGAAGGCGGTCACATGCCAGTCAGGCACCTGATCGGAGACGGGGGGCTCTGGAACAAACGGAAGCGTCATTCAGCCTGTCTGACGCAAAAAAGTTAAGGTTATCTCGCGCCTTACGCCGCCTCAACGTCCTCGACATATTCGGGATAGAAGCTCGGCTTGCGCTCCGACCAGCCGGGTGCGGTGGCAGCAGCTTCGCTGAGCGACTGGAGCAGCACCTTGCGCTGCTGCGGACGGATCGTTGGCAAGGCAGCGGCGGCGCAGAAGGCTGCGGGCAGATAGGGCCGCGCTTCGGCGCCGAGCAGGCGCTCGTAGAGGAAGCGGAAGGCCGAGAAACTCTCGATGCGTTCTTGCGACAGGTCATACGTCGCCATGCGCATCAGCTTGCCGATGAACCGCTCGATCTCGCCAATCGTGCCCTCCTGCGGAATCAGATCGCGCAGAACCTTGAGGTCCTGATAGGCGACATACTGGCGGCGGATCGCGGTATTCTCTGCCTCGGTCCGGCCCCACAGCTTGAAGGCGTCGCTGCGCGAAAGGCCAATGTCGAGACTGCGCTTGATGTAGCGTTGTTCGCAAGGCGCGAAGCCTGCGAATTCGCGCATTTCGCCAATGGCCATGGTCGATGTGGTGGCAAGCGTCACGATACGTCTCCTCGGGTACTGAAGACGGGTGTCCGCGATTTTGGTTAATACGTAGTAACCATGGCCTTAAATTATGTCGGGCGTGGCCGTCCCGCAGGCTAGATCAGGCCCGCCAGCGGCGAAGAGGGATCGGCATATTTGCGCCGCCCCATGCGCCCGGCGAGATAGGCTTCGCGCCCCGCTTCGACCGCAAGCTTCATCGCGCGAGCCATGCGGATCGGGTCTTTCGCCTCGGCAATCGCGGTGTTCATCAGAATACCGTCGCAGCCCAGTTCCATACCCACAGCCGCATCCGAAGCCGTGCCGACGCCAGCGTCAACCAATACCGGCACATTCGCGCCCTCGACGATCAAGCGGATGGTGACCTGATTCTGGATGCCCAGCCCCGAGCCGATCGGCGCGCCCAGCGGCATGACCGCGACCGCGCCTGCGTCCTCAAGCTGCTTCGCGGCGATTGGATCGTCGACGCAATAGACCATCGGCAGGAAGCCTTCCTTGGCGAGCGTCTCGGTCGCGGCGAGCGGTGCCCGCATCTCAGGAGAGAGGGGGCGAGCCTCGCGCGGCCCTGCGAGTGTCTCTAGGGCCCAGCCTCCTGCGTGGCGCGCCAGCCGGGGGGGGGGAATCGCCTCGTCTGCGGTGAAGCAACCCGCGGTGTTGGGGAGGTAGGTGACTTTCTTGGGGTCGATATAATCGGTCAGCATCGGCGCCTTGGGATCGCTGACATTCACACGGCGGACCGCCACGGTGACGATCTCCGCGCCGCTCGCCTCAAGCGCGGCAGCGTTCTGTTCGAAATCCTTGTATTTGCCGGTCCCCACGATCAGCCGCGAGGTGAAGGTGCGGCCAGCGACGGTCCACGTGTCCTCCGGGTGATCGCCGCCGCCGACAAAATGCACGATTTCCAGCGAGTCCCCGTCCCCGAGCGTCGCCTGTTCGAGCGTCGAGCGCGGGACGATCTCGCCATTGCGTTCGACCGCGACCTTTTCGGGTGTCAGTTCAAGTTCGCGCACGAGGTCTGCGATGGTTGCCGCAGAGGTGTTGCGCGCGTCGCCGTTGAGGGTGATGGATTTGCTATCGCTCATGCGGCTCAAATAGCTGCCGTGGCGCGCGGTGCAACCTTCTGCTTCAAGCGTGCTTATGCAGCTTCGCCGGAGCGCGCATGTTGAGGAAGTGGCCAACCGAGACCAGCGTCACGCCGATCAGCGTGAGCGCCACCTCGTCATCGCCATGCGGCACGAGCAGGGCAACGCTCATAAAGGCGAGCCCTGCCGACGCCATGACAATCGGCGTGGTCTGGTCGTGCCGCAGCGCGCCCCAGCCCATTGCCACAGCCGCAATCGCCAGCGCGAAGGCGAGGCCGATGCGGTGGATACCCGGTTCGAGCAGGAAATGACCGCCGATACCGAGCGAGGAAACCAGCACGATCGTCGCGATACAATGCACCGCGCACAGGCCCGCAATCCCGATTCCGAGCTTGTCGAGCCACCGGCTGCGGTCGTTGCGACTCAATGTGTTGGTCTTCTGCATCATGCTGCACGCCACATATGTAACAACATAACATTTCGCAAGGAGATTGCGATTTGCTGATGTCACTTTTCAGCAAACGCACTTGCATGGCCGCGCTGCCGGAGACATTTACGCCCCGCCATGGCCACGCAAACAGCTTCCCCCACCCCTCGCCCGCTCGCGATTGCGCGCTGGCTCGAAATCGTCGCAACCTTCGTGGTGCTGATCGTTGTCGTCGGCGGCATTACGCGGCTGACCGAAAGCGGGCTGTCTATCACCGAGTGGAACCTTGCGACCGGGCTTTTGCCACCGCTCGGTGACGCGGCATGGCAGGCAGAGTTTGCCAAATATCAGGCGACTCCCGAATACCGGCTAGAGGCGAGCCTGACGGGAATGACCCTCGCCGATTTCAAATTCATCTACTTTTGGGAGTGGTTCCACCGCCTGCTGGCGCGCATGGTGGGTATGGTCTTCGCGCTGCCGCTCGTCTGGTTCTGGGTAAGGGGCGCAATTCCCGCAGGCTTCAAGCCGAGACTGGTCGGACTGCTCGCGCTGGGCGGTCTTCAGGGTTTGTTCGGCTGGTTGATGGTCAAGTCGGGACTGGTCGGTAGCATGACCGATGTCAGCCATTTCCGCCTTTCGTTGCACCTGCTGACCGCGCTGCTGTTGCTCGGGCTGCTGGTATGGACCGCGCGCGATATGCGGAATCTCGCCCGCAACCCCGCAGCACGCCCCGCGCCGCTCACCAAGGGATCGGCAGTGGTTGCGGTAATCTTGTTTGTGCAATTGCTGCTCGGTGCCTGGGTGGCAGGTCTCAACGCCGGACATGCGGCCTATGACTGGCCGCTGATGAACGGGCGGCTGGTTCCCGAAGTGAGCTTTTCGTCCGGCTTCTTGTGGACGCTCACACACGACCCGTTTCTGCTCCATTTCCTCCATCGCTGGTGGGCATGGATTGCGGTTGCGGCACTCATCTATCTTGCGCGCAGAGTGCGGGCGAGCGACCGCCGCGCCTCGATCGCGGTGCATACCGCATTCGGCATCATGGTGCTGCTCGGCATCGCTACGGTGATGAGCGAAGTCTCGCTCTGGGTTGCGGCCGCACATCAACTTACCGGTGCGCTGCTCGTCGCAAGCACGGCATGGGCGATGCACAGCGACGGGCTGGCTGCGCGCCATCGGAACCTTTGACAGATGAGCGATCCGCAAGCCGCGCTCGTCTGGTGTCCCTTCCCCGATGCGGAAAC
>JAYPMZ010000039.1:17888-21035 GCA_038130205.1 Erythrobacteraceae bacterium | reverse complement strand
AATCGCCACCGCGACCCTGACCAAAAAGCACCTCGCAGGAGACTATGCCGCAGCCGTGCGCGAGTTTGCGCGCTGGAACCGGGCCGGTGGGCGCGTGCTCAAAGGGCTGGTGCGCCGCCGCGCCGAGGAGGCAAGGCTCTACGCATATTGTGCTACAACCGGCGCCTAGCGAGTCGCAAACGACCGGAGCAGGCACAGGAGAAGCCGTTGATAGACAAGCGGATAAGCAGAACGATCATGGCCGGAGCAGCCACTTTGGCAATGGTCGCAGCCCCCCTCGCGCTGGCGCAAGGCAACGGAAACGGCAATCGCGGCGGCGGCGGTAACGGCAACGCCGAACAAAGCCAGCGCGGCGGCGGAAACGGCGGCGGCAGTCAACAACGCGGCAATAGCGGAAACCGCGGAAACGGCGGCGGCGGAGAAGCTCGCGGCAACCGCGGCGGCGGTGGTGGCGGTGGCGGCGGGAACGGTGGCGGCAGCGCGAATCGTGGCAACGGCGGCGGAAATGGCAACAGCAATGCGGCTCGCGCCAGCGGAAATCGCGGCAATGGCAATGGGAACGGCAACGCCGGAAGCAACAGCCGTGGCAACGGCGGGCGCGACTTCGGCGGGGGAAATCGCGGTAGCAACCGCGGGGGCCTTGATCTCGACCTCGACGTCGATTTCGCCCTGCCCGTGCTGCGTCAGGCTTTCGGCACTTCGCCGCAGTTGATCACCGGCTGCCCTCCCGGTCTTGCGAAAAAGCGCAACGGTTGCCTTCCTCCGGGGCAGGCACGCCAGCGCTATCGCACCTACGATCCCGGCTTCTTCGGCCTGTTCGGCGCAGCGGGCGGCAACTATTTCTACGATGACGGCTATCTGCTGCGCTACGGCTCTAACGGGCTTTCGGGCTATATTCCGCTGCTCGGCGGTGCGCTGCGCATCGGTGAGTCCTGGCCCGACTATTACGAGCCGCGCCCGCTGCCCAACTACTACCGCGACTACTACCGTCTCGGCGATCAGCGCAGCTATCGCTATGCTGACAACGTCATCTACCGTGTCGAGCCGGAAAGCGCCGCGATCCTCGGCGTGGCGGCACTGCTGACAGGCGATGACATCACCATCGGCCAGCCCATGCCGCGCGGCTATGACGTGTACAATGTCCCTTACGAATATCGCGATCGCTATTACGACAAGCCGGGGCGCAACTATCGCTATGCCGATGGCTATGTGTACGAGATCGACACCGAAACCGCATTGGTGCTCACCGCAATCAGGCTCGCCTCGTGAGGGGCGGCTCGATGGTGCGCACCCTCGCTGCCGGTACCGCTGCCACGCTTGCGCTGGCGCTTGCCGCTTGCGGTCCGGCCGACCGTTCGCAGGATCTGCTCTCCGACGTGATCACCGACCAGTCCGGGCTTTCGAGCTTCTCGCAGGGGCTCGAATCGACCGGGCTTGCCGGCGCGCTTGATGGCGATGCGACCTACACCTTGCTTGCCCCCAGTGACGAGGCGTTCGCAGCGCTTGGGGCCGACGGCAGCGCCCTGCTCGATGATCCCGCACGCGGGGCCATCCTTGCTGCGGTTCTGCGCGAACACATGCTTCCCGGCGCGCTCAGCCCCGAGATCATCCGTGAGACTATCGAGGCGCGTGGGGGCGAGATCTACATGGTCAGCTTCGGTAATGGCGAGCTATCGGTCTCGCTCGAAGGCGAGCAGCTGGTGGTCAGCAATGGCGCCGGACAGCGCGCCGTGCTGGGCGATGAGGCCGTGGTGAGCAAAAACGGCGTGATCATCCCGATCGATGCCGTGCTTATCGATGCCGAGGCGCTTTCGGTTCCTGCCGAAGAGGACGCAGGCGCCTAGTAGTCGCGCGATATCTCGGCGAGCACGCTGTCGCGTCCAAGGGTCGAGACGCTGCCCAGCAGTGAGAGCCAGCTGGTGATGCGGTATTCGACTTGCGTCGCGCTATAGCCCTGCCCGTCGGTCACGAGCTCGACATACACGCGCTGCCCGATATTCTTGCCCAATGCAACGCCCGTTCCGCGTCCCAGCGCGGGATCGGCGCTGACGATGCGAAGTTGGTCTAGGCCGATGGAGCGGCGCAGCTGGCCGATCGGGTCGATCCCGCCGCCACCGCCCTGCAAGGCCGCGAGCGCTGCTGCGAGCTGCACGGCGTCGGTTGCCGAAAGCGAGGTGACCGACCCGCCGAACAGCAGCCGCGCGAGAATCTCCTCCTCGGGCAGAGCAGGGGTCGATGAGAAGGCGATCTGCGGGGATTGGGCATTGCCGGTGATCGCGATGTTCACATCGGTCCCATTGGCACTCGCCTCGGCATCAATGTCGAGCCGGGGATCGATCGGCATGTTCTCGTCGAATTCGATGCGGCCGTTGGTCAGCTCGAAACGGGTCCCGGCAAAGGTATAGTCGCCGCGCACAAGCCGCGCCTCGCCGCCAATCCGCGGATCGTCCACCGTTCCGCGCAGGGCGATGTCGATGCCCCACTCGCTGTCTAGGCCCATGCCGTCTACCGCAACGCGGCTCGGCGTTCTGGCATCGACGAGATAGCGCCACGACCCTGTCGCGGTGGACCGTCCGCTTGCAACCTGGTCTCGGCGGTTGATTTCGCGCGTGGGGATATCGGGCAGCCGCATGTCTTCATCCGCCACGCCCAGTTTCCAGCTGGCGCGATCCACCGAAACGCGGCCTGCGATAGCGCCGCCGACGCCGTTGGAGACGATCCGTAACGGCCCGCTGATCGTCGCATCGAGGCCGTTGGCGTTGAGCAGGCGCGCATTGCTGGCGGCGGCGCGAATGTCGATCTTGGGACCGCGTTCGGCGGACATATCGGCAAGGTCGATGCTGCCGCTGCCGCTGACCTTGCCGCTGCCCCGCGTCGATCCGGCGAAGCGCGTGAGCTCAAGTTTGGAACCGGAAAAGCGCCCGCGAGCGGTGATATCGGTTACATCGGTTCCCGAAATCGAGCTCTGCAAACGCAAGTTATCGGATGCCAGCGTGCCCGACAGGCGCGGCTCGGCAAGGGTTCCGGTCGCGCGCGCTTCGGCTTTCAGCGGGCCGGTTAGGTCGAAAGTCTCGATAGCCGCAAGCCTCCACAGCGACTGCGCCGGACCATCATAGGCAAAGGTTCCGTCGAGCCGCCCGCGCATGA
>JAYPMZ010000039.1:11986-17824 GCA_038130205.1 Erythrobacteraceae bacterium | reverse complement strand
CCGCGCACCCAGCGACAGCGCACGCGGGCTGAGGTCGGCGACCGCATAGACGTCCACGGGCCGCGAGGAAAGAACGAGGCCCGAGCGGGTGAACTCTTCAATATGCACCCGCGCATTGGCCGTAGGCGCGGCACTGCCCTGCTGCGCCCACGTCACGATGCCCGAAACGCGCCCGCCCAGCCCAAGTTCCGCTCCGGCGAGATCGGTCAGGCGCAGCGGCATCCGCGCAAGCCGCGCTTCTATCGCGGTCCGTTCCCCCAGCAGTGTGCCTTCGACGATGGTGTAACCTCGCGCAAAGCCGATCTGCGTCGGGGCAAGCCGATAGCCGCCATCTTCGAGCGGGGTGAGCACGGCGCGGCGCGGCATGGTGATCGGGCGTCCGCCGTATTCACCCTGCGCGATCACTGCAATCCGTTGCGGTTCAAATCGCCCGTCGAGCTTCAGAGCGAAACGGTCCGCCCGCCGTCCGGCAATCGAGGCTTGCATCGTGCCTGAGCCGTTTACAACCGAGCCCTTGGCCGAGAATGCGGCAATGTTGAGTGCGCCATACTGGAGGCCGGTTCCGTTGATATCGGCCTCGATCTGGTTGGCGTTAGTGTCGAATGTGCCGCTTGCGGAGATGTCGGCATAGGCGAGTGCTATCGCCGTCTCTCCGCCGAACCGCGCCTGCCGCGCTGCGAGGTCGAGGTCAAAGCCCTGTGCCCCGCCCGCGCCCGGCCTCAATGCGATGGTGCCGTTTAGCCCGCCGCCGCTGAGCGCAAGATTGCCGCTAACCCCGTTTTCGAGCAGCGCGAGATCACCGCTTACGTCGGTGCGATAGACCCGCAGCCGTTCGAGTGCGATGCGGGTTGGCGCATCGGCAGGCAGGACCAAGCCCAGCGCGCCTTCGAACGGCCCGAGCATAGAGTCTCCGGCGACATCTATTGCAAACCCGTCGCCCTCCGGCATGATCCCGATCCGCACATCCGCCAGCCCTGCTGCGGGAAGCGGGTCGGCAAGCACAAGGTTGGCGCGCGGTCCGTCTCCGGCGATTTCAGCGTCGAAGGTGAAGGGGCCGTACTGGGCCTGCCGCCCGCTGCCCGCGATCGTAGTGCGCCCGCCTGCGATGCGGCTGTCCAGCCGCGCGTCGAGGCGGTCACTTTCGATCACCATGTCGCGCACCACCAGCGGATCATTCGCGCTCATACCGATGCTTCCGTCAAACCGAAGCTGATTGCCCGCAAGGTTGGCGACGCTCGCATTGCGAACGTCGTTTACGACACCCGACAGATTGGCATTGAGGCTCCACGGGATCGAGGGTCCGAAGCGCGCGACAATCTTGGTATTCGCGTTGAGCGTGCCGAGCGCGTCGATTTCGAAGCCGCGCGCATTGACGGGGCCAGCGAGCGCATAGACGCCGGTGCCGGTATCTCCGCGCAGGGTCAGTTGGGCGGCCAGTCCGGGGAAGTCGACGCGCGCATTGTCCGCATCAAGGTCGGTGCCCGACCAGCTGAGCAAACTTTGCAGCGTACCATCAACAAGTCGCGGATCGACCAGCTCGTTGCCCGTTACAATCCGCGCCACCGACACATCGAGCGGGAGCCGCAGAGTCTCGCCATTCCACGTCGCCACACCCGATTGCGCGAGACGCTCGGCGGTGACTGCATCCGCAGCATCCAGTCTTGCCACCGTCAGCCGGTGGTCGATGGTCAGATCACGGAACGGCCCGTCAATTGTCGCAGAAAGACGTGCGCCTTCAAAGCGGGCGGTCTCACCAAGCAGACCGGGATCGCGCAGCACACCCTGCGCTTCGAAACTGTCAGTGCTGTTCCCTGCCAGATCGAGCGCGCCTTCACCGCGCAGATCGAGCGCGGAGGAAACCGCCGCAATATCGCCGTTGAACACGCTCTCTTCCAGCGTGCCGGAAAGCGCGAGCGAGAGTGCATCCCCCACCGCGCGCGACAAAAGCGTGCCCTGCTCCAGACGCGGGCTGAACTGCCCCAGCGCGCCATAGGTCCCGGCATCATTGGTCAGCTGAAAACCCGCGACCCGCTCGCGCCGGTCGTCGTCGAGGCGCATGACTAGCGCATGGCCGAGCCAATGGGCCCATGTCCCCTCGCCCTCGATCTTGCCCTCATAGGTTGCGCTCAATCCCGCGAGCGCTGCAATCGGGCCGTCCTCGGCGGCGTGATAATCAAGCGCGACATCGAAGCGGTCCCCATCGGGTTCGACGTCGAGAAGCAAGTCGATATTGTCTTCGGGGCCAAAAACCCCTTCGGCATCAATCAGCGCGCGGCCCGAACGGATATCGACCTTGGCGGTGAAATCGACGCGCTGCACAGTCTCGCCCGCGACGCCCTTGGCGATGCTGAGATTGTCGATCTCGAACTTGTCAACGCGGATGTCGAAATCGGGCAGCAGCGGTGCATCGGGATCGCCCGGAAGCAGCTCCGGCAGGCGCGTCAAAGTGCCGCGCCGCGCTGTCAGCTCGCGTATGTCGATGCCGCTCCACAGCCAGCTTAGCGGGCGCCAATCGAGCTCGACTTCGGGGATCGTGAGAAACGCGCCCTTGGGGTCCTTCAGCGTCACATCGTGCAACACCGCCTGACCGTAGATATCGCCTTCGATCCGCCCGACTTCGAAACGCAGACCCGATGCGGGAGCCACTTGGGCAATCTGGTCGGCAACGAAACGCTTGCCGATCGGGGATGAGAGAAACAGTGCAGCTGCGAGAATGGGCGCGAACAGGATCGCGAGCGTCCAACCCAGCCGCTTGGCCCAGCGACGCTTGCGCTTGCGCTCGGGCGGGTCTTCGATGATTTCGTCCGTCTCGCTCATCAGAACGCCTGCCCGAGACTGACATAGAGCACCACGGGAGCGTCGAAAGGTCCGGGGTTGAGCGGCACGCCAAGGTCGGCACGGATCGGGCCGAAGGTGGTCTTGTATCGGATGCCGACCCCTGCACCATATTTGACGAAACGGAAGTCGGGCGTTGAACCGAGCGAGACCGAACCGGCATCGAAGAACGGCACGACCTCGACCGCGCCATCAAGGAAACCGGTCTGGATGCGTGCTTCGACGCCGACTTCTACCTGCGATGCACCGCCGGTGGGCTCCCCGAAATCGTTGAGGGGGCCGATGGCCTGATAGCCATAGCCGCGCACCGAACCGCCGCCGCCCGAATAGAGCCTGCGCGACGGCGCGATTTCGAACGCTTCTGCGCCCTGAATGGTCGCCAATCGCACCCGTCCCGCGATCACCGCCGCACCGACATCATGGTACATGCTGCCATCGACCTGCGCGCGCAGATAGAAAGTTTCGGTACCGATGCTGCGCGAGACCTCGGGGCCGAGGAAGCCCGTCAGGCGAAAACCTTCGCTCGGATCGAGCAGATCATCCGAACTGTCGAGCGTGGCGCTGCCGAACAGCGCGCCGATCAGATAGGTCTGGCGCGGGCGCTCGATCCCGCCGATCAGACGGTTGCGTTCGTCTGTGTAGAGCACTTCTGCACCGACTGACCAGCTCAGCGGCTTCTGGAACAAAAGGTTCGATACCCGCTCGAACGCGCCGCGCAGTGCGACTGTGCGGGCATCGACCGCATCGGTTTCGATATCGCTGGCATAGGCGTCGATAGTCAGAATCTGGTCACGGTCGCGGAAATTGTTGCGACGATAGGTAACGCTCGCAAGCTGCTCCTTCGTGCCGACGATCCCGCGCAAGCGCAGCGCGCCTTCGGGTGGAAAGAGGTTGCGATGCTCCCATCCGGCTTCGACCTTGATGCCGTCTTCGCTGCCAAACCCGATTGCGCCCGAAATAGTGCGCAAGGGTGCGCGCTCCATCTCGACATCGAGCGCCAGCTGGCCCGGCTGGTCGTCGGACGGTGCGACCGTTTCGCGCGGGGTGATAACAACGCTCGACACCAGACCCGTGGCAAGGATTGCCCGGCGCAAATCCGATTGCAGGCTGGTGGCATAAGTGTCGCCCGGATCGAAGCGGGCGATGCGCTGGAGGTGGCGATTGGAGAGGAACGCCGGATCACTGCTCGCAATCACGGCAAATTCGTACTTTCCATTCGGGTCTACCCGAAGCGTCAAATCCCCTTCTTGGCGGGCATGGTCGATCAGCAGATCGGGTTCGTCCATCGTCGTAAAGGGATAACCCGTTTCGCCCAGCGCCAATCGCAGCTGCGCCTGCTGGGTGATGACGCGGTCGGCATAAAGCGGGTCGCCCGGTTTGATGCCGAACACATCCCGAAGATCTTTCCCGTCAGGAGCGCCGAGCTCGTCGAGCGGCCCAAGATCGACCTTCCCGAAGCTATAGCGCACCGAAGGGATAACATCGAAACGCACCGAGGGGCTGTTGTCGACATCGCGTTCCGGCTCGTTCTCTTCACCATTGGCGAATCCGCGCCGGCCGCCGGACAGCTGATGCACGACCTCGCCATCGTAATAGCCATAGGTGCGCAACATCTGGCTCAGCAGCGCCTCGTCCGAGCGAGCGCGGGCGGCAAGCTGCGGCACGGTGTCGTCGTCGGATTCGAGCGCTTCGATCGCCGACAGGGCGCGGAAACGGGCGACATATTCGTCCTGCTCGGGGAACAGCCCCGCCTCGGCAGGAAATGCCAGCGTGAGTTCGTCACTCACCTCGACATCAGCCAGTTGGGGCAGATCAATCAGATCGGGGGCCGCAATATCGGCGAAGCTCGGGCGGTCGGGATCAGGCGTCAGCGGCTCGGGCGTAGGGATTGCGATAGAGTTGATCGCCCCGTCGATGTCAAACAGCGGGTCTGACGGGTCGAGCGCCTCGTCGGCCGGAAATTCGACCGCAACCACCGGTCCGGCTACCTCATCCGCTCCCTGCGCTGCCCAGCTTTCGGCATCTTCGGTGGCTGATTGTGGAATTAGAGCATCAAGCGTTTGCGGAACTGGGCGCGGCGCGGCAGGCGCGGGCTCCGGCGTCGGGCCAGCTTGCGGTTCGACGCTCGCTTCGGTCGGCTGCTCGATCTGCTCCTGCGGCGCGGGCGCGGGTTCTTGGCCCGCTGCACTGGCGCCGGCGAAGATGATCAGACTGGCCCCGAGAGCCAGATTGAGCCTGATTTGTCTCAAAAAACCTCAGCTTGAAGGGAATTTGACGGGTTGACCGTCCTTACCCCGTGCACCGCCCATTGCACCAGTCAATTTGTCACGCGGTGCCGTAGCTGCGGCGATTAGTCGCGATTGTTCGGTTTCCGGCATGCGCTGCCAGCCTTCGCGCGTGAGCTTTTCTAGTGGGCGGTAGCGCACCTTGTACTGCATGCGCGGGCTGCCATCGACCCAATAGCCGAGGTAGACATAAGGCAAACCACCCTCTGTCGCGCGGCGAATATGGTCGAGGATGATATAATTGCCGAGGCCCGCACGCTCGCCGTGATCGGGGTCGTAGAAGGAATAGATCATCGACAGCCCATCGCCCTGACGGTCAGTAAGACAGGCGCCGACAAGCCGGCCCGGTTCCCCGTCCTCGGTCGGTTCGCGATACTCGACCAGCGTGCTGGTGACGGGCGTGTGCTCGACCATGTCGGCATAGTCCATCTCGTCCATCGTGGACATGCCGCCATCGGGATGACGGACCGAGAGATATTTCGTCAGCAATTCGAACTGTTCGTCGGTCGCCCACGGACGACATTCGGTTACGACCAGATCGCTGTTGCGCTTGAGATCGCGCTTCTGCGTGTTCGACGGCTTGAATTCTTCGGCGACCACCCGAACCGAAACGCAGGCCTGACAATCAAGACAGCTGGGACGGTAGGCAACGGTCTGGCTGCGGCGAAAACCGGCATGGGTCAGATTATTGTTAATCTCATCGGCGCGCTCACCGGCA
>JAYPMZ010000039.1:1281-11976 GCA_038130205.1 Erythrobacteraceae bacterium | reverse complement strand
TCGAGGCAGCTGGGTCGATAAGCGACCGTCTGGCTGCGACGGAAGCCGATCCGGCCAAGCGCTTCGTTCAGCTGATCCGCATGCGCGCCCTTCAGTTCGGTGAACACCTTCCGCTCGCTCCGCCCCGGAAGGTACGGACACGGCGCAGGGCTGGTCACAAAAAAACGGGGAAAGCGGATCGGGGCCGTCACGGGCTGGCTTCGTCCTCTCTGAAGGCTTCGGGAACGCCAGCCTTAAACGGGCGGTCGAAGAATCGTCGATGTCGTTGTTAAGACATTCTTATGCCTACAAGGCCCCGCCGGTAAAAGACCCTTAACCACAAAACAGGGTGAATTTTGGGTTACTTTGCACAGGAGTGGGTATAGATTTGCGCCGGATCGGAGCAATGTTTCACAGCCGCGCAAGAGCCCGTCGCATAGCGGGACACACTGCAACCGAGCGATTAATCTGAACGCCACGCAGCGCCCCGCCGGCGCGAATCAGTTCAGTTCGACGGCCTGCACATTGTACTTCGCCGCGCGCAGGGCACTGACCAGCCGCTCGACCTGCTCGGCGTCGCGCGCCTCACATTCGATGTCGGTAATAAGACCCTTTGCCGGCAACGTCGTGAAGATGCGCTGGTGGTAGATTTCGATGATGTTGACATTGTGCTCGTCAAACAGGCGCATGACCTTGAACAGCGCGCCGGGGCGATCCTGCAAGGTGACGCGGAGACGGGCAAGGCGACCCTGACGCGCCAGATCGCGCAGCAGCACATTGGCAAGCAAACGCGTATCGATATTGCCCCCGCACAGCACCAGCCCGACAGATTTGCCCGCAAACCGCTCTGGGTTGCTTAGCACTGCGGCAAGGCCGGCAGCGCCTGCACCTTCGACCACGGTCTTTTCGATCTGAAGCAGCAACGCCACGGCTTTTTCGAGGTCGGGCTCGTCCACCAGCAAGATGTCATCGACCCGTTCGGCGATCACCTTCGCGGTGAATTCACCCGGATGTTTGACCGCGATCCCTTCGGCGAGAGTATCGCCGCCGCAATCGTGGCTTTGACCTTTAATACGGTCGAACATGCTCGGAAACAGCGCCGCCTGCACGCCGACAACTTCGATATCTGGATTGAGCGATTTGGCGACGGTCGACATACCGGAAATCAGCCCGCCGCCACCGATTGGAGTGACGAGACAATCGAGATCGGGCTTCACTTCGAGCATTTCGAGCGCGACCGTGCCCTGCCCCGCTGCAATCTGCGGATCGTCGAAGGGGTGCACGAAAGTCAGCCCGCGCTCGATTTCCAGCTCGCGCGCATAAGCATTGGCTTCGTCGAAGGTTTCGCCGAACAACACGACATTGCCGCCGACACGCTCGGTCTGCATGACCTTCACCGTCGGCGTCGTCTTCGGCATGACGATGGTAACAGGCACACCGAGACGGGTGCCGTGGTAGGAAAGGCCCTGCGAGTGGTTGCCAGCCGAAGCCGCAATCACGCCGCGCGCCTTCTGTTCGTCGCTCAATTGCAGCAGCGCATTGAGCGCGCCGCGCTCCTTATACGCCGCAGTGAACTGGAGATTTTCGAACTTCAGCCAGATGTCCGCACCGGTAATCTCGGACAGCGTGATCGAGTGCATCATCGGCGTGCTGACCACTGCGCCTTCGATCCGGGCAGCGGCGGCGCGCACGGAATCGAGTGTGAGATCGGCGGGGCTAGCGGTGTTGGCTGTCGCGTTCATAATGCGCGCGGGTTAGATGCACATTGCCGTAAGGGCAATTCGAAACGCCCCCGAGCGCCCAAGAATTCCTTGCCCCCTATCGCCGCCCGGCTTTGCTCTGCGCGCATTGGCAGCGACGCTTTTAGGCATTAGTGCCGAAGCACAAGCGGCACAGCGACATCGCATCGCGCATGCCGGTCAACAGACTACCAGAGGCCGAAATCCCGTGAAAACCTCCATGATCCGCACCCTTCTCGCAGCAGGCGCCGCACTCATTGCCAGCCCGGCCTTGGCCGATACGCTGGTCTATAATGTCGACGGCGTGACGATCGACGAAAGCGGCGACGTCAAGCGCTTTACCCAGCTGGTGTTCGACGACGAGGGCATCGTCACCCACGTGCTCGAGCGGGGCGAGGATCGTCCCGAGGACATCGAATTCGCGATCGACGGCAAGGGGCAGGTCATGCTGCCCGGCATGATCGATGCGCATGTGCACGTCATGGGGATAGGCTTCGGCGCGTTGACGCTCGACCTGTCGGAAACCCAGAGCCTTGAAGAAGCGCTCGCGGCAATCGGGCGATTTGCGGAAGAAAACGAGGGCCGCCCTTGGATCCTCGGGCGCGGCTGGAACCAAGAAAAATGGGGCCTTGGCCGCTTCCCGACGGCGGCCGAGCTGGATGCGGTTGTTCCCGATCGTCCGGTCTGGTTGCAACGCGTGGACGGCCACGCGGCATGGGCCAATTCGCTGGCGATGGAGCAGGCCGGAGTGACTGCTTCCACGGCCGATCCCGAAGGCGGGCGCGTAATTCGCGATGCGGCAGGCAATCCGAGCGGCGTGTTCGTCGATAATGCCGAAAGCCTCGTCGCGGGCGTAATCCCTGCACCCCGCCCGGAAGACCGCGACGCCGCACTGGCGATGGCGCAGGAGCGGCTGCTCGCAAACGGCATCACCGCTGTCGCCGACATGGGGACCAGCGTAGTCGATTGGCAAACCTTTCGCCGCGCGGGCGATCTGGGTCAGCTGCGAATCCGCATCATGTCCTATGCTTCCTCGCCCGAGGCGATGGAGGTGATCGGCGGGCCGGGGCCGACCCCGTGGCTCTACGAAGACAGGCTGCGGCTGAATGGGATCAAGCTCTACGTCGACGGCGCACTAGGATCGCGCGGGGCGACGCTAAAGCAACCCTATTCCGACGAAGCCTCGACCCACGGCCTTGCCCTCATCACACCCGCGCAATTGCGCAACCGCATGAGCCGGGCGGCGATGAATGACTTCCAGTCCGCCGTCCACGCTATCGGCGATGCTGCCAATGCCGATGTGCTGTCGGCAATCGAAGAGCTGTCGGAAAGCTACAAGGGCGACCGTCGCTGGCGGATCGAACACGCGCAGATCGTCGATGTTGCCGACCTCGAACGTTTCGGCGAACACGGCATCATCGCCTCGATGCAACCGCTTCATCAGACCAGCGACCGGCTGATGGCCGAGGCCCGACTGGGCGAGCAACGGCTGGGCGGCGCCTATGCCTGGCGAAGCATTCTCGAAGCGGGCGGCAAGCTTGCCTTTGGCTCCGACGCGCCGGTGGAGCCCGCTGATGTCTTCGCGGGCATCGCGGTGGCGATCAGCCGCACCGATGCCAATGGTGAACCCTTCGGCGGCTGGCGCGCACAAGAAACCGTCAGCCGCGAGCAGGCCCTTGCCGCTTTCACATCCGAAGCGGCCTATGCCGGGTTTGCAGACGGGCGGTTTGGACGGCTGGTTCCGGGCGAGCGGGCGGACTTCCTGTTCGTTGACCGCGATCCCATGCTGGCCTCGCCCAGCGACATTCGAGAAACCGATATCCGCGAGGTCTGGGTGAGCGGGCAGCGGGTGTTCGTCGGCGCAGGCGTCAATCCTTAACGCAACCTAGCGCGCACCTACGTAGTGATACTTAGGTGCTTGATTTACTTCACATTTTTCATAAGTTGGTCACCGACTTCGCCGATTAAGGCGGAGACGGGGATCAGCGATTTGATTCGTCATCCCCTGACAGTCGCCATCGGGAACTCCGCCCGCTTGCCAAAATCTGGCGCAACCGCGCCAATGCCTGCGGCCGGTGAGTGGTGACTGAAAAAAAAGACGCAACTGACCTGCCAGCCCCTGCAGGCCAGTCGTTTGGAATTCGGGGACCGCATACGCCGGGCCAGCGAACCCCTTGGGTGAGTTTGCTCTGTTCAAACTTAGGAGACGACTCAATGAAGATCCGTACCATCGCCATGGCCGCCGCCGCGCTTTCGCTTGCGGCATCGCCTGCCATTGCAGAAGCAGCCTTCGAGCGCGCCAGTGGCCCCATCGAGGGTGAGAGCGAAGTGCAAGGCTCGGGCATCCTGCTCGCCGTGCTCGCAGCGGCAGCCGTCATCGGCGGCATCGTCGTGATCGCCGACGACAGCAATTCGGTCAGCCCGTAAGGCGCTGCCAACAAACAGACTTAGCGTGTAGTCCTAGGAAAGAGGCCCCTTCATCGGGGCCTCTTTTTTGTGCGGGATTGGCATTGGCGCCGGCAAGCTGCCCTATTCGGCAGGGAGGTTCTTCTCTTCGGCTGCACTGTCTTCACCCGGTTCCTTGGCCTTTGCGCGATTCACCGCGCGTTCCTGCAGACGCATCAGGATCAGCGAGCCCTCAAACAGCAACAGCAATGGCACAGCTAGGATCACCTGACTGCCAGGATCGGGCGGCGTCACAATCGCCGCCAGCGCAACCACGCCAACAACGACATAACGGCGCGCGCCGGCCAATTGCGCGCGCGAGACAATGCCTGCGCGGTGCAACAACAGCAGCAAAACCGGCAGCAGGAAGGTGATCCCGAAGGCAAGGATGAACTGCATCACCAGGCTGAGGTAATCGCCCGCCGTCGGCAGCGCCTGGACCGCCAGCCCGCCGGCTTCTCCGCCAAAGCCGAGGAACCATTCGAACGCGGTGGGCATCACAACGTAATAGGCCAGCGCCGCCCCGCTGAGGAACAACACCGGCGTCATGATCAGGAAAGGCAGAAAAGCCTTTTTCTCGGTCGCATAAAGACCGGGCGCGATAAAGGCCCACAGCTGGTTGGCAATGATCGGGAAGCTGACCATGAAGCCTGCAAACAGTGCGACCTTCAGTTCGACGAAGAAAATTTCGGGCAACTGCGTGAAAATGAGCTGCCCTTCCCCTTCGGGAAACGCCTCTTTCAGCGGTTGAACCAGAAAGCCGAGGATCGGATCGGCGAAGTAGAAGCACACGCCAAACCCGATCATCAGGGCAAACACCGAACGCACCAGCCGCGTGCGCAGCTCGATCAAATGGTCGAGCAGCGGCGCGCGCGATTCGTCGATGTCCTTGATATCGAAAGCCATCGTCTATTCGCCCGGTTTCGCGTCAGCGGGGGGCGGAGGCGTGGGCTTTTCTTCCGCTGCGGGCGATCCCTCAGGTTTCGTCTCGGAAGCCTTTGAATCGGCGATAGGCGGAGGGCCGGTCATTACCGGCTCGCCCGAAGCAGCCTCGCTCGAAACGGCGGAACGGCGCATGATCTCTTCGTTCTGCGCCTTCCACTTCTTCTCCATGTCCTCAAGCTCGGCTTCGCGCACCATCGCGTCGATCCCGGTGCGGAAATGGGTCGAAACCTTGCGCACCTTGCCGATCCAGCGGCCTGCGGTGCGCATGGCGTGCGGCATGTCTTTCGGCCCGATCACGAGGACCGCGACGATGATGACTACAAGTAATTCAGCGGCGCCGATGTCGAACATGCTAGGCCTTCAGGCGCGCCCTGCGGGGCAGCGCATAGTGCGAAAAATCAGTTGGGTGACTCAGTCTTTTCGCTGGTCTTGGACTCGCTGGCAGCGGGGTCCTTGGCCGGAGATTCGATCTGCGCGCTCGATGCAGGCTTGGAATCGTCCTCGGTCATGCCTTTTTTAAAGCTCGAAATGCCCTTGCCGAAATCGCCCATCATCTCGGAAATGCGGCCGCGTCCGAACAGGATCAGGACCACCAGTCCAACGATGACGACTTGCCAAATTCCGATACTACCCATGCGAATTCTCTCTTGATTGTCCCTTTGTCGGGATGTTCGGGGGTTAATATAGAGGGGATGGCGCTTCGATGCCAGTCATCAAGCGGGGGTTAGCTTTCGGCGCCCTCTTCGGCATCCTCCGAGGCGTCTTCGTGCGCCTCACAATCCTTCGCGCCCATTGCCTCGTCAAAGGCTTCATCGACCGGATCGAGCAGCCCCGCCGCCTTGAGTTCGTCGATCCCCGGCAGATCGCGCCGCGATTCGAGGCCGAAGTGGTCGAGGAAATCATTGGTGGTCGCGTAAATCACCGGACGCCCGGGAACCTCGCGGCGGCCCGCCAGCTTGATCCAGCCCGCCTCCATCAGCACGTCGAGCGTGCCGGAACTGGTCTGCACGCCGCGGATCGATTCGATTTCGGCGCGGCTGACCGGCTCGTGATAAGCGATGATCGCGAGCACCTCTGTTGCAGCACGGCTGAGCCTGCGCACCTGTTCCTTCTCGCGCCGCAAAAGATGCGCCATGTCGGCAGCGGTTTCGAAATGCCAGCGCTTCCCGCGCTCGACCAGATGCACACCGCGCTTGGCATAGTGTTCCTGAAGCGCGGCCAGCCCTTCGCGGATGGCGGATTTTTCGAGATCGCCCAGATGTGCGGAAAGCTGATCGACGGTCAGCGGCTCATCGGACGCGAACAGTGTGGCCTCAAGCCCGCGTTCGAGATCATTGGGAGCGCTCTCGTCGGTCACGCTTCAACCGCCTGTCTGACCGCTTCTTTCAGGCGACGGATTCGCAGCGGAGCGAAAGCCCCTTCCTGATCGATCTCCGCCCTGCCCAGCCGCGCCAATTCCAGCGCGGCAACAAAGCTCGATGCCAGCGCCGATTTGCGCAGCGCAGGCTCAGCATGCGGAGGCAGGAAGTCGCGAATTTCCATCCATTCGAGCGTCACGCCGAGCATCGCCGAGACGCGGTCGAGCGCGCTGTCGAGCGTCATCACCGGCCGGTTTGAGACATGGTAGATGCGCGGCGCGGTGCGCGCCTTGACCTGACCGTAGGCCTGAATGATCGAATAGGCGTCCGACCGCCACAGCGTCTTGCGGTCGGTCCGCAGTCCCTCGGGCGCACCGCGCAGAAAAATGTCGCGCCCGATGCGGTCGCGCCCCATCAAGCGCGCCGCCGCCTCTCGCATTGCGCCGAGGCGCTGGAGACGCAGTTGCAGCCGCAACGCGAGTTCTTCGGGGGATGGGTCCTCCTGCTCGTCCTTGGGGAGCAGCAGCGCCGACTTGAGATAGGCAAGCCACGCCGCCATCACGAGGTAATCGGCCGCCAGTTCCAGCCGCAGGTCCTGCGCGCGCTCGATATAGGTCAAATACTGATCGACCAGTGCGAGGATCGATATCTGGCGAAGATCAACCTTCTGTCGCCGCGCCAGGTCGAGTAGCAGGTCGAGCGGTCCTTCCCACCCGTCGAGTTCGAGATAGAGCGCTTCGTCGCCCGCCTTCGCACCCTGCTTTCCGACCTCGTCTTCGGGCCAGCCTTGCGGCATTTCGGCAGTCGGTTCAGCTGCGCCTGCCGCATCGCCAGTGAGCATGAAGCCATCTTCATTCTCGCTTGCAACGCTCATGCTGCGGCCTCCGCCAAAGCCAGCAGCGCGTCGCGTTTGGCGAGCAGTTCGGGTTGCTCTTCGCCCATCGTATCGGCGATGAAAGTGCCCGCAAGAGCGCGGTCGAGCCGCGCAGCGGTGGCATCCGACATGGGCGAAAGCACCTCGCAAATGCCGGTCATGTCGTCGATCTTGGCCCAGCAATTGAGCACGATGTCACAGCCTGCGGCCTGCGCCCGCGCCGAACGTTCGGGAATTGAGCCGTCAAGCGCTTCCATATCGATATCATCGGTCAGTAATAGCCCGTCGAAGCCGATTGCGCCGCGAATGATGTCGCTGACAATCGTAGACGAAAGCGTCGCGGGATTGTCCGCATCCCAGACCGGAAATTTGAGATGCCCCGTCATTCCGATCAACGCCGAATTGAGGCTCCGGAACGGCGCGATATCATGTTCCAGTTCCTCGGCGCTGGCGTGAACCGTCGGCATTTCCTTATGCGTGTCGCACGTCGAGCGTCCGTGGCCGGGCATATGCTTGATGCAGCCGGTGACACCGCCTGCGGCCAGACCGTCAAGAATGGCCCGGCCAATTGCGGCGACCTGCATCGGATCGTTGCCCAGCGAGCGGTCACCGATCACGTCATGCGCGCCCGCCTGCCGCACATCGAGCGGCGGGTGGTAATCGACGGTGATCCCCATAGCGGACAGCTCGAGCGCCATCGCTTTCGCACTGGCACGCGCCGCCTCGATCGCGCTCGCAGGCGCCAGTTCATAGAGTCTGTCGAAAGCCTCGCCTGCCGGATAGGCGGCCCATTGCGGAGGGCGCAGGCGAGCCACGCGGCCACCCTCCTGATCGATCGAAATCAGCAGACGATCGCGCCCATGGATCGACCGCAGATCATCGGTTAATGCGCGCAATTGCTCGCGGTCGACGCAGTTGCGACCGAACAGGATGTAGCCCGCAGGATCAGCCTCACGGAAGAAGGCACGCTCTTCCGCGGTCAATTCAGGGCCAGAACATCCGAAAATTGCCGGAACCATGGACGAAGCCTTGCAGCGAGGGCGCGATCAGGCAAGCGCGCTAACCACGCATTCGCGCGATTTCGGGGGGAAATCTGTTGGGAAACCGATGAATCGCGGCCCGAGTGGGGGCAAAATCAGGGTTTGACCTGACAATCGAGCCCGTCCGACTTGAGCCGCGCGCAAAGCTGGTCGGCCGCCGCACGGTCTCCGGCCACGGCCTGAAGGCGGTAAACCTTGCCGATGTCGACCGTGCCTTCTTCGATCCGGTAGCGAACGCCAGAAAGCGCTTCGGTACGGCTGCGGAGGTCATTCCACCCCTGCTCGGCCCTTGCGCGCGACGAATATGCGGCAAGCTGCACGCCGACGCCGCCCGTGGGCGCTTCGGTCGCAGGCTCGACCTTGGTGGCTTCGTCGGGCTCGTCAGTGGCCATCACGCCTTCGCGCGTGCCGCCTTCACCGACGACGGGTGCGACATTGCCGGTTCCGTCGAATTCCTTGCCGCCGGGATCGTCGGGACGAACTTTGATCGGGCCTTCGGGAGCTTCGATGGTGCTGCCGTCTGCGACGAGTTCCGCATCGCTGTCGCGGCTACCGAAATACCAGATTGCACCGACCACGAGGATCAAGATCGTGATCAGGATCGCAACAAAGCCTACTACCTGCGTCGTATCGACACCGCCCGCAGTCTCATCGTCTTCGTCGGCCTCAAGCCAAGGGAGACTGTCGTCCTCGGAGAGGTCGAGCTGGCTATCAGCGTCCCCGACCTCTTCATATTCGGCTTCGATAATCACCCTGGCGGTGTCCTCTTACATACGGTCAACGGCTTCCACGCCTAACACGCGCAGCCCATTGCGCAGCACTTGCCCGATAGAGTCGGCCAAGAAAAGCCGGGCTCCGGACATTCCCTTATCCTGTTTCACAATGAAGCGCTTTTCAACCGCCGTGTTACCCAGGCTGTAGAAGGCGTTGAGGTCGGTTGCGAGGTCGTAGAGATAGAACGCGATCCGGTGCGGTTCGCGGGCCTTTGCGGCGGCCTCGACTTCGCGCGGGAACTGCGCAGCGCGCTGGATGAGGGAGATTTCCTCTGCGCCAAGCTGATCAAGATTAGCTGCCGAGGGGCTAACGCCTTCCTCTTCGAGCGCCTTGCGCAAGGTCGATTGGATCCGCGCATGGGCGTATTGGACGTACCAAACCGGATTGTCCTTGGACGCCTCCACCACCTTGGCGAAGTCGAATTCCATCTGCGCTTCGGGTTTGCGGGTCAGCATGGTGAAGCGCACCACGTCCTTGCCCACTTCCTCCACCATGTCTGCGATGGTGATGAAGTTGCCCGACCGCTTGGACATTTTCACCGGCTCGCCGTCGCGCATCAGCTGGACCATCTGGACCAGCTTCACGTCGAACGGCGTGGGCGTGCCCTTGCCTTCGGAAAGCGCCGCGACAGCCGCCTTGATCCGCTTGACCGTGCCTGCGTGGTCAGCGCCCCAGATGTCGATCAGCTCGTCAGCATTCTCGGCTTTCTGGATGTGATAGGCGAGGTCGGCCCCGAAATAGGTCCATTTGCCGTTCGATTTCTTGATCGGACGATCCTGATCGTCGCCGAATTTGGTCGATCGGAACAGCGGCAGTTCAACCGGTTCCCAGTCTTCGGGCGGAGCCTTGCCTTTGGGCGCTTCGAGGACGCCGTCATAGACCAGATCATGCGCACGCAGCCACGCTTCGGCTTCATCGGGTTTGCCCGCCGCGTGGAGTGCGGCTTCGGAAGCAAAGACATCGTGATGGATGCCGAGCAATGCGAGGTCGGACTTGATGAGGTCCATCATCTTCTCGACCGCTTCGGCGCGGAAATAGGGAAGCCATTCTTCCTCTGGCTCGTTCTGGTGCTTGTCGCCCAGTTCCTTCGCCAGCGCTTCACCGATCGGGATCAGATAGTCGCCGGGGTAATAGCCTTCGGGAATCTCGCCAATATCCTCACCCAGCGCCTCGCGGTAACGCAGGTGTGCCGAGCGTGCGAGCGTATCGACCTGACCGCCCGCGTCGTTGATGTAATATTCGCGGATGACCGTGTGGCCCGCCAGTTCGAGCAGGCTCGCCAGCGCATCGCCCACCACAGCGCCGCGGCAATGCCCCATGTGCATCGGTCCGGTCGGATTGGCCGAGACCTATTCGACATTGACCGTCCGCCCAGCGCCCTGGGTCGAGCGGCCATATTCCTCACCGAGCTTGCTGATCGCCTGAAGTTCGCCCAGCCATGCCGAAGGATCGAGCCGCAGGTTGATGAAGCCCGGTCCGGCGATTTCGGCGCTGGCAATGCCATCACGCGCTTCGAGCTTGGCGGCGAGTGCCTCTGCCAG
>JAYPMZ010000039.1:0-1271 GCA_038130205.1 Erythrobacteraceae bacterium | reverse complement strand
TCTTTGCAGGCTTCGCCAGCACCCTCGCGGCATTGGTTGCAAGATCGCCATGCGAAGCGTCGCGTGGCGGCTCCAGCGTGACATTCGCAAAAGAAGTGCCCTCGGGCAGCGTGCCTTCGGCGACCAGCGCTTGAAGCGCATCTTCAATCGTGCCCGCATAGGCGGCGTAGAGAGTTTTCGTGTCGGTCATAATATTCTCGTGCGTTTCCGCATTCAGGCGGCGGATGCAAGGAAGAAAGCTAGTGATCGCTTCGTCCGATGCAGAACGGCGCGCAGCACCGCAAGGGCGACCGCCCGCCCGCAGGTGCCCGTAACGTAGCGGAGGAACAGCGCCGAGGAGTTCGCCCGGATGGGCGAACGCAACAAATCAACGCGTCGCGTTATACGCCAGTTGCTCTTCATTGAGCTGGAAGCCGATCAGCATTTCGAACCGGGTGCGGGCAATTGCTGCACGCACTTCGGGGGCTGCCAGCGGGTCGAGTGCCGCTTCGGTGTCGCCAGCCCGTCGCTTGCGCGTGATGCGCTCGCGGATATCTTCAGGCAGCGATGCCGCCGCACGATCGACGAAAGAGCCTGCGCGAGCCGATGCCTCTGCACGCTCCTGACCGTCGGCAAAATTCAGCGTCACTTCGCCCACGCGCTTCGACACAACGGCGCTGCCGCCCTGAAGGACGGTCACGAAGTAGGGTAGCGTCACGGTGCGTGCGCCGCGCACATCGCTGCGGCGGGCGCGAATATCGAAAGTCGCCTCGGAATAGACCTTCTCGCCCGAATCATCGCAGGTCGAACGCAGATTGGTGATCGAAGCCGAAACGTCGAGATTGGCCAGCGTCGGATCGCCCGAGGTGCGGAACGTCGTCATGTCGCCGGTGTAATCGGGGATACCCACCGCCGGGCATGTGGTCAGCACTGCGGTGATGCCTACGCCTTGATCAACCACCAGCTCACCCTCTTTGGCGCAACCTGCAAGAGCGGCGGCCATGGCGATGGCGGGAATGATACGAGTGCGAAACTTCATGAAGGTGATCCCTCGAAATTGTCCTGTCGCGCAGCATCAGGGGCCGCGCAGCGTCACGATGCCCTAGCGAGCCGGAAAGCAAAGCGCTAGGGGTTCACGCATGAACGCTCCCTTGCAATCCACCAACACTGTCGCTGCTGAGCCGCTTAACCTGCTGATCGCAGCACCGCGCGGCTTTTGTGCAGGCGTCGATCGTGCGATCGAAATCGTCGAAAAGGCGCTCGAACGCTATGGTGCGCCGGTCTATGTCCGG
>JAYPMZ010000038.1:9299-21158 GCA_038130205.1 Erythrobacteraceae bacterium | reverse complement strand
ATCGGCCCGCATCAACCAGCAGACCGAATTTGTGGGAAGAATTGTGAGAAATTGAATCACGAAATGATGCGATTTCAACCGACCCTAGATCGTCGAGTTTGGCCAGCGGAATTGGCAAGCAACCAACGGAACGCGCGCGGCCAAACATGGGAGGTAGCCAACTGCCAATCGCGTCACGCCCAAATTCATCGATGATCCAGCTCGCGTCGACAAAACTTCTACGAGCACCCCATCCGTTCAGAAGCTGATAGGAAATGTCGGGAAGGCGCTCTGCCGCAAATAACAGAGCATCCTCCTCGTCTCGTTCTTTCGGAGGGGGAATGATCCAGCGTGGTAACACGCACTTTGCGACGTCGTCTGCAAGGAGAGAGGTTCCGGCAAGTTCGCCAGCCTTGAAGCGAAGTGCAGGACAATAGATTGGATTTTGCGGGATCAAGGTGGGCATCGCTCTAATTGAACTCCTCAAATAACCGACGGACTCTCCCCTGACCGACATGCTTTGTGAAAATCTTATAATTCTTACGCTCTTGGCGCGCCCTTCCAAATAGGATTGAGGGAGATATCGACAATTTTCGTGCTAGTGCCTCAATCGGCTCTGGTGATTTGGAAATACGAGCGGGCGACCGAGCCCAAATTTCGGTGGGAGCAAGTGCTTCGTAGGCAAATTCGTTTGCTTGGTCTTCTAGCTCGTCAATTTGTTGATCCTCCGTATTATCGAAGAAGCCTGCTGCCAAACCGGTTCGATAATGTAGAATTATGTGACCTAATTCGTGCAACAACGTGAACCAGAAGTTGTCTTCGCGATCATGTCGAAGTGTCATGCCCACAACCGGCAAATCGCCTTGCAAGAAAGCTGCCCCATCAACATTGGTACCGGATGGTGCCGGCTCGACTATCAAAGCGATACCTTGCTCCAAGAGAATTTGGCGAGCAAGTTTAGGACCTTCGGGTTGCGCACTGGATTGAACTAGTTGCTTAAGCCATCCGAGTTCGGTGAGCTTGAAGGTGCCCATCTTCTTTTCAATGAGAGCACTAGCTTTCTTCGCAACTTGAGCCTTCCAACTCAGCAGCAGCCAATCGCTAGAGAGGTCGTGTACATTAATACCTGTCCGAAGCAGCGATGGGGTTCCATGGTCAGCCACATGTTCTGCCACCGCACGTCTAAGTTGATTGGCGCTAGCTTCGTCAGACTTCGATCTTGAACCAATCCAGCCATGTTTTCGAGCGTGTGCCACAACTTTTTGAAGTTCTTTGGGACTCATTTCGGTCTTGGGTAGCCATTTCTCATCAATTCGGTCTGCTACCTTAGCATCCAGAGCCACCCCTAAGGTTCTGGCCACCCTCGCTAGTCCACCGAGGTTGATCGATTGGTACCTTTCAGCTTCGTATCTTTGAACTTGCTGCTCTGGAAGAAACAGCCTCCTCGCCAATTCTTTTTGAGTCCACTTCCTCGCGAGCCTTGCCGCAATCAACTTTTCGCCGATGTCGCGCCCGGCGCGCTTCGTCATGGCCTCGACATCGCCCTTCTTAGCATCTGCGTATGCCTCTAGGCTGGCACGTAGTTCTAATTTTTCAGCTTTAAGCGAGTTCCGCAGTGGCTCAACGGACGCATGTGGCAGCCCTTCCGCAAGTGCACGAAACGCAGAGTCTGAAGTCAAGGCATCCGAAATTTGCGCGAGAAGTATGCGTATCTCGTGCTCCTGCCGGTCATTGGATATGATAACTCGGGCAACCATCGCCCCAGCCTTTGACACATCAAATTTGTTGTGTCAATTGTAATCGCTTTGAGAAGCGTGACAGTCACTCCCACCCATCATCCGTCAGCTTGTGCACCGTCTTCGGCACTTTCACCGCCACCACCTTCTTCTCCGGCGGCGTCGACCATTCCTCATAGACCTTCGGACCACGCTCATGTGTGCGTTGGAAGGCCTCATCCACCCCCAACCGCGCAAAGTCCGCGTCGCGTAGCTCGACAAAGCGCTCCCACGCCGCGCGCGTCTCCGCTGACATCCGCGCCCATTCGCGCGCGCGTTCGGCTTTGACCTGGCGGCGGAGGCCCTCGACCTTGCGGTCGATGCTCGCGCGGACCTCGGCGGCGGTGACGCCGGCCTTGGCGGCGTGTTCCTCCTCCCACTCCTTGCGCCATTTCTTCTTGAGGCGGCGCTTTTCCATCTTGCCGACGGCGTTGAGGCCCTTGGTGGACCCGGTGCCCCCGTTCACCCCGACCCCAAACCGCTCGGGGTTGCGGTTCCTCAGCATGAACATCAGCAGCCGGTCGTTGTATTTCTTGCGCGTGCCGACGTGCTGGCCATAGACGTAGAACGGCTCCTCCACCCCGTTGAGCGCGCGGTCCATGGCGACGTCCTCCAGCCGCCGCACGCCAAGGTCGAGCGCTGCGTCCCACGCCTTGCGGAAGCTCGCGCCTTCGGGGAGGCGGCGGATGCGGTAGGCGCCCACGGTGGTCATGTTGACGTGCTTGCAAGCCGCCTCGACGCTGCCGGTGTCGGCGAGCGCTTCGATAAAGTCGCGCTGGCGATCGGGCGTCCAGCCGTCGTGGCGGGGCTTGAGCGGAACAGGCTCGAAGGTGGGGAGCTGGTCTGCCTTTACGGGCAGGCGGGTGGTGCGGTTGTCTCTTCTGCGGGTCATGTGATTCCTCGTTCCGCACGCCCATCCGGGCGCGCGATATCCTCGCTCACACGCCCTGCGGGCGCGTCGCTGCGGGCGGGCGCCAAAGAAGCTGGGCGCCCTTGCGGTTGCTTCGCAACCGAGAAGGATGAACCACAAAATGCGCGAGTAGGAAAATCAGGCCGCGGCGGCGCTTGCGGGCGGCAGGTCTCCGGTGCGGCGGGTAGGGGGCTGCTGGCCCACATCGTCGATATGGCAGAAGCGGTTGCGGCCGGTGTTCTTGGCTTCATACAGCGCGCAGTCGGAGCGGGTGTAGAGCTGTTGCCAGGCTTCCGCATCGTCGAGATGCCCCTCGGCAATGCCGATGCTGACCGTGATCGGATCGCCATGCGGCATCGGTGCCTCGCGCACGGCGGTGAGCACGGCGAGGGCGGTGGCGGCGGGCAGATCGGCATTGCTGCCGAGCAGCGCGAATTCTTCACCGCCAAGGCGCGCGGCGCTGACGTTGTTGGCGCTGAAGCCGTCGATGATCTTGGCGACGGTGTGGAGCACCTCATCGCCGATGTCGTGGCCATGCGTGTCGTTCACCGACTTGAAGCGGTCGATATCGATCAGCAGCAGCCGCGCAGGTTCCGGATCGCCCGCGAGCGCATCGGCGAAGTCCTGCAAGGCGCGGCGGTTGAGCAGCCCGGTAAGCGGATCGGTGAGCGCCAGCACGCGGTTCTGCTTCTTGAGAGTGAGCAGATCGAGCACGTGGTGCTGGTGCGCGGCGATCATGCGCCATTGAAATACGCCTGCGAACAACAGGCTGAAGCCGGCGGCGAAGTCGAGCATCGAGCCGCTGGTCAGCAACAGCAGCGAAATCGGGACGAGGTCGATCACCAGATTGGCAATCGCGCCGATCTTTACATTGGCGAGGCAATAGGCCGTCGCGAGTGCGCCCATCACGAGAACGATTGGGAACTGCAGACGGTCGTCGGCCGGCGCATAGAGCCAGCTTGCAACGCACCATGCCGAGCAGATGACTGCGCCGAAACAGCTCGATACCGAGCTGTCCACAATATAGTGCGCGGCAAGTTTGGGCGCGCGATCAAAGTCGATCTTTTTCGCCAGCATGACGAAGCCGAGCAGGCAATAAAGCCCCATGACGATCGGCATGCCGATGCGGACCATCCATGGCACTTCCGGATTTCCGGCGAGAACGGCGAGGGGGGTGGTGAGGAACAGCAGGCCGAACAACCAGCGCGCGTTCTTCTGTACTTCTTTTGCGGCATGAATAACGTATTCGTCCCGAATATCGGGTGCGACATCGGGTATCGCATGCCTTGCAACGAACTTCTTGAAACCGCTCATGAAAGCCGGATAGCCCAGATCACCTAACAATTGGTTAGGCATCCGGCAACTGTGTTCAACTTGGAGCAAATCAAATAAAAGCGTTTCCCTAACCTAATATTTACCATGAATTGCAAATTGTCGCCCTGATTTCTTGATGGAGGGCGCAATGGCACAGCAAGCACCGATTAAACCCACACTTCCCCAAAATGACAACGCTTCGCAGCAGGCGGCACGCGCAGCGCAGTTGATCGCGACGCGAGGCAAGTATGTCTGGACCGACGAGGTTCCCGCGCTTCCCGGCGTTCCCGCAGTCGCAACGCTTCCGGCAGAAGAACTGCCCACGCTTGAATGGTGGCTTAAGCTGGTGAAGGTCGTGATCGAATTGGCCAAGAACCAGATTGCGGTCGAAGAGGACCTGATCGCTCAGGGCCTCGCCACGCTCGACCCGCTTATGATCGATGCGGACAAGGCTTTGATCGTGGCCATCGAGAAAGATGTCGCCTCGCTCGAACAGAAGATCGCCAACACTCCGCCGACGAGCAAGAATATCGGCGCGCTGATCAAGGACGGGATCGAACTGGTCGCTGCCGAAGCCGCGATTGCTGATCTCAAGAACCATGCGCAAAAGCTGGCAACGATCATCGAACGCTCTGGCGCGGTCCAGCATGCCGAGGGCGACGATGCGCGCAGTCTCGACGAGTATCGCGGCGTTTTTCAGGCGGTCAAAATTCCCGAGATTGCCTACACGTTCCAGAGCGACCTGGAATTTGCGCGGCTGCGCGTGGCGGGGCCGAATTCTGTGCTGATCGAGGCGGTGACGGGCAGTGCGGTTCCGGACAAATGCCCGATCTCGCCAGAAGAATATGCCAATATCGTTCCGAACGACACGCTCGCACAGGCGCTTGCCGACGGGCGTATCTTTCAGTGCGACTATAAGGATCTTGCCACGATTGAGCCGGGCAATTGGAACGGCACAGCCAAATATCTCACCTGCCCGGTCGCGCTGTTCGCCGTGCCGCCGCAGTCGGGTTCGCTGGTTCCGGTTGCGATCAATTGCGATCCGGGCAATGCCGCAAGCCCTGTGATGACGCCGTCGCGCGATCCCGCAAAGCAATGGGGTTGGGAAATGGCGAAGTTCTGCGTGCAAGCCGCCGACGGCAATTATCACGAACTGTACGCGCACCTTGCCCGCACCCATCTGGTGATCGAAGCGGTCGCAGTTGCCACTCACCGCCATTTGGCCGAAGTGCATCCTCTATGGGCGCTGCTGGTGCGGCACTACGAAGGCACGCTGTTCATCAATGACATTGCAGCGCGTTCACTCATCACCGAGGGCGGCCCGATCGACCACATCTTTGCAGGCACGATCAAATCGAGCCAGCAAACTGCCGCCGATGCGCGTCTCAGTTTCGATTTCACCGCTGGCATGTTGCCCGCTAATCTTGCCGCACGCGGGGTCGATGCCAATTCGGCACTGACCGATTATCCCTATCGCGACGATGGCCTGCTGGTCTGGGAAGCGATCGAGGGCTGGGTGCGCAACTACGTATCGGTCTATTACGCTTCCGATAGCGATGTGACCGGCGACACCGAACTGGCCGCATGGGCGCAATGTATCGCCAATACCGATAAGGGTAATATCAAGGGCTTTGCCACGCCGACCACGGTGCAGGAACTGGTGCAGACCTGCACCATGATCATCTTCACCGCGAGCGCACAGCACGCGTCAGTCAATTTCCCGCAAAAGGCGATCATGGAGTTCGCTCCTGCGGTTACAGGTGCGATGTGGCAGCTGGCGCCCGATACGCAGATCGAATGCACCAAGCAGGAATGGCTGGCGATGATGCCGCCGCGCCAGCTTGCGCTCGAACAATTGAAGGTGCTTTTTCTGCTCGGGTCGATTTATTATCGCCCGCTCGGCACTTATCTCTCGCCGCAATTCCCGTATCCCGAGTGGTTCCAGGATACGAAGATCACGGGAGCAGATGGCCCGCTGGCGCGCTTTAACTCTGCGCTCGAAGGGGTCGAGCAGACGATTGCGGCGCGCAACGCCAACCGGATGCAGCCCTATACCTTCCTGCTGCCGAGCCTGATCCCCAGCAGCACCAATATTTGATCGGGCCCGAAGATGCGCCGGGGAGGGTTCAGGCTCTTCCCGGCGCAAAACTCCCTTAACTTCACTTGGCGTTCACGAAGGCGCTGGCTATAGGCTTCAGCCTATGACCAAGACGCTTCGTTCCACTGTGCTGCGATCCGCCCTTATCGGGGCCGCAATCTTCACCCTCACCGGCTGCGGTGGCGGCTCTGCCGATAAGGACGTCGCCTATGTCGCGCGCGACGTCGAATCGCTTTATGCCGAGGCGCAGCGGCGGCTCGACAATGGCAACACGCTGGTTGCAGCGGCGCTGTTCGACGAAGTGGAGCGTCAGCACCCCTATTCGCCATGGGCACGCCGCGCACAGTTGATGAGCGCGTTCAGCTATTACATCGCCCGCGATTACAACAAGGCGATCCAGAACTCGCAGCGCTTCCTGTCGATCCACCCGGGTAACAAGGACGCGCCCTACGCCTACTACCTGATCGCTCTGAGCTATTACGAGCAGATCAGCGATGTGAACCGCGACCAGTCGATCACCGAGCAGGCACAAACCGCGCTGCGCGAAGTGAACCGCCGTTTCCCGCAGACCGAATACGCCGCCGACGCGCGTCTTAAGCTCGACCTGGTGGCCGATCACCTTGCAGGCAAGGAAATGGAAATCGGCCGTTTTTACCAGCGTTCGGGCCGTTGGCTTGCCGCCCAATTGCGTTTCCGCAATGTGGTCGAGCAGTTTGAAACCACCAGCCACACGCCAGAGGCGCTCTATCGCCTGACCGAAAGCAGCCTTGCGCTGGGTCTGCGTGAAGAGGCGGTGAAGTATGCCGCCGTTCTCGGCGCAAACTATCCGGGCACCGAGTGGTACGACAAGGCCTATGAACTGGTGCAGGACAACGCCGCAGGCGTGACTGCGAGCTAAGCGACCGTTTTACCCGGCTAGCTTTTCGCGCAGCTGCGCGACCCGCGCTTTGTTGACCCCGCCATCCGAATAGCCGACCCGCGAGGCCGAGCGCACCTGCACGTCTTCGTCCGTCCGGCGCAATTCCAGATCATCGACAAAGCCGAACGTGGCCGAGCTGAATTCGGCCGCGATGTAATCGCTCTCGTGCTGTGAGATCGTGCCGCCCAGTTCGGTGATGGCAGCGGGCAGCGCATCCCATACTGCCAAGGGCAAAGGCTCGACGCGTTTGGCCGAGCCGGTTCCCGCCTCGCTGGACACGCAATTGGGGCTATCGGGGCAGGGCGCCAAAGAGCCGTCGACCAGCCCCGGTGCAGACCCGCTCTTGGAATACTGGCCGAGTGCGAAAAAGCCTGCGACGCCAAGCGTGCCTACCGCGCCCAGTGCGAGAACCGCTGTTTTGATGATGCCGATGATCGCCTCCTGATTTGCTTGTGCGAACATAGCCGCAAGGGCACCGGCTCGGCAAATGCGCAAGGCTAGCTATAAGCCTGCCGAAAACGGTGATCGAAAGGCGTGACGGGGGTCTGGCAAGCGGCTAGACACGCTTGCACAATGCTGACCCGTCTATCGATCCGCAATATTGTCCTGATCGAAGCGCTCGACCTTGATTTCGGGCGCGGGCTCGGTGTGCTCACGGGCGAGACGGGGGCGGGCAAGTCGATCCTGCTCGATGCGCTGGGACTGGTGCTCGGCGACCGTGCGGAAACCGCGCTGGTGCGCAGCGGCGCGGACAAGGCGAGTGTTTCCGCCAGTTTCGAATTTGCAAACCTTCCGCGCGCCATTGCTGCAGCGCTGGATGATGCCGATCTTGAAATCGAGCCGGGCGAACCGCTGATTATCCGGCGGCAGGTCAAGGCTGACGGCGGCTCCAAGGCTTTCGTCAACGATCAGCCTGCCAGCGTCGCCTTGCTGCGCGAACTCGCACCCGCATTGGTCGAATTGCACGGGCAGCACGATGACCGCGGCCTTGTGAACCCGCGCGGGCATCGCGCTCTGCTCGATCGGTTTGCGGGAACCGACCTTGCGACGCTCGAACGTCGTTGGGCAAGCTGGGCACGGGCCGAGGCGCAACTGGCCGAAGCGCGCGACGAAGTCGAACAGGCGAAGGCCGATCAGGACCTGCTGATCGCGCATCTTGCCGAGCTCACATCGCTCGAACCGCAGGCGGGCGAGGAAGCGCGGCTCGCCGCGGCGCGTGCCGACATGCAAAAGGGCGAAAAGCTGTCGGGCGACCTCGAAGATTTGCGCCACGTATGGGAGGGGTCGGATTCGCCGCTCGCTGCGCTGCGGGTGGCGGCGCGCAAGCTCGATCGTATCGCGCCCGAGCACCCGCTCCTTGCCGAAGCGCTCGCCTCGCTTGATCGCGCGGTGCTCGAGGCTGGCGAGGCAGAGGAAAAGCTGGAGAAAGCCGCCGAGGCGCTGGTTCACGATCCGCAGGCGCTCGATGCAGCCGAAACGCGGCTGTTCGAACTGCGCGCCCTGGCCCGCAAACACCGCTGCGAAGTCGACGCGCTGCCCGAACTGATGCGCACCATGCGCACGCGGCTCGATTCCATCGAAAGCGGCGAGGCGCAGCTCGACGCGCTCGAGGCAGGCGCGAAGGAAGCGCGCGAGGCCTACGTTGCCGCTGCCGAAAAGGCGCATGACGTGCGGATTGCTGCGGCAAAGAAGCTCGACAAGGCGGTCGCCGCCGAGCTTGCGCCGCTCAAGCTGGACGCGGCGCGCTTCCTTACCGCCATCGGCACGCTGCCGCAGGACAAATGGGGCGCGAGCGGCATGGACAGCGCCGAATTCCTGATCGCGACGAACCCCGGCGCGGACTTTGCGCCGCTCAACAAGATTGCCTCGGGCGGCGAGTTGTCGCGCTTCATCCTCGCGCTCAAGGTTGCGCTGGCGGAGAAAGGCGGGGCGGCGACGATCATTTTCGACGAGATCGACCGCGGTGTGGGCGGGGCTGTGGCGAGCGCTATCGGCGAACGACTGGCGCGACTGGCGGCGGACGAAGGGCAATTGCTGGCCGTCACCCACTCGCCCCAAGTCGCCGCGCGCGGTCGCACGCATTACATGATCGCCAAGGCATCAAGCGGCACGGTGACCAAGACCAGCGTTGTCCTGCTCGACGAAGCGGGCCGTCAGGAAGAAATCGCGCGGATGCTTTCGGGCGCGGAGGTAACGCCAGAGGCCCGCGCGCAGGCGGATCGTCTGCTCGAAGGGGTGTGATGGAGCGCCGCGAGTTTGTCGGCATGGCCGCCCTGTCGCTGGTCGCGGGATGCGCGGGGCCGGCTTTTGGAAGGATCGAAAACGTGGACGAGGCATACGGACTGATCGGGCAGATGCTGGTCGCCGACGGGATGCGCGATCTGGTGGTCGCCGCGCTCGTCGAAGGGACCGGCGATATGCCCGGCAATCTCGCCTATCTGATCGCCGAGGATCTCTCCGACCCCAATTCTATCTGGATCACCGAGGTCTGGCGCACCAAAACCGACCACGCCAACAGCCTGCAACTCCCCGGCGTGCAAGCCGCCATCGCCAAGGCGCGCCCGCATATCACCGGCTTCGGCAACCGCATCGAAACGCGTCCGGTGTTCAGCGACTGACATCTTGCCTCATCCGCTGCGATGTATTACGCAGCTAATACACCTAGCGGAGGCACAACAATGGAAATCGTCGGTGGAATGTTGATCGCGCTCGTGGTGCTCACCGTTCTCGCAGCGGTCGGCGTGACGACGCTGGTCGCCTTCGCGCTCATGGCGGTGCTCGGCTTTGTCACCGAGATGAGTTTCCGGCGGACTTTCTTCGTGTCCTTTCTGATCGCGCTGCTCGCACCGATCATCCTTGCGATTGCAGGCGGGATCGCGATCGAGGACGGGGCGCTCGACGGTCTCAACGAAGGTGTCACGATCAGCACCCAGAGCGGCGGCGAATGGGCCGAGGCTATCCCGCGCTTCGAGGAATTGCGCGAGCAGCACGATAGTGGCGAATTGAGCGATGACGAATTCGAAGCGCAGCTGGAGGCGCTGATCGAGGAAACCTCCGGCGCGCAGATCAATTTCGACGACGGGACCGCTATCGATATCGACATGCCCGTGGAGATCGAGCGCCGGTAGGACTTCCGCGCGGGCCAAGCCGGCGCTAAACCGGCACGCATGAGCGAAGCCGCCGACGATTTCACCGACCTGTCACCGCGCGCGGCGGTTGTCGTCGGGCTGGCTGCGCTGTTCGCGGCGGCGGGCACACTTGTCGGGCTTGCCGGGTTGCTGATGTGGGGCATCAAGGCGTTCGACATGTTCGCTCCGGGACCCGGAGACGCGCCGATATTTGTCGAAAGCTTCGCCCCTTATTTCACCGTACTGAGTTTCGTTTTGACGCTGATCATCACGCTGTGCGGCTGCCTCAATCTTGCGGCGGTGCTGCGCTGGAACGATTTTCTCGGCGGCGAATGGCGGCGCTATCTGCTGCTATCTGCCGTTTCGATTGCTGCTGCCGTGCTGTTTATGTGGACCCCCAATGCCCTCTGATCCTTCCGATATTGTCGACATTTCCGAAGCCGATGCTGCAAACGAATTGATGCGGCTCGCGCGGCAGATTGCGCATCATGACAAGCTGTATCACGCACAAGACGCGCCCGAGATCACCGATCAGGAATATGATGCGCTGGTCCGCCGAAACCGCGAAGTCGAAGAGGCGTTCCCGCATCTGGTGCGCGATGACAGCCCTTCGAAAAAGGTCGGTCACGAGATTGCTGCATCGCCTTTGAGCAAGGTGACGCATGAGGTTCGCATGATGAGCCTCGACAACGGTTTCAACCGCGAAGAGGTGTCCGAATGGGTCGCCCGCGTGCGGCGCTATCTCAACCTTGGCGAAGACGAGGACGTGGCGATCACCGCCGAGGACAAGATCGACGGTCTTTCCTGCTCGCTGCGCTATGAGCACGGCAAGCTCGTTCGTGCCGCCACGCGAGGCGACGGGCAGGTGGGAGAGGATGTCACTCCCAATGTCGCGCATATCGCCGACATTCCGCAATCACTCCCTGAAGGCGTGCCCGAAGTCTTCGAGGTGCGCGGCGAAGTTTATATGTCGAAACAGGACTTTACCGCACTCAATGCTGCGCAGCATGAAGCCGGTGCAAAGCTTTTCGCCAACCCGCGCAATGCTGCTGCCGGATCGCTCCGGCAAAAGGATGCAAGCGTTACGGCGAAGCGCCCGCTCAAGTTCTGGGCCTATGGCTGGGGCGCGGCCTCGGAAGTCCCGTGTGACACGCAGCACGACATGATGCGCAAAATCGAAAGCTGGGGCTTCCCGCTTTCGCCTTTCCTGACAGTGACCGAAAGCGTCGATGCGATGATCGCGCATTATGACGAGATTGGCCGCCAGCGCCCCGATCTGCCGTATGAGATCGACGGGTTGGTCTATAAGGTTGACCGGCTCGACTATCAGCAGCGCCTCGGCTTCGTCGCCAAGGCGCCGCGCTGGGCGCTGGCGCATAAGTTCCCTGCGGAGAAGGCGCAGACCACGCTCGAGGCGATCGACATTCAGGTCGGGCGCACGGGCAAGCTGACGCCTGTTGGCAGGCTTGCGCCCGTGCTGGTCGGCGGGGTGACGGTTACCAATGTGACGCTCCACAACCGCGACGAGATCGAGCGTTTGGGCGTGCGTCCGGGAGACCGCGTGGTGATTCAGCGCGCCGGCGATGTGATCCCGCAGGTGGTCGAGAACCTGACCCGCGACGAAAAGCGCGAGCCGTTCCTATTCCCCGACCATTGCCCCGAATGCGGCAGCGAGGCGGTCGCCGAGGAGGGCGAGGTCGATGTGCGCTGCACCGGCGGACTGATCTGCCCCGCAC
>JAYPMZ010000038.1:0-9289 GCA_038130205.1 Erythrobacteraceae bacterium | reverse complement strand
GCCCCGCACAGCGCACCCAGCGGCTCGAACATTTTGTCAGCCGTAAGGCGCTCGATATCGACGGGCTGGGCTCAAAGACCATCGCGCAATTCTTTGCGCTCGGGTGGCTTGAAAGCCCCGCCGATATCTTCCGCCTGAAAGGTCGCCGCGAGGATATTCTCGCGCTCGAAGGATGGCAGGAAAAGTCGGTCGACAATCTGCTCGCCGCGATTGAAGCGCGGCGCGAACCCGATGCGGCGCGGCTACTGTTCGGGCTGGGCATCCGGCATGTCGGCGAAGTGACCGCGCGCGACCTGCTTAAGCATGTTCACGAATTTCCCGCCCTGCGCACCCTGGCCGAGAAGGCCCGTGACGGTGACGATGAAGCCGCGAGCGAACTCACCGCTATCGACGGTATCGGCCCCTCGGTGGTCGAGGCGCTGGGCGATTTCTTCCACGAGCCGCACAATGTCGCAGTGTGGGATGATATGCTGAGCCTCGTCACCCCGCCACGCTACGAGGTCGAAACGCTCGACTCTCCTGTCGCTGGGAAAACCGTGGTGTTTACCGGCAAGCTCGAAACCATGAGCCGCGATGAGGCCAAGGCGCAGGCTGAAAGGCTCGGCGCGAAGGCTGCGGGCAGCGTCAGCGCCAAGACCGATCTGCTGGTCGCAGGACCGGGGGCAGGTTCCAAGCTGAAGAAAGCCGCAGAACTCGGAATTGAAGTGATCGACGAGGCGGGCTGGGCCGACATTGTGGCAAAAGCGGGATGAGCGATATGTTGAACGAAAACCACCCCAAGGCGCTGCGCATCGCCACGCTGCTGCGCGGGCGCGGCGAGAAGCTTGCGGTCGCAGACGGGGCAACCGGCGGGCTGATCGCGGCAAGCCTGTTGACTGTACCTGGCGCACTTGAATTCTTTGTCGGGGGCGGGGTGGTCTATTCCTTTCGTGCGCGCGACATTCTCTTCGACCTGCCGCGCGAAGCCTACAAAGGCATGCGCGGGGCGAGCGAGGAATATGCGCTGCTGCAAGCGCGCGCGATTCGCGACAATTTCGGCGCTGAATGGGGATTGGCCGAGAGCGGATCGGTGGGCGGTTCGAGCCACCCTTCCGGCGCTCCTGCGGGCCGCAGCGTCGCCGCACTGGTGGGGCCGCTGGGCGAGTTTACGCGGCTGATCGAAACCGGCAGCGATGATCGCATCGCCAATATGTATGCCTTTACAGGCAACGCGCTGGGGCTGCTCGAAGACCTGCTGCAAAGCTAGCGCTGAACGGGCGGAACCCACTTCATGACCCCGCCTGCAAAGGGCGACCACGCGCCTGTTTGCACTCCTGCCGCGGCTAGCCTGTCGCTTGTCCACTGGTTGCAGGTGTTGCCGAGGTGATAAGTGCCCCTCGCAGTGTAGAACACATCGTGGCGGCTGTATCCGGGCAGGACTTCGCGGGTTTCGACAGGTTCCAATTGCGCGGTGATTTCGGAGACTAGCCTGCGATATTCCTCGGGGCGCATGTGCAGCACGCGGTAGTCGTCCGATGGGGCGGGGCGCACGTAATGCGCGACATGCACCACGCCTTCGCCGCCGATCATCGCCTGCACCACGGTGAGCGGGTTTACATCCGACCAGCTTGGCGTTTCGAGGAAGAATTTGCGCTCGCCCCAGCCGACCGCGACGTGGGTGTAGTCGCGGTCGCTGGCGATCACGTCATCAGCAGGAAACAGCGGACGCCAGTCCACTTCGGGTGTTACCAAAGGCATCGCAATCTCTGTGTGGATGCCGTTCGAGCCGATCATCACCGCGATGGTGCGCTCTTCACGCGGATCGGGTTCGCTCCAGTCGCCATTGCGCGCCCAGCTTGACCCGATCCAGCCAGACAGCGCGAACAGCAGCACCGCGCCGACCAGCACGATAGCGGTCCACTTCAAGACCGCAAGGCCTCGCTTCACCGCGCGCTGCGCCGCCGGAGCCACAGGATTGCCCAATCGCCGCGCTGGATCCGCGCCACCAGCCGGAAGCCTGCAAGCCGGTAGGCGCGGCGCACTTTCGCCTCCTGCTCGCCCGCCAAAAGCCCTGCGAGCAGGACACTACCGCCGGGTGCTGTCGCAGCGGCGAAATCGGGGGCGAGCTCGACCAGCGGGCCTGCAAGAATGTTGGCGATCAGCAGGTCATACGGGCCGCGCAACTGCAAAAGATCGTCATCCATTCCCGGCGCGATCACCATCGTCATCGCGCCCGGTCCCGCACCCAGAGCAATGTCGTTGAGCGCAGCGTTCTCCTCGACCACGCTAGCGCAAACCTCGTCGATGTCCGATGCCGTCACCAGCGCGCGCGGCCACAGGCGCATAGCAGCAAAGCCGAGCAGTCCTGTGCCGGTGCCGATATCGGCAACATTGCGCGCAACGACACCACGATCCTTCATCGCGCCGAGCATTTCGAGGCATCCGGCGGTGGTGCGATGCTGGCCGGTGCCGAAGGCTTGCGCGGCAGGAATGATGAAGTCGATCGCGCCGTCCTCGGCGGGAAAATCGGGCGTATGTACGTAAAAGCGGCCCGCGCGGATCGGCTCTGCACCCTGCTGGCTGAGCGTGAGCCAATCCTCGTCTTCCAGTTGCTCGACGACGATCTTCGGAGGGTCGGTTTCGAACAAATCGGCCAGCGCGGCTTTCTGCGCCTTGCCCGGCTTGGTCGGGTACCAGCCTTCGAGCACCCAGTCCTGCGGGCGATCCTCCGCCACTTCGCGGCCTGCGATCACGAGGTCGAAATCCCAGTCGTCGATCTCGTCATGCGCAAGAAGGGCTGCCTGCACGACGGGCTTGGGTGCGTGAGCGGTGAGTTTCCAACTGATCATTGTGCGGTGGCCTGTTCTGCTTCTTTCGCCAGCCGCGCTTCGAGGTCCTGCACTTTGCCGATTGCGTAGTAAGCGCAGGCCCCCGGATCGACCAGCTCGCCCACGCGCATCCGCCGCAGCAAGCGGCTGTGCGAGGGGTGCGCGGCGATGAGGATGTCACATGGCACCGCGCCCAGACGCTCAAGCCCTGCGAAATAGTCCGCGAGATAATCGGGGTGGTCGCTGAAACGGTAATCGTCGGCGCTGACGGGCGAAAGGCTGTCGGCATAGGCGATGGTGCGGCACACGTCGCCCTCGCAGGACTGCCAGCTCCAGCTCATCGCGCCCGGAGTATGGCCGGGGGTCTCGATTGCGGAGATGCCGAGATAGTCGAGCAGGTAGGGGGCCTCGCCGTAGAAATAAGGCATGCCGTCCGCGATGGGGGCCATCGCATCGTGCATCCCGGCCTGCGGATCGTCGGGATGATCCTTGCCCGTGGTCATGACTCCGATCGCGATCTCTGAGGCGATTACCGTAGCGCCGGTCGCCTGCTGGACCTTTGCCATGCCGCCGACATGGTCGAAATGTTCGTGACTGGCGAGGAGGATCTTCACGTCCTTGAGATCGAAGCCGAGCTTCGCGATATTGGCGAGTACCACGTCCGCGCCCGCTTCGGTGCCGCTGTCGATCAGTGCATGGCTGTCCTCTCCGGTTATGAGGATCGCCGAGATGCCGCAGGTTCCGACATAATAGCTGTTGCCGAAGATGCGGAAGGGCGGGGCGGGCTTGTCCCATTCATCCCACGGATTGCAGACCGCGACGAAGGGGCGGAAGCGTTCGGGCGTGTCCTTGAAGAACTCGGCATCCTTGCGAGCATCCGGATTAAACGAGCCGGTCTGCGGCTGCGCGACCAGCTCGGCAAGCTCGGGTGAAAGCTCCTGTGCCGATGATGTCGTGCAACCTGCAAGCGCGAGCGCGCCCAATAATATTCTACCGAACAAAGCTCGCTCCATTGGCGTCGATGACCGCGCCGGTCATGCTCGGCGGAGCGTCTAGCGCGCAAAAGGCGATGATGCGCGCGATTTCTTCGGGTGTCGCCACGCGGCCCAGCGGGATGTCGGCAAGCAGTCCCGGCCCGCCGCGCGATTCGAGATAGTCGCCTGCCATGCTCGTATCGGTGAAGCCCGGCGTGATCGCGAAGCTGAGGATGCCCTCGCTGGCATAGGCGCGCGCAATCGTCTTGTGCATCGCCACCATGCCTGCCTTGGCTGCCGCATAGTGCCAGTGAGCAGGCGAGTCGCCGCGATAGGCGGCGCGGCTCGCGACATGGACCAGCCGTCCACCTTTGGCCTGAGCCTGCCAGTGCAGCACCGCAAAGCGGCTGATCTGTGCGGCAGCGGTCAGGTTGATGCGCAGCGTGTCCTCCCACGCATCGAGCCATTCGATGTCCGAACGGTCGAGCCGGTTCGCTTCGAATAGGCCTGCGTTGTTGACCACGGCGGCGATATCACCGCCGCTGCGATCCATCGCTTCTTCCCACAGACGCTGCGGGGCGAGCGGATCGGAGAAATTTGCTGCGATATGGCCAGAGGCCGAGCCGCGGGTGCTCTGGCCGATGACGCTAATGCCGCGTTCGGCAAGCGCTGCTTCGGCAGCAGCCCCGATTCCGCGACTCGATCCGGTGACAAGGATGAAAGTCATGCAACGGTCTATTGCGAATTTTTGCAGGGTCTGTCGAGCGTAGTGGCCTTGCCTCATGCGCCGGTTGCGCTAAGTGGGAGCGGGGAAATCAAGACAGATGAGATCATCATGAGCCAAAGACCGCTTTCACCGCACCTGCAGATATGGCGGTGGGGACCGCATATGCTGGTATCCATCCTCCACCGCGCAACGGGCGACGGCATGGCGCTGGTCGGCCTCGGCCTGCTGGTCTGGTGGCTGGGTGCGCTTGCGAGCGGACCTGCTGCCTACGAGACTTTCCTGTGGGCGGCGGATTCATGGGTCGGCATGGTCGTGCTGATCGGCCTGACCTGGGCGTTCTTCACCCATATGATGAGCGGGCTTCGCCACTTCGTGCTCGATGTGGGCGCAGGCTACGAGCTTGATACCAACCGCATGTGGTCGATCGCCTGCCCGATCATCGCAATCGTGCTCACGGTCGCACTGTGGGCCTATATTCTGCTGGTGAAGGGGTAAACGCGATGGGTAACGGAACCTCGATCGGCAAGGTGCGCGGGCTCGGCTCGGCGCATCACGGCGCCCACCACTGGCTCGTCGCGCGTACCACCGCGATCAGCAATCTTCTCCTGATGGTCTGGTTCATCGTCAGCCTCGTGATGCTGAGCGACTACAGCTACGCCAGCGTCACCGGATGGCTGTCGCAGCCGATTGCTGCGGTGCCGATGATCCTCCTGATCTTCAGCCTCTTTTACCACGCCCGTCTCGGCCTGCAGGTCGTGATCGAGGACTATGTCCACGAATCGGGTTCGAAATTCGCGCTGCTTTCGGCGCTCAACCTTGCCGCTATTGGCGGCGGCGCTTTTGCAATCTTCAGCGTCGCCCGCCTCGCACTGACAGGAGCCGCCTGATGGCCACCGCTGAAGCACCCGGATTGACGGGCTCTTACAAGATCATTGACCACACCTATGACGTCGTTGTTGTCGGCGCCGGCGGTGCAGGTCTGCGCGCCACGATGGGCGCTGCCGAAGCAGGGCTTCGCACTGCGAACATCACCAAGGTCTTCCCCACGCGCTCGCACACCGTTGCAGCGCAGGGCGGCATCGCGGCGAGCCTCGGCAACAATTCGCCGGACCACTGGACCTGGCACATGTACGACACCGTGAAGGGGTCGGACTGGCTGGGCGACCAGGACGCGATCGAATATCTCGCCCGCGAAGCTCCTCAAGCCGTGTACGAGCTGGAGCACGCTGGCGTTCCCTTTTCGCGCAACGAAGACGGCACGATCTACCAGCGTCCGTTCGGCGGTCACATGCAGAACATGGGTGCAGGCCCCGCTGTGCAGCGCACCTGCGCCGCCGCAGACCGCACCGGCCACGCCATGCTCCACGCGCTCTATCAGCAGAGCCTGAAGTATGATGCGGACTTCTACATCGAATATTTCGCGCTCGACCTGATCATGAAGGACGGCCAGTGCGTCGGCGTGATGGCGATGTGCCTCGACGATGGTACGATTCACCGTTTCCGCGCGCAGTCGGTCGTTCTGGCAACCGGCGGCTATGGCCGTTGCTATTACACCGCGACTTCGGCGCACACCTGCACCGGCGACGGCGGCGGCATGGTGCTGCGCGCTGGCCTGCCGCTGCAGGACATGGAGTTCGTGCAGTTCCACCCGACCGGCATTTACGGCGCGGGCGTGCTCATCACCGAAGGTGCGCGCGGCGAGGGCGGCTACCTCACCAACTCAGAAGGCGAGCGTTTCATGGAACGCTACGCGCCGAGTGCGAAGGACCTCGCCTCGCGCGATGTCGTCTCGCAGTCGATGGCAAAGGAAATGCGCGAAGGGCGCGGCGTGGGGCCGGAAGGCGACCACATCTACCTGCACCTCGACCACATCGATCCCAAGGTGCTGGCAGAGCGTCTGCCGGGCATCACCGAAAGCGGCAAGATTTTCGCCGGTGTCGACCTGACCCGCGAAGCGCTGCCGGTGACGCCGACCGTCCACTACAACAGGGGCGGCATCCCCTGTAATTATCACGGCCAGGTCGTGACCATCGGCGCCGATGGCGATCCCGATACGGTGGTTCCGGGCCTCTATGCCGTGGGCGAGGCCGCCTGCGTTTCGGTCCATGGTGCGAACCGTCTGGGCTCGAACTCGCTGATCGACCTCGTGGTGTTCGGCCGTGCAACCGGCCTGCACCTCAAGGACTCGCTCAAGCCGGGGGCCAAGCAGCCCGAACTGCCCGCCGACAGCGCCGACCTTTCGCTCGGCCGTGTCGACAAGTTCCGCTATTCGGAAGGCGGTTCGCCGACTGCAGAAGTGCGCGTCGAAATGCAAAAGACCATGCAGAAGCACTGCGCGGTGTTCCGTAATGACGAACTGCTGGCCGAAGGCGTGAAGCTGATCGCGGGCGTGAATGACCGCATGCAGGACATCCACGTCAGCGACAAATCGCTGATCTGGAACTCGGACCTTATTGAAACGCTCGAGCTCGACAATCTGATCTCGCAGGCGAGCGTTACGATGAATTCGGCCAACAACCGCAAGGAATGTCGCGGCAGCCACGTCAACGAAGACTACTTCAACGAAGACGACAATGGCCGCAACGATGACCAGTGGATGAAGCACACCGTCGCATGGTTCGATGGCTGGGGCGGCAGCGGCGGTATGGGCAAGCTCGATTACCGTCCGGTGCACGATTACACGCTCACCGACGACGCGGACTACATCAAGCCGAAGAAGCGGGTGTATTAAAGTTTCGCAGCGCAGGCCGGGGTGTCAAACCCGGTCTGCCGCTGGCGGAAGAACTCCGACTATTGCAGTCCCGCAGACTGGCGCAGTTCTATGAAGAGCCGCGTCTAGGCGGCTTTGGCCGGCTCTGGCGCTCGCTCTGAGGCGGGGTGTTCTACCCGTTTGGGCTGCACCATGCTGCTCCGGCCGAACAGGCCGACTGCCGGAATGGGACGGAGCGCGGTATCGCTTGTCGATGGCTGGGTCATTGCTTGGACTCGGTTGTTGTTTGGCTGAACCTTGAAATACCCTCCCGCTGCCCCTCACGGATTGTAGCTATCCGCCAACGGGCAAGTTTGTCGGATCGCTACAATTTGCGTCCCAAGAGCTTGACCTTCCAGCAATGCTTGCGAAAGTGTGCGGCATGCGCGCGCGGATTTCCTTGCTTGCCGGCCTTGCAACTGCGTTGCTTGCACCGGCAATCGCGGCGCAGGACAATCCCAACCAGCCTCCCGCACATACCGAGCCGTTCCCCAATCTGGGGACGGGCGAGAACCGCGAAGAAATCGTCGAAAGCTACGAACTCGCTCCGCAGCTCGACCGCGCGATGGACGCGCGCGACCTGCTGCGCCAGCAACGCCTGCTGGGCAATGCGCTCGCCGGACTGGAGCCGCAGCGCAGCGGCACGGTCGATGCCTATGTCATCACCATCGCGCTCGACAGCGATCCCGTGTTTGCCCGCGAAGCGCGCGAAGCAGGACGGGTGCTGGCAAGCCGTTACGATGCCGCCGGTCGCACGCTGACGCTTGCCGGGCCGGACGGCGTGCGCGACAATCTGCCACGCGGCTCGATCGACAGCCTGCTGCTCAGCATAGCGCATGTCGCGGAAGTGATGGATACCAAAGAGGATGTGCTCGTCCTCTACACCACCAGTCATGGCAACAAGCTGGGGCTGGCCTATCACTATGGCGACAGCGGCTATGGCATCCTTTCGCCTGCGCGGCTTGCGGGTGCGCTGGAGGAGGTCGGGATTGATCGCCGCATCCTCATTATCAGCGCGTGCTATTCGGGTGTCTTCGTCCCTGCGCTCGCCAGTGCGGACACCGCGATCCTCACCGCCGCCGCATCGGAGCGCAATTCTTTCGGTTGCGAGGCGGAGAACGACTGGACGTTTTACGGCGACGCGCTGATCAATCGCGCCATGCGCCAGCCGCAAGAGCTTGCGGAAGTGGCGCGGATGACCAGTCGCACGATTGCCGGTTGGGAAACGCAGCGCCGCCTGCTCGCCTCGCTGCCGCAGAGCGCCATAGGGGCAAATGTTTCCGAATGGCTGCCCAGGCTCGAAGCGCGCATGCCGCAAGTGGCGAGCGCGCCGGTAGGTCGGCCCGCCGTGGGCGAGTAGCTACTCCGCAGGCTCGACGCGGCGGATATCGATGATCGTCACCGGATCGGCGAGCATCTGCCCGCGCATCACCCCTTCGCCTTTGTCCGGATCGGCAGGCGCGGCATGGATCGCGCTCACCACGTCCATTCCGCCGACGACATAGCCGAACACCGCATAGCCGTTGCGCCAGATCGCCTCTTGCGCCTCGGGCCGCGCATCGAGGCCGATCTGGTCGCCCAGCATGATCGAGAAGTCGCCATTGGCAGTGCCGGGATCGCCCATCGCCATCGAGAGCGCGCCATTGGTATGGCTGAGGCCGGTTTGCGTGGTCGGCTCGTGCGGGATGCCGGGCAGGATCCGCTTGGGATCGAACTGTGTTCCGCCCTGAATCAGCCCGTTCGGCTGCGGCTCGCGGTCGAGCTTCATCGCGCGGTAGAAAACGGTTCCGTCAAAGCGGTCCTCATCGACATAGCGCAGGAAATTGGCAGTCGTGACCGGCGCACGCTCGGTTTCGAGCCGCACGGTGATCTCGCCCATGTCTGTCACAAGCACGACATCGGTCGTCGCGTAGTTAACCTCCGGCTCAGGCGTAGCGGCGACCAGTTGGACATCGCTCTTGATCTCGAACTTCATCAGCAGCGTGCGCTGGTTGTCGGAGAAATTGTTGTCCGAGATGACGTAGAGATAGCG